>PKZM01000095.1 GCA_003133065.1 Acetobacteraceae bacterium
TAGGGTGCAATGCCCGTTCGGCATTGCACCAAGGCGGGTGCAGCGAAATCGGTTGGTGCAATGCCAAAGCGCATTGCACCCTACGCACTGATAAGATGCATGGCATCCTGGCGGGCGGCGATGGCTTTTTTGGACGCGTGGAGGCGCCAGGCGGATTCGAGGCGGGCGGTCAGGCGGGCGTCGTCGATGGCGGGGAGGCGGATGAGGATGGCGGGCCAGCCGATGTAGTGGTCGGTCTGGAAGTAGAATTGGGGTTCGGCGGCCAGGAGAAGTTCTTTTTCTTCCAGGGGACAGCGGATAACGAGGGTTTCCGCATCCCTCAGGCGGGCGAGAAATTTGCCGCGCAGTTTGAGGGAGGGGGTGCCGTAGGAGGTGCCTTGCTCGATGCCGGTGAGGCGGGCGGCGGCGGCGAGGTGGAGAAGGCGGGCCATTGGGTCCATGGCTGGGCTCCGGGGGTTTTGGGTTTTCTGCGCGGCACCTGCCCTCACCTTCCCCTGCCTGGGCGTCGTGTAGGCTTCAAGCACCACGCCGGTCGGGCGTCGGCGTGGTGGGCTGAAGCCCACCCTACGAAGAGATGCCGCACGTGAGGGAACGGCCGCGTGGTGGGCTGAAGCCCACCCTACTGGGCGCCTTCCTCTCCCGCGAAGTGCGGGAGAGGCGTTTTGCTGTGTTCGCTCAGATGGATTTGATGATGAGTTTGCCGAAGTTTTCGCCGCTGAACAGTTTTAGCAGGGTTTCGGGGAAGGTCTGCAGGCCGTCGACGATGTCTTCCTTGGATTTGAGCTTGCCCTCGTGCAGCCAGCCGGCCATGGCGGCAGCGCCTTCGGGGTAGCGGGTGGCGTAGTCGAACACCACGAAACCTTCCATGCGGGCGTGCTGGACGAGAAGGGATAGGTAGTTTTTCGGGCCAACCCAGGCGCCGGTGGCGTTGTATTGGGAGATGGCGCCGCAGATCACCACGCGGGCGTGGCGGGCGAGGCGGGCGAGCGCGGCATCGAGGATCTCGCCACCGACATTGTCGAAATAGACGTCGATGCCGTTGGGGCAGGCGGCGGTGAGGCCGGCGCCGACATCTTCGTTCTTGTAGTCGATAACGGCATCGAAGCCGAGCTCATCCTTCACGTAGGCGCATTTTTCCGGCCCGCCGGCGATGCCGACGGTGCGGCAGCCTTTGATGCGGGCGATCTGGCCGACCAGCGCACCGACGGCACCGGAGGCGGCGGAGACCACCACGGTCTGGCCCGGCTGAGGGGCGCCGACATCGAGCAGGCCGAAATAGGCGGTCATGCCCGGCATGCCGAGGGCGCTGAGATAGAGGGGCAGCGGGGCGAGGCTGGGATCGACCTTGGTGAGGGATTTGGCGTCGGCCACGGCGTAATCCTGCATGCCGAGCATGCCGACGACGCACTCGCCCTCCTTCAGCGCCGGGGAGCGGGAGGCGACGACTTCGCCCACGGCGCCGGCGCGCATAACGTCGTTAAGCTTGATGGGGGGGACGTAGCTGCGGGCATCGTTCATCCAGCCGCGCATGGCGGGATCCAGCGAGATGTAGTGGGTGCGGACGAGCACCTGGCCATCCTCCGGTTCCGGCACGGGCAGGGTGGCCCAGCCGAAATCGCTGCGCTTTGGCAGGCCGACGGGGCGGGCCTGGAGGGTCCAGCGGCGGTTCAGGGGCGTGTTCATTTTGTGTCTCCCGTGTTTGTTATTCGGGTCAGGTGCCCCAGATTGTTGTGCGGCGCCAGTGGCCAACGCCCTTGCCTTAGCCGGCCTGATCGGCTTTGTGCTCCGCAAACAGGAAAGACCACCCATTTGAGCACGATACGCCTGCGCGAGAAGCTTGACGCGAACCAGTTTTTTGTTGTGCCCGGTATCCAGGACATGATCACGGCGGTGATTGCCGACCGGGTTGGTTTCGATGTGGTGTATGGCACCGGCTATTGGCTGACGGCCTCCGCCTATGGGCTGCCCGATGCCGGAATTGCCAGCTACACGCAGATGCTGGACCGGATGGCGACGCTGGTGCGCACCAGCCGCGCCGCGGTGATTGCGGATGCGGATACGGGGTATGGCGGGCTGCTGAATGTGCATCACACGGTGCGCGGCTATGAGGCGGCCGGGGTGAGCGGGATCCAGATCGAGGATCAGGAGTTCCCCAAGAAATGCGGGCACACGCCGTTCAAGCGCCTGGTGCCGACGGTGGACATGGTGGAGAAGATCAAGGTTGCCTGCGACGCCCGGGTTGATCCGCGCAACACGCTGATCATCGCGCGCACGGATGCGCGGCAGAGCGAGGGGATGGATGGCGCGTTGCTGCGGGCGGAGGCGTACCGGGCGGCCGGGGCCGATGTGATCTTCGTGGAGGCGCTAACCAGCGAGGAGGAGATGCGCACCGCCTGCGCGCGCATCGATGCGCCGATGATGGCCAATATGGCCGATGGCGGGCTGACCCCTGTGTTGCCCGCCGCGGTGCTGGCGGAGATCGGGTATGCGTTCGCGATCTATCCCTCCATGACGAGCCTGGTGGCGGCGGCGGCGATGGAGCAGGCGCTGATCCGGCTGAAGACGGATGGGGTGAGCCAGGCGGCGGATATTGCGATGTTCGATTTCCGCACGTTCTGCGGGCTGATCGGGTTTGAGGATGTGTGGGCGTTCGAACGCAAATGGGGGCGTGATGGCGGCTGAGACCGAGGAGAGCCTGGCCGAGAATTACCGGCGCGCCTATGGCGGGCGGGTGGGATTTGGCCGGCGGCCGGCGCTGGTGCTGGTGGATTTCGTGCAGGCGTATTTCGATCCCGCATGTGATCTGTATGCGGGGGTGGATGATGCGCTGGCCTCGGCCCTGCGGGTGCGCGCGGCGGCACGGGCGGCGGGGGTGCCGGTGGTGCTGACGCGGGTGGTGTATCACGCCGGCGGGCTGGATGGCGGGCGGTTCTTCGAAAAGGCACGGCCGCTGCATAATTTTGTGGTGGGATCGCCCACGGCGGTGTGGCCGGCGGGGCTGGAGCCGCTGGATGGCGAATTGGTGATTTCTAAACAGTATCCGAGCGCGTTTTTCGGAACGTCGCTGGCGTCCACGCTGACGGCGGCGGGGATCGATAGCGTGATCCTGACGGGGCTGACGACGAGCGGATGCGTGCGGGCGACATGTGTGGATTCGATGTCGCATGGGTTTCGCACATCCGTGGTGCGCGAGGCGTGCGGGGATCGGCATGCGGCGCCGCATGAGGCGAATTTGTTCGATATGAATGCGAAATATGCGGATGTGGTGAGCGAGGCGGAGACGATCGCGTTCCTGCGTGAGTTAGGCAAGTAAGGAAAGGTCTTCTTTTTTGAAAAAAAGAAGCAAAAAACTTTTGACTTGTGGCGTGCGTTGCCGGCGAGGCGCGCACCATTAGGTAAAAGTTTTTTGGTTCTTTTTTTCAAAAAAGAACATTCTTTCTTTTGGAGTTTTCCATGCATCACCCCGCGTTTCAGCCCGGCCGAACAGCCGTGATCACCGGTGCCGCCAGCGGCATTGGCCTGGCCGCCGCGCGCCGGTTGGCGGCGCTTGGCATGAACGTGGTGATGGCGGATCGCGATGCGGCGGCGCTGGCGGGGGTGGGTCTGGATGGGGCGCGCGTGCTAGCCAAGGTTGTGGATGTGGCGCGCGCGGATGAGGTGCGTGGGTTGCAGGCGGCGGCGGTGGCGGCGTTTGGTGGTGTGCATGTGCTGCTGAACAATGCGGCGGTGGGAAATAATCCTGGCAAGCCCTGGGAGAATGGGGAAGCGTGGGAGGCACTGCTGGGGATTAATCTGGCGGGTGTGATGCATGGTGTGCAGGCTTTTGTGCCGGCGATGTTGGCGCAGGATGGGCCGGCGGTGGTGGTGAATACGGGATCCAAGCAGGGGATTACGCTGCCGCCGGGGAACAGCGCGTATAATGTTTCCAAGGCGGGGGTTAAGGCGTTTACCGAATTGCTGGCGCATGAGTTGCGGCAGGTGGCGGGCGCGCGGGTGAGCGCGCATCTGCTGGTGCCCGGGTTTACCTATACCGGGATGACCGGCAAGGCGGAGAAGCCCGCGGGTGCCTGGGATGCGGATCAGGTGGTGGATGTGATGCTGGCCGGCGTGGAGCGTGGCGATTTTTATCTGTGGTGTTTGGACCATGAGACGACGCGGGCGCGCGATGAGCGCCGGATTGCCTGGGCGGCCGGCGACGTGATCGAGGGCCGCCCGGCGTTGTCGCGCTGGCATCCGGAGTATGCGGCCGCGTTTGCGGCGTTTTTAGCCGGCGAGTCCGCGACAGCCGCGTAAGAGTTTTTTGCTTCTTTTTTTCAAAAAAGAAGACCTTGCCTTTCTTCTGACGCGATGCTGAGACAGCGTTCGCATAATTTTGGAAGTTGGTTTGATGAGCGACACAACACTTGGTTTTCCCGAAGCCGCGCGCCGGCTGGGCGTGCCTTTGCGGGTGCTGCGGCGGGCCATTCGTGCGGGTAGGGTGCCTGCCCCGCCGCATGTGGGTGCGACGGCGGCGCTGCCGGCGGCGTGGTTTGAGAGCCTTCAGGCGGCGGTGGAGGCATCACCGAAGGCGCTGGGGCGGAGTTTTGTGCAGAAGGTACCGGCGTTTGCGCGGTATGAGGGAACGTCCGCGTGGCGGAAATATGCCAACCGGGTGCGGGAGTATGCGCATTTTCAGGCGGCGCTGCATAAGACATAAGACCTTGCAGAGAGGCCCGGTCCTCGGCGCGGAACTGGACAATCGGCCCGAGAGCCTTCTTCACGCCGGTGACTGCCACACGCGATTCCGGGCCGGCACTGGTTAGAGCGCCTTTCAAAACCTGCCCGGCGGCCATCTGGCGCCCGTGTTTTGCGCTCCGGTGCTCACAGCCGCCAAACGGCCGCTCCGCGCCGGTGCTCAAAAACGAACGCCATCTGACTCGCCATGCCAGGTTTTGAAGGGCGCTCTTAGACGGCACGCTCGCGGCCGGCTTCTGCATTTATTTCAGCAGCATATGAACATGGGCACCTTTCGTAGGATCATTTTTGTAGTTTATCGTACCGGTTGTGCGCATTATACGCGTAGGTATCGATCCTCTTTAAAGGTTTCCCGAATGCTCGCTTTTCCGCTTTCCGTTCGCTGGTTTGCTGGCGCATTTGCTGTGTCACTGCTTGCGGCCTGTAGCGCTGGCGGGAATTTCACGGTTCAATCGGCTACAAAGCCGATAAATCTTCCTGCCTCCCCGTCTGTCCGAATCGTTGTCACACCAACCGCGGACGGGTCCGATGAAGTATTGGCCGACGTTCGGTCGGCAGTGCTTGGCCAGCTCCTCTCCGATGGACGGTTCTCCAAGGTGGTGGTTGCGAACGAACCAACTGACTTGGTGATGAATATCGACATCGTCAAATATGCAAAGGTTACGGTCGGTGAGCGCATTCTCGTAGGTGCACTCGCGGGGCGAAACCGGGTAAATCTTGCTGTCAAGATCATCCAGTCGGGGAGCAATACGGTCGTGGAAGCGTTTGAAGCGGACGGCGAGTCGGCGTCGCACCCATTATCGTCGGAGTCAGGAATGAGCGACGCGGTGCGACAGGCGGCTAAGCAATTGGCCGCGGGCGTTACGATTTGAGGCGTTTGCCGAGCAACGTGGCTGCCGCTGCGGCAGCCACGTTGGCGCTGGCGGGCTGCGCCTCCGTGGTGGGCGAGAAAACCCAGCACATCCTGATCAGCACCGCACCGGAGGGAGCCGCCTGCCGCGTGTTTCGCAGCGGTGTGGTGATCGGCAACGTGAGTTCTACACCGGCAGCGGTGGATATACGGCTATCGCCTGTCGACCTGGTGGTTGTGTGCGAGAAGGACGGATATCAGCCGACATCCAGAACCAATAAGGCTGACGTAGCCGCGGCCAGCGTGGTCAGTGCGCTGCTTTGGGGCGGTACAGGCTGGGCAGTGGATAGCGCGACGGGCACGGCGAATCGCTACGATGGCGATATGCTTGTGGTTCTGACCCCCGACACCTCCACATCTGTAACCCGTAAGGACTAGGCCATTTTTCGACCTATCCGACTTTGGATAGACGGCTGGAAAATTCGCTAGCTTCTTGTTTTGGCGGGCATCTTTATCCGACGGGTAACCCCTTTTGGTCGAATGATGCGCTAGAACAGCACCAGATCATCGCGGTGGATCAGTTCATCGCGACCGCGCCAGCCGAGGAGGGATTCGATTTCTTCGGAGCGGTGGCCGGCGAGGCGGGCGGCGTCGGGGGCATCGTAGGCGGTGAGGCCTTGGGCGAGGCGCTCGCCAGAGGGGCCGAGCACCAGAACGGCGTCGCCTTGCTGGAAGGTGCCGGTGACGGCGCGGACGCCGGCGGGGAGGAGGGAACCGCCAGCGGCAAGCGCGCGGGCGGCGCCGGCATCCACCGTGTAGGCGCCGGCAGCGAGAAGACTGCCGGCAATCCAGTTCTTGCGGGCGGAGCGGGCTTCGGCCGCCGGGAGAAACCAGGTGCAGCGGGCACCTTCCACCAGGGCGGAGAGCGGGCGGTCCCGATGGCCCAACGCGATGGCCATGGCGGTGCCGGCCTGGGTGGCGATGCGGGCGGCCATCAGCTTGGTGCGCATNNGCGGCGGGATCACGCTTGGGATCGGCCGTGTAGAGTCCATCGATATCCGAAAACAGGATCAGTTGATCGGCCTGCACCATCTCGGCGACGCGGGCGGCCAGGCGGTCGTTATCACCGAAACGGATTTCGGCGGTGGCGACGGAATCGTTCTCGTTGATGACGGGGATGCAACCCAGCGACAGGAGCGTGCGCAGGGTGTCGCGGGCGTTGAGGTAGCGGCGGCGATCTTCGGTGTCGCTGAGGGTGAGAAGCAGTTGGGCGGCGATGAGCCCCTGCCCTGCCAGCGCCTCCGTCCAGGCCTGTGCGAGGCGGATCTGGCCGACGGCGGCGGCGGCCTGCTTTTCCTCCAGACGCAGCAGCTTCTGGGTGAGGCCAAGCGCCTGGCGCGCGAGGGCGATGGCGCCGGAGGAGACCACGATCACCTGCGTGCCCCGCACCCGGGCCGCCGCGATATCCGCGGCCACGCCGGCGAGCCACGCGTCGCGGGGGGTGCCGCCCTCCACCACCAGCGCGCTGCCCAGCTTGATCACCAGCACCCTGGCCGAAGCCACAGACCGACGCATAAATTATCCAGACAAGGCCCAAAGGGGTAAAAGTTTTTTGGTTCTTTTTTTCAAAAAAGAACAGAAGAAAAACTCTTCTTTTTTGAAAAAAAGAAGCAAAAAACTTTTAACTATTGGGTACGCGCTTGGCGATAAAGGGTGATGCGGTCCTGGAGGGCGCGGAGCATCTGAGGTACACCTACGCCGGTAGCGCCGGACATCATAAAAACCTCCTGGCCGGAGGCGCGGGCAAGGGCCGCGCGGCGGGCGCTGGCTTCGCGAGGGGACATGGCATCGAGCTTATTGAGAGCGATCAGCTCGGGCTTGTCCTCAAGGCCAGCGCCGTAGGCGGAGAGTTCTGCGCGCACCGTGCGCCAGGCATCCACCACGTTGCCGGCGGCGCCATCGATCATGTGCAGCAACACCGCGCAGCGCTCCACGTGGCCCAGGAAGCGGTCGCCAAGGCCAGCCCCCTCATGCGCGCCTTCGATCAGGCCGGGGATGTCGGCGAGGACGAATTCCTCCGTGTTGGAGAGGCGGATGACACCGAGCTGCGGGTGCAGGGTGGTGAAGGGGTAGTCGGCGATCTTGGGGCGGGCGGCGGAAGAGGCGGCGAGGAAGGTGGATTTGCCGGCGTTGGGCAGGCCCACCAGGCCGGCATCGGCGATCAGTTTCAGACGCAGCCAGACCCAGCGTTCCTCGCCGGGCCAGCCCTTATCGGCGCGACGGGGGGCACGGTTGGTGCTGGTTTTGAAATGGGTGTTGCCATGGCCGCCATCGCCGCCGCGGCAGAGGACGACCGTTTTGCCGGGGGTGTCGAGGTCGGCGAGCAGGGTTTCCTGGTCCTCGGCGAGGATCTGGGTGCCGATGGGGACCTTGATGTGCACGTCGTCGGCCGCGGCACCCGTGCGGTCCGATCCGGCGCCGTTGCCGCCCTTTTTGGCGCGGAAATGCTGAGTGTAGCGGAAATCGATGAGGGTGTTCAGGTTGGGCACGGCTTCGAACACGATATCGCCGCCGCGGCCGCCGGTGCCGCCGTCTGGCCCGCCGAACTCGATGAATCGCTCACGGCGGAAGGCGATGACGCCGTCGCCGCCATCGCCGGAGCGGACGTAGATTTTGGCTTGGTCGAGGAATTTCATATCAGTCGCCAGTCTCCAGTCATCAGTCGCCAGACCTGACGACTGGCGGCTGATGACTGACGACTTTACTCAGCGGCCTGCGGCAGTTTTTCAACCGACACATAAACCCGATCATCCGCCCGCGTCTGGAACTTTACGTGTCCCTCAACGACCGCGAAAATCGTGTGATCCTTGCCCAGGCCCACATTGGTGCCCGGCTTCCAGCGCGTGCCGCGCTGCCGGATGATGATGTTGCCCGGCACGACAGCCTCGCCGCCGTATTTCTTCACGCCAAGACGCCTGCCCTCGGTATCGCGGCCGTTGCGTGACGAGCCGCCCGCTTTTTTGTGTGCCATCGGATGCTCCTATCGCTTCAGGCGGCAATGATGTCGGCGACGCGCAGCACAGTGACATGCTGGCGATGGCCGTTTTTGCGGCGGCTGTTCTGCCGGCGGCGCTTCTTGAAGATGATCACCTTATCGAGCCGGTCCTGCGCGATGACCGTGGCGGTGACGCTGGCGCCGGCGACGATAGGGGTGCCGATGGTGACGCCGGCCTCTGACCCCACGGCCAGGACATCGGTGAATGTGAACGTGGAGCCTGGCTCGGCCTCCAGCTTTTCGACTTTCAGTACCGCGTTGGGTGTTACGCGATACTGCTTTCCGCCTGTGCGGATCACAGCAAACATCAGTCCAACTCCTGTGTGGCCGCTATGATGGGGCCAATTCTTATGGTTAAGGCGTCTGCGCGCCCCACCCGCCATGCACGGCAACCGTACAGGACAGGACACGCCGGGTTACCCTGGCGCGGTCGGGCCTGATACTGCGGGCGGGCCTGGTGTGTCAACCAGCGGGGTCGGGCGGGTTGCGCGCGGCACCGGCCGGCGGCTATAAGGCGCGCCGCCACTGCGTTTGGAGAGGTGCCAGAGTGGCCGATCGGGGCGGTCTCGAAAACCGTTGTGCCTTCGCGGGTACCGTGGGTTCGAATCCCACCCTCTCCGCCAACTCGGAACAGACCTGCGAACGCCGGATCGGCCAGCTTTCGCGCGGCGAGTCAGTTTCAAGCGGCGACGTTCAGCGGCCGCGCCCGGGCAATCCGTTCGCGCTCGTCGGGTGAATGCATCGCCCCCACAGATCGCTGCGCCGCTGCACGTAAAGCCAGAAGTCCGCGCTATTGCCGAATACCCGCCCAAGGATGAGCGCCGTTGGCACGGTCACGTTCCGGCGGCCGAGATGCCATCTGCTTCGCCACTCCTGCTATCCCAGCGGAAGACCAGCCGCCATTGGCTGTTGACGCGGATCGAGTGCAATCCCGCCAGGTGACCGCGCAGCTATGTCGCTGAGACTAACGCCGTCCGCTCGGCCCGTGGCGAGACAGCCAGCCCCAGGAACACGAAAACGGCCTGATTGAGCCGCAAGATATCCTCATCGTCCAACCGGCCGACGCGGGCGCCAACCTTGGTCTTCGGCACGGTCGTAATCTTATCCACCATCAAACGGCATGTCGCCTGCAAGCCGTTGCGCTCGTTCGGCTGCACGGGCAGGCGGAATAGCGGCGCGTCCGTCTCGTCCGTGGTGAAGGCGCAGATCGTGATGGAGTCGGTTGCATCAAAACTATCATCCTGAACGACGACGACGGGGCGCGGCTTGCCGGCGTAATCCTTGCCGCCGGCGACAGTCCAGATTTCGCCCCTCCTTAAGACGTTGGGCCTCACTCATCGCCCCAATCCGCCACGGCGTCGATGAACGCCTGATCATCCTGCGCGTGAGTACTNNCCCTGCTCGCGCAGGCGCTCGCGATGTTCCCGCACCTTGATGCGCGAGGGCTTGGCGCCTGATGCCGAGGCCATGACAAATCTCCAAAGTGAGTTACATGTAACCTATCATTTGCCGCCGGGTTCCGCCAGTCATTTTCACCGGGGTTCGCTGCTGGGGCGCCCTCCTCCTCTTTCCGGCCCTTTCCTGGCCCAAATGAGGGTGGNNGCGCTCCGAGCGTTGATATCATTGAGGTTCTTGCCGAAACGGCTGGCAGAGAATCCTTGCCAGTTCTCCGAGAACTTCAATCATAACAACCACATAGGCGGGCCGGACGGCCAAGCTTTTCCCTTGCCGTCCATTTTGGTAGCCGGGTCATGCGTCCATTACCAATCCCGCCACTCATCGATCTCGGCAACCAACCCCTTTTGGCGAGCGACAAACGCGAGTTCCTCAAGGGCTGCGCAGATATCTTCGCGCTCTTCTGTCTCGATCACACCACCGAACTCGGCATCCTTGCCGTTGAACCATTCGACACACGACTTGAGGATTGTGCGAACCTCGGCGCGCCTTGGCTTAGGTCCCAGCGCTTGAAGCGCTCGCGCCGCCGAGTGGATCTGTTCCCTCGCGGCCGTGACAAACTCCGGCGGCGGAAACGGAGGGTGGCTGTCCCATCGTGAGAACGGCGTCTCGGCGAGCAATGCCCCCCAAGTGAGCGTCTTCAGCCGGGTTTTCAGCCGCTCCCGCTCGGCGGCGATGCGAGCGAGAAACGCTTCATGTTTGAGCCGGACCTCCTGCTCATATGCAGGTCGATCATGCTTCCAT
>PKZM01000108.1 GCA_003133065.1 Acetobacteraceae bacterium
GGGCCTACCGGGAAGATCGATCTGTTTTTCGAGGGCGAATTTACACGGTTCGCGGATCTGGATACGGTGCATACGGGGGACGATTAGGTAAGGAAGCCTTCTTTTTGAAAAAAGAAGCAAAAACTTTTGACCCTGGAGGGCGCGCTTGACGACCAAAACCCGTATCCTGGCGATCGATCAGGGCACGACATCGACCCGCGCCATCCTCTTCGACGAAAACGCCCGCACCCTGGCAACCGACCGGCGGGAATTCGCCCAGCATTATCCCGATCGCGGCTGGGTGGAACACGATCCCGAAGATATCTGGCGCGACACGCTGGCGACCGCCCGCAAGGCTATCCAAGGCGAAGAAGATGCCGTCACCGCCATCGGCATTACCAACCAGCGCGAAACGGTCGTTGTCTGGGATCGCGCGAGCGGAAAACCCATCCATAACGCCATCGTATGGCAGGATCGCCGCACCGCGCGCATCTGCGATCGCCTGCGCGAAGAGGGCGCCGAGGGGCTGATCCGCGCGCGCACCGGCCTGCTGATCGATCCCTATTTTTCCGCCACCAAGCTCGGCTGGATCCTCGATCACGTGCAAGGCGCCCGCGCCGCCGCGGAGGCAGGCAAGCTGGCCTTCGGCACGATCGACAGTTTTCTTCTGTGGCGCCTCACCGGCGGCCGCGTGCACGCAACCGACGCGACCAACGCCAGCCGGACCCAGCTCTTCAATATCCACACCGGCGCCTGGGACGATGAACTGCTGCGCCTGTTCGCCATCCCGGACGCGGTGCTGCCGGAGGTGCACGACAACGCCCATATTTTTGGCCATACCGACCCCGCCCTGTTCGGCCGCGCGATCCCGATCGCCGGCATGGCGGGCGACCAGCAGGCNNTCCGACAACCGGATGCTCACCACCATCGCCTACCGGCTGGCCGGCCAGACCACCTACGCGCTGGAAGGCGCCATCTTCGTCGCCGGTGCCGCGATCAAATGGCTGCGCGACGGGCTGGGCCTGATCACCGATGCTGCCGAGACCGATGACCTCGCGACACAGTTGCCCGATAGCCACGGCGTCTACATGGTACCCGGTTTCGTGGGGCTCGGCGCGCCGCACTGGAAGCCGGATGCGCGGGGGCTCATCACTGGCCTGACGCTGAACAGCAATGCGGCCCATCTCGCCCGTGCCGCGCTGGAATCGGTGGCCTACCAGACGCTCGATCTGGCGCTCGCCATGCGGCAGGACGGTGCGGGGCAAGCCAGTCGCATCCGCGTCGATGGCGGTATGGCGGCCAATGACTGGTTCTGCCAGTTCCTCGCCAACATTCTGGACGCCCCCGTGGAGCGGCCGGTGGAGCTGGAATCCACCGCCCGCGGCGCTGCCTTTCTGGCCGGCCTCTCCATGGGCATCTGGCAGGACACGCAGGATATTACCCGCGCCTGGAGCTGCGGGCGCCTGTTTGAGCCTGCGATGGATGGGAAACTGCGCGTGGACCTGATCGCGGGCTGGCGGGATGCGTTGAAGAAGACTCTTCTTTCTTGAAAGAAAGAAGCAAAGAACTTTTGACTGTGCTGTCGCAGCCTTCCCGGCAGCGCACGCCAAGTACTAAAAGTTTTTTGGTTCTTTTTTTCAAAAAAGAACATCTTCCTTCACTTCTTCGCCGGCCCAAGTATCCCAAACACCTCCCGCAAAAACCCCGGTGTCAGCGCCGACAGCGGATTGACCCCAACCTTCGGATCCGCCAGCGGACCGCGCACCGAATAGCGTGCCGCGAACACCCCGCCGCCTTTCTCGGGCGAGAAAATCTTCCCCACCACCGGGATATCTCCCAGCAACTGGTTGAAGAAATACGCCGGCACCACCGTGCCCGTGATGGCGGCGATGCGGTGGCGAAGATCGATATCCCCCTGCGCCGTCAGGCCCAGCGAGTTGGAGAAAGCGCGGGCGTTGCTCAAATGCAGCACGCGGTTTTGCCAGGTGAACGGGGCGATCAGCCGCGCGAAGTGCAGCCCGGGCCCGCGCAGCACGTCGGAGAGGCCGTAGAGGGTCATGGCTTGCAGAAGGCGGCCGATGGCGGGTGCGGAGCGCAGGTCAAACTCGGTCAGCGTGGCCGTGCCGGAAAGCGGCGATGCGGGTAGCGTGTCGTTGTAGCTGGCATCGAGGCTCAATCGGCCGCCGCTGAGGTTATCGGCCACCCCGAGCGCCAGCATGACCAGGCCCGCATCCTCGGCTTGGATGTCGAGCTGCCTGCCCCCTGCGCGCGGGGTGATGCTGGCGGAGAGTTCGCCGTGTGTGCCGGCGTGCAGCCTGGCCTGGGTGATCCGCAGCCCATCACTGGCCGCTTGCAGGCTGAACGGGGCGAGCGATCTGGCGCGGGCGAGGGCCACGCGATCGAAGGTGAGGTCCGCGGTCCAGGGGCGGCCGCGTTTGGCATCGCCGGAATCCTCGGCGGTGTTTTGGGCTTGCGTTGCCGGTTTTGCCGCCTGCGAGCCGAGGGAGGTGGACAGGTCCAGCAGCGGACCGGAGAGAACGGCGCGCAGCGGTTGCGCCGTGTCGGCGGGAAAATCGATCTGGCCGTGTGCGTCGCTGCGGCCGATCCGTATCCTGTCCAAGAGCAGGCGGCGGCCGTGGCCTGCGGTGACCTCCGCGCGGCTGACGATATCCAGGGATGGGCCGCTGGCATGCAGGTTTTCGATGCCGGTCAGGCGGCCCTGCTCCAGCAGCATCAGGGCGCCGGCTTCGGCCGGCCGGCCGGCCGGCTTGGACCAGCCGAACGGCGTGGTCAGCGCGGCGCCGCTGAGATCGGCGTCCAATTGCAGACTGCCGTGGTCGTCGCGCCGGCCGGTGTACTCCACCTTCAGGCCGGCCGTACCGGCGCTGAGCACCTGCACCGCGCCTGACGGCAGGCCGGCGGCAGCAAGCTGTGCCTGGGTGGCGCTGCCGGTGGCGGTCACGTGCTGCACCACCTGGTCGGGAGGCCCATCGCGAAAATCCATCTGCTGGCCGAGATCGGCTTCGATGCCGGCGACCATGCCGCGGCCGGTCATGCTCAGCCCGTCATCGTTCACTTTGACAGCGAGCGTCGCGCCATCCAGATCATAGCCGCCGGCGATACGGCCGAGATGCACGCCGGCGAGATCGGCGGTCGCCGCGATGGGGATCTGGTCGATCGTGACGCGGTCCTCCAGCGGCACGTGCAGGGTCATGTGGGCACTGACGGTGCCGGCGGGGTCCACAATCTCCAGCTTGCTGCGGGTCAGCAGATGCAGCCGCGGATGGTTGAGCAAGGCGAGGGCGGCCGGCAGCGGTCCGGAGAGGCCAACATCGATGTCGCCGACCTGGTGGGGCTCCTCCAGTTGGCTGATCCGGATGAAGGAGCCGGCAGAGAGGTGGAGTGGGCCTTGCTCGGCGCTCTGCATCGATATGCGAATACTGTCCGGCCCCTCGATCTCTACCACCGCCCGGCCATGGGTCAGGGGCGGGATGGGTTTCAACCAGAACAGCGTCACGTCATCGGCGGCAAGGCCGCCGGCCAGCGTCGCGATCCGGATGTTCGAGAAATCCGAAGCCGCGTCCAGGCTGCCTTCCACATGGGCATCGTGGGCGTGGCCTTGCGTGAGGTTCTGCACCATCCAGTCGCGTGCCCCGCCGCCGGTGCCGGCGGGCCAATACGCGGCAAGCTCGCCGAGTTCCATCGCGGCGATGCTCACGCCGAACGTGGCATGCACGTGGCCGGCGATCTGGGTGGCGGTGGCGCTGCCGGTGATCACGGGGGCTGGCGAGGCGTCATGCGCGGCCGGGGTGAGAGCCAGGCGGAACGCGTTCAGGCGCAGCTCCGCTTGCCGCAGAACGAGTGTGGCGGAGGCCTGCTGGATACGCAGCTGGCCGCGGCCGGCGGCAATCGTGCCGGCGCCGGCAGCGACATCCAACTGCGCCGTGCGGGGTCGTAGCGCGGAGTCGAGCGCGCCATCCAGTTTCAGGGCGACGGGCAGGTCGGCGCCGGCAAACGCCGATAGCGCGGGCGAAAGATGAGCAAGGGCGGCGGGTGAGATGGGCGTAGTGCTGGCGGTGATCTTCGTGCCGCCGGGCGTGACGGCGGCGGCGGCCACGATGGTGGCGGCCAGGCTGCCAGCGGTGATCAGGGCATGGGCGGAGCCCGCAATGGCGCCGTTCGGCAGGCGTGTGATGTCCAGCGTCAGATGCGGCGCCTGCCAGGCGATGCCCGTTGCGGGGTCGCGCACGGTGATGGCGGCATCGCGGATTTGCAGGCGGCGCAGCGCGCTCAGCCAGGCGGGCAGCGCGGCACCCTGCGCGCGGCCGAGCAGGGACGCGACCATGGGTGTGCCAGGCGCCGCCGGGCTTGGCGGCGCGGGCGTCAGGTTCACCTGGGCGCCGGCGATCAGAATGCTGCGCGGCGCGAGGCGGCCGAGCAGAGCCTGCCCGATGGAGAGGAAGGTGCGCGCATGGTCCAGGTGAACGACGCTCCTGCCGTCCGCCGTGGCCACTCCGACATCCGCGAGCTGGATATCCAGTGGCTGATCCGCGGCATCGAAACCTTCCCAGGCCAGGGCGGCGCTGCCGACAGTCACGTGCGCGCCGCCTGCGGGAAGCTCGCGCCGCAGCAACGCCGTGACATCGATCGGCCCTTGCGCCAGCCGCCACGTGAGCACACACGCCACCACCGCGGCCAGAGCCACCGCGCCGAGCGCAATTTCGCCGATGAGATGGATCGTCTGGTCGGCGGCGCGTTTCAGCACGCGGCACCGAAGGGCAAGGAAGGCCTTCTTTTCTGAACAAAAGAAGCAAAAGAGTTTTGGTCGTTGGGGTGTCGCGCGCGCAGGGGTGGGGGTTCCAGATGGGGCAGGGGTGGCGTGGGCATTCGCCCTATCTGGCAGATCTGGCGGCGCGGGAGGCCGATACGCTGCAGGCGATCGAGGCGCTGGGGCCGGATGCGGTTTGCGATCTGGTGCTGAGCGGGCTGGCGCGGGTGGCGCCCGCGCTTGATCGCGCGCAGACCGCGGCGCTGTTGCGCAGTGCGAAGCGGCGAATCGCCTTGGCTGCGGCCCTTGCCGATATCGGCGGCACCTGGTCGCTGGATCAGGTGACCGGCGCCCTGTCCGAGCTCGCCGACCATGCGCTGAAGATCGCAACCGGGCATCTGCTGCGCGCGGCCCACGACCGCGGCGAGTTGCGACTGCCGCATCCGGGGGCACCGGCCCGCGGCTCCGGGTTCACGGTGCTGGCCCTGGGCAAGCTCGGCGCGCGGGAGCTGAATTTTTCCAGTGATGTCGACCTCATCCTCATCTTCGACCCAGGCGCCCATGCCTATAACGCCGACGCGCTGGGCGCCATCTTCGCGCGGCTGGCGCGCGATCTTGTCAGCCTGATGCAGCACCGCGATGCCGGGGGCTATGTGTTTCGTGTCGATCTGCGGTTGCGCCCCGATCCGGGGTCCACGCCGCCGGCGATCAGCCTGCCCGCGGCACTCGCCTATTACGAAGGTGCCGCGCACACCTGGGAACGCGCGGCGATGATCAAGGCGCGCCCCGTGGCCGGTGATCTGCTGCTTGGCCGCCGCTTCCTCGATGCCATCCGCCCCTTCATCTGGCGCCGGCACCTCGATTTCGCCGCCATCGCCGATATCAGCGCCATGAAGCGCCGCATGGATGAAGCCAGCGGGGCGGCGCTGCCGGAGGATGGCCCGGCCGCGCGGCGCGTCCTGGGCCATGACGTGAAGCTCGGCCATGGCGGCATCCGCGAAATCGAGTTTTACGCCCAGACGCTGCAACTCGTGTGGGGCGGGCACAATCCGGGTTTGCGCGTGGCCGCCACGCGGCCGGCGCTACGGGCGGCGCACGCGGCGGGGCATCTGGCGGCGGAGATGCTCGGCGTGCTGAGCGCCGCGTATGATTTTCTCCGGCGCGTGGAGCACCGGCTGCAAATGGTGGCCGACCGGCAGACGCATGTCTTACCCACGTCAGCCGAGGGTTTGGAGGGCTTCGCACGCTTCATGGGCTTCCCTGACGGGGAACGCTTTGCCGGCGAACTGCTCGGCCACCTGGAGCCTGTTTATGCGGCGTTCGGCGCGCTGCTGCAAAGCCCGGGCGCGGCACCCGATCTGCCGCCGGCGATGCTGGAAGCGCCGGCGGTGGAAACCGGCGGCCCCTGGGAGGCGTGGCTTGCTGGCCGGCCGCGTGCCCTGCGCACGGAACGGGCGCGGGAGCTGCTGCGTGAATTGCTGCCCGCCATTGCCGCCGCCGTGGCGCGGCAGGCGCAGCCGGAACTGGTATGGGCGCGGCTGGACGACTTCATCTACCGTCTGCCGGCTGGGGTTCAGCTTTTCTCCATGCTGCATCACAATCCGGCGCTGATTGATCGGCTGGCCGAGGTGCTGGGCGCATCCCCCTCGCTCGCCGATCATCTGGCCGAAATACCCGCGGCGCTGGAAGGCCTGTTGCGGCCGGCGGCGCCGGATCACCATCCGGCCGCAGCCCTTGCCGCCTCCCTGAACGACGCGGCCAGCGTGGATGATGCGCTGGCCATTGCCAGCCGCTTCGTGCGCGGCGAGGCGTTTCGCGTGGCCGTGGCCGAGCTGGATGGCCGGATCGATCAGGATGAAGCGGGTGAGGCGCGCACGGATCTGGCCGATGCTGCGATCAGTTGCCTGTTGCCGCGGGTGATGGCGGATCACCGGCGGCGCTATGGAAGGGTGCGTGGCGGCGGCCTGGTGGTGGTGGCGCTGGGCAAGGCAGGCGGCCGGGAGATGATGGCAGGCAGCGACCTCGATCTGATGTTCGTCTATGATCATCCGGAGGAGACCGTGGACAGCGACGGGCGCACGCGCCTGCCGCCGGGCCAGTATTTCGGCCGCGCCGCACAGGCCATGGTGGCGGCCCTGACGGTGCCGACGCGGCACGGCCGGCTGTTCGATGTGGACATGCGGCTGCGGCCTTCCGGCGGCAAAGGCCCGGTGGCCGTTTCGCTGGCAAGCTTCCGCCGCTACCACGCGCAGGATGCCTGGACATGGGAGCGCCTTGCGCTGACCCGGGCGCGCGTGGTGGCGGGGCCTGGCGGTTTGCGCCGCCGCGTGGCGCGCGCCATCGCGGTGGCGCTGAGCCAGGGCGATCCGGCGCGGATTGGGCCGGATACGGCTGCGATGCGGCGGCGGCTGGCCGCCGATCTGCCGCCGAAAGGGGTGTGGGATGTGAGGCTGCGCGCGGGTGGGCTGCTGGAGCTGGAGTTCATTGCCCAGGCCCTGCAATTGCGCCATGCGCATGTGCCCGGCGTGCTGCACACGGCTACGCGGGCGGCCTTCGCCGGGCTGGCATCGGCGGGGTTTTTGGAGGAGGGCGAGGCGGTGCTGCTGATCCGGGCGGATCGGGTGTGGCGCGCTGTGCAGGGTATGCTGCGCATCAGCACCGGGCGGAGCATACCTCAGAGGCCGGGGGCGCCCGCTTTGGGCAGGATTGGGCAGGTTTTGCAACGCTTGACGGGGTTTTGCGCGCAATCAAGTGTAGCCTCGGTGGCGAGGGAGCTGGAGTCGATTGCCGGCGAGGTTCGCCAGGCTTTCATCCGCCATGTTGGAGAGATCTGAGTTCATGAGCATCGTTGCTGGCGATCGCGCCCCGGCGTTCAAGCTGCCTGCCAGCCAGGGCCGCACGGTGAGTTCGGCCGCGCTGAAGGGCAAGCCCTACGTGCTGTATTTTTATCCCAAGGCAGACACCTCCGGCTGCACCAAGGAGGCCTGTGCGTTTCAGGAGGCGTTGCCGCAATTGGGCAAGCTGGGCCTGGAGGTGATCGGCGTCTCGCGTGATCCGGTGAAGGCGCTTGACAAGTTCGCCGAGAAATATGGCCTGGCGTTTCCGTTGGCTTCGGACGAGGAGGGCAGCCTGACCGACGCCTATGGCGTGTGGGTGGAGAAATCGATGTACGGCAAGAAATATATGGGCATCGAGCGCAGCACGTTTCTAGTTGGTGCCGACGGCAAGGTGAAGCGGGTATGGCCGAAGGTGAAGGTCGACGGCCACGCCGCTGAAGTTTTGGCCGCGGCTAAGGAATAAAAGGTGTGGTATTCTTTCTTTCAAGAAATAAGAAAGAAAGAGGGTTTAACCACGAAGACACTAAGGCGCGAAGAAAAGCACGAAGAGCAGTGTGTGATGCGAAGTCTTCTTCGTGAAATCCTTTGTGGCTTAGTGCCTTTGTGGTTAATTCTTTCTTAGGTCGCCGGAGAGACCCGGTCGATCGCGGTGGCGAGTTTCAGGTCGCGGTCGGAAAGGCCGCCGGTGTCGTGGGTGGTCAGCGTGATCACGACGCGGTTGTAGACGTTCTCCCATTCGGGGTGGTGGTCCTGCTGCTCCGCCAGCAGCGCGACGCGGGACATGAAAGCCCAGGCGGCGCTGAAATCGGCGAATTTGAACCGGCGCTGGATGGCGTCGCGATCCGGCAGCCTGGTCCAGGCGGGAAGCAGATCCGCAAGCTGGGCGCGTTGCGCGTCGGTGAGGGGCGCTGGCATGGTGGTTTCCAATCTGACGGGAGGGTTGCGATGCCAGCCTACACCACGCCGCCGGGAGAGGACGATATTCTGCGCATGGCTGAGGCGGCTCTGGCGGCCTTGCCGCCGAAGCTGGCGCGCCATGTGTCGGGCGTGGCCATCCTGGTGGAGGATTTGGCGGATGAGGAGACGCTGGCCAGCCTGGAAATCGACAACCCGTGGGAGCTGACGGGGCTCTACCGCGGCATCCCGATGACGGAGCGCAGCATCTCCGACCCGGTCCGCTTTCCCGACACGATCATGCTGTATCGCGATGCGATCCTGGTGGAATGGATCGAGACCGGCGAGGATCTGGGCCGGCTCGTGAGCAGTGTTCTGGTGCACGAGATCGCGCATCATTTCGGGTTTTCGGACGCCGAGATCGAGAGGATCGAGGCGGATATGCTGGGCCGGTGACGCGAGTCTCCAATAGCGCCCCCTACGGCAGCTTCCAATTCCTGTCCCGAAAGCCCCGGATGATCTCGGTGCTATCCAGCCGGGATTTTGGCCCTTCCCGGCGTAACCGCGCGCATGCCTCGGCAAAGCTCTCCTGCGCCACCTGAAACCCGCCTTCCGGAAGCGCGGTATGCTCGGCTGTCCCGTCCCATTGCTCCGTCGGGTCCATCATACTATCGTCCACGCCACCCACTCTAGGCTCATCCAGGCGCGCGCCTGATGCCCGCACGGCGCGAGTAGCCCCGGCGGCTTCACTCTGTCATACAGCGCAGCCGAACTTGCCGCGCCGAGGTCTCCATCATGGTCTTCAAACCCAATTACAATTTTCAGCGCGCCGAACGCGAACGCGCCAAGGAAGCCAAAGCCGAAGCCAAACGCCTGGAAAAGGCCGAAGCCAAACGCCGCGCCGCCGCAGGCGAGCCGGAACTGCCCCCAACCCCGGAAGAACCCGGGGAAGAAGGCTGATACCATGCCCCCCAAACGTAAAATCCTGAGCAGCTTCGTCGCCTTCGACGTCACCTATACCGATGGCACACGCAGCTCCAACCGCCGCGTCCCCTACACCGAGCTGAGTGGCCTCGACGGCGACGACCCCGCCAAAACCTTCATCGAAGCGCAGGACCGCGACATCGGCGCCGCCTCCGGCCGCCCCCGCGCCCCCATCAAATCCATCAGCCGCACTCCTCAGAGGGCACAACCAAAAGACTAAAAGTTCTTTGCTTCTTTCTTTCAAGAAAGAAGTATCCTTCTTTTTTTGAAAAAAGAAGCAAAAAACTTTACCGATTAGAGCCGGACCAATGAACTACATCTCGACCAGGGGAACAGCGCAGCCACGAGACTTTGCGGGCGTTTTGCTCGCGGGGCTGGCGGAGGATGGCGGGCTGTTCATGCCCGAAACCTGGCCGCAGGCGGACCTGCACGCGCTGCGCGGGCTGCCCTATGCGGAACTCGCCGCCGCGCTCATCCAGCCCTTCGTGGGCGATACGATCGCGGCGCCAACCCTGCGCCGCCTCTGCGCGGAAGCTTACGCCACCTTCCGCCACCCGGCCGTTGTGCCGCTTGTACAACTCGACACCAACCTGTGGTCGCTCGAACTCTTCCACGGCCCCACGCTCGCGTTCAAGGACGTGGCAATGCAGCTTCTCGGCCGGCTGTTCGACCACGTGCTCACCGAGCGGAACCAGCGCATCACCATCGTCGGCGCCACCTCCGGCGACACCGGATCGGCCGCCATCGAAGCCTGCAAAAACCGCGCGCGCGTCGACATCGTGATCCTGCATCCCAAGGGACGCACCAGCGAGGTGCAGCGCCGGCAGATGACCACGGTGGATGCGCCCAACGTGCGCAATATCGCGATCGACGGAAATTTCGACGATTGTCAGGACCTGGTGAAAGCCATGTTCGCCGACGAGGCATTCCGCACCGAGATACACCTCTCCGCCGTCAACTCCATCAACTGGGCACGGATCGCTGCGCAAATACCCTATTACGTGGCAGCCGCCTTGGCACTGGGCGCCCCGGCGCGCGAGGTGGCCTTCTCCGTGCCCACCGGCAATTTCGGCAATGTGCTCGCCGCCTGGGCCGCAAGCCGCATGGGGGTGCCGATCGCGGGCCTGACGGTCGCCAGCAACCGCAACGACATCCTCACCCGCTTTCTGGCCGCCAACGACATGTCCGTTCGCGGCGTGGAGCCGAGCCTGTCGCCGAGCATGGATATCGGCGTCAGCTCCAATTTCGAGCGTCTTCTCTTTGAATTACTCGATCGCGACCCCATCCTGACCGCCAGCATCATGCAGGGTTTCCGCGCCACCGGCCGCATGGCCACCCCCCACGAGGCCTGGCAACGCGCGAAAACCATGTTCCATGGGTTCCGGCTGGACGATGCGGGCACCATCGCCGAAATCCGCCGCATTGCCGCGGAAACCGGCTATCTCGCCGACCCGCATACGGCCATCGGCATCGCCGCCGCCCGCGCGCGGCCCGGCACCACGCCCATCATCGCCGCGGCCACCGCCCACCCCGCCAAGTTCCCCGATGCGATGGAGCAGGCCACCGGCGCGCGGCCAGCCCTGCCCCCCCATCTTGCCGACCTTTACGAAAGGGCGGAACATTTTACCGAAAGCCCAAACACCCTGGCGCACATCCAGGCAGAGGTGCGCGCCTTCGCCGCCCGCAACACCTGATGAGGACTCCCCCCTTATGACCGCCCACGCTGAAGACGACATCCGCGTCACAATCCTACCCTCCGGCCTCACCGTCGTGACTGAGCATATGGACCGCGTGGAGACTGTCTCGCTGGGCGCCTACGTCGCCAGCGGCACGCGNNAACGAGGAGGCCGAGCAGAATGGCGTCAGCCATTTCCTCGAACACATGGCCTTCAAGGGGACCGAGCGGCGCAACGCGGCCGAGATTGCCGAGGCGATCGAGAATGTCGGCGGCCACATCAACGCCTACACCGCGCGCGAGCAGACCGCCTATTACGTGAAACTGCTGAAAGAGGATCTGGAACTGGGCGCCGACATCATCGGCGACATCCTCACCCACTCCACCTTCGCGCGCGACGAGGTGGAACGCGAGCGCGGCGTTATCCTGCAGGAGATCGGCCAGGCGAACGACACGCCGGACGACATCATTTTCGATCATTTCCAGGAAGCGGCCTTCCCTGCCCAGCCGATGGGCAGGCCGGTGCTGGGCACGGAAGCCATCATCCGCGGCATGAAGGCGAGCCAGATCAAGGGCTACATGCGGAAGAACTATGCGGCCGGCAATGTGGTGGTGGCCGCCACAGGCGCGNNCTTCCTGGCCTGTATGCCGGCGGCGAGTTCCGGGAGGAGCGCGATCTGGACCAGGTGCACATTGTGCTGGGCTTCCCCTCGGTGGGGTATTCCGATCCGGATTATTACCCAGTGCTGCTGCTTTCCACCCTGCTGGGGGGGGGCATGTCCTCCCGCCTGTTCCAGGAAATCCGCGAGAAGCGGGGGCTGGTGTATTCGATCTATTCCTTCGCGGCGCCGTATCTGGATTCCGGCCTGTTCGGCATCTATGCCGGCACCGGCGAATCGGAGGCGGCCGAGCTGGTGCCGGTGGCGCTGGAGGAGCTGCACCGTGTGCAAATCGACGCCAACGAGATCGAGCTGCGGCGTGCCCGCGCCCAGGTGAAGGCGAGCCTGCTGATGTCCATGGAGAGCACCGGCAGCCGCTGCGAGCAGCTTTCGCGCCAGATGCAGATCTTTGGGCGCGTGATCCCCACGGCCGAAACCGTGTCGCACCTGGATGCCGTCACCGTGGAGGATATCCGCCGGGCCGCCGCGCGCATTTTCCGCGGCGTGCCCACGCTCGCCGCCATGGGGCCGGCCAGCGCCGTGCCCGGCCTTTCCCACATCACGGACCGGCTGGCGGCATGAGCCTGGATGTACTGGCCGGCCTGCTCGACGCGGCGCAGAAGGCCGGCGCCGAGCGGGCGGATGCGATCCTGGTTGCCCGCACCTCTCTGAGCGTGGAGCGGCGGCTTGGATCGACGGAGACTCTGGAGCGGTCGGAGAGCCGCGATCTGGGCCTGCGGGTGTTCTGCGGCGCGAAGAGCGCGATTGTTTCCGCCGGCACCGCCGATCCGGCGCGGTTCGCAGCACTTGCCGAGCGCGCCGTGGCGATGGCGCGCGTGGTGCCGGATGATCCGTACGCCGATTTGTGCGCCGAGGCCGCACCGCCCGAGGATGCTTCGGCGCTCGATCTGGTCGACCCGGCCGAGCCCGAGGTGGGCGATCTGATCGCGCGCGCCGAGGCGGCGGAGGCGGCGGCCCTTGCGGTGACGGGTGTGACCAATTCCGAGGGCGGCAGCGCCGGATTTGGCCGCACGGAGCTGTGGCTGGCGACTTCTGCCGGGTTTGCCGGGGCGTTTGCCCGCAGCAGCCATTCGGTGTCCGCCAGCGTGATTGCCGGCACGGGCACTTCCATGCAGCGCGATTACGATTATCACGGCACGGTGCATCTGGCGGACCTGGATGCGCCCGAGAAGATCGGCCATGGGGCGGGGGAACGCGCGGTGTCGCGCCTCAATCCCATCCGGCCGAAAACCGGGCGCATGCCGGTGGTGTATGATCCGCGGGTGAGCAACAGCTTGGTGGGGCATCTCTCCGGTGCGATCAACGGCAGTTCCGTGGCGCGCGGCACCAGTTTCCTGAAGGACCGGATGGGGCAAAAACTGTTCGCCGCGGGGATTTTCATTCGCGACGACCCGCGCCGTGTGCGTGGCGCGCGATCCTGGACGTTCGATGCCGAGGGCGTGCCCACGCGTCCGCGTGCGTTCATCGAGGATGGTGTTTTGACAAGCTGGGTGCTGGATAGCCGCAGCGCCCGCCAGCTTGGCCTGCGCACCACCGGCCACGCCAGCCGCGGCACCGCCGGCCCGCCTGGGCCGTCGGCCACGAACCTGTATATGGCGGCCGGTTCTGTTACGCCGGCGGATCTGATGGCCGACATTGCCGAGGGCATCTACGTCACCGAATTGATCGGTTCCGGCATCAACGGCATGACCGGCGACTACAGCCGCGGCGCTGCCGGCTTCATGATCCGCGGCGGCGCGCTGGCCGAGCCGGTGGCCGAGATCACCATCGCCGGCAACCTGGTGGATATGTTCGCAGCACTTGTGCCGGCCAACGACCTCGTGTTCCGGCGCGGCACGGATGCGCCGACGATCCGCGTGGATGGGATGACGGTGGCGGGGGGGTAGCAGAAAGTAACTCTTCTTTTCTGAAGACAAGAAGCAAAAGACTTTGAACACTTGGTGCGAGGCTCACCGGCAGCGTACGCCATGATTTAAAGTTTTTTGGTTCTTTTTTTCAAAAAAGAACACGTTCTACCTTCGCAGCCTCGTGCGCCACGACAGGCAAGGGCACCTCAGCACGGGCTCCGCTTCCTTGCCTGGGGCGATCGTCAGGTCGTAGGGTCGTGCGAGTTTTGTCCCAGTAAAAGAATGGCCTACCCGCAATGACAGGATCGATAGGGCGCCGCACCGTGCTGGCCGCGGGTGCGGCGGGGGGTTTGACGCTGGCGGGGGCGCCCGCGGCGTTCGCCGAGGCGGGGCCGGTGGTTGAGACGCATGCGGGCCGGGTGCGGGGCGTGCGGCGCGGCGGCGTCAGCGTGTTCAAGGGCATTCCGTACGGGGCGGATACGGGTGGGCAAGCGCGGTTCCGCGCGCCTGGCCCGGCACAGTCCTGGGCGGGCATCCGGGATGCGGTGCATTACGGTCCCCGCTGCCCCCAGTTAGGTGGGGGCGCATGGACCGGCGATCTGGGCGTTTTCTGGCCCACGGATCCCAGCGCGGAGATCGAACCGCGCGGGGAGAATTGCCTGGTTTTGAATATCTGGACGCCCGCCACCGACGCGGCCAAGCGGCCGGTGATGGTGTGGTTCCATGGGGGTGGTTTCACCTTCGGATCGGCCGCACCCTATGACGGTGAACATCTGGCGCGGTTTGGCGACGTGGTGGTGGTTGGCATCAACCATCGCCTCAATCTGTTCGGCCATCTGTATCTGGCGGATATTGCCGGCGCGGACTTTGCCGATTCCGGCAATACCGGTGTGCTGGATCTCGTGGCCTCGCTGGCCTGGGTGCGCGACAACATTGCCGGCTTCGGCGGCGATCCGGGGAATGTCACGATCTTTGGGCAGTCCGGCGGCGGCGCGAAGGTGTGCGCGGTGATGGCCATGCCGGCGGCGAAGGGGTTGTTCCATAAGGCCATCGTGCAGAGTGGCGCCTATCCGGATGCCAAAACGCCGGAGGCCGCCAGCCGGTATGCCGAAGCGGTTCTGGCGGAACTGGGCGTGAAGCCCGCCCATGCCGCCGCGCTGCGCGGGTTGCCTGCTTCCACGTTATTGGCCGCGATGGCGGCCGTGCATGCCAAGGGGGGCGGCGCCATGGCTCTCGGCCCGGTGCATGACGGACGGTCGTTGCCGCACAACCCTTGGGATCCCGCAGCACCCGCCGTTTCCGCCGATGTGCCCTTGCTGATTGGCACCACGCGCACGGAAACAACGGTGCTTGCGTTGATGCTCGGCGCGGGGCCGGAGATTTTTAGCCTCACCGAGGCCGAGGCGCAGGGGCGGCTGGCTGCGCTGTTTCATCTGAGCGCGCCGGAGGCGGCCCGGGTGATGTCCATCTATCGCCGGGAAAAGCCCACTCGCAGCCCGAGCGACATTTTCTTTCTGGCGACGACGGAGCCTTTGCGCCTGACCGCGATTACGGTGGCAGAGCGCAAGGTGGCCCAGGGCGCGGCGCCGGCATACATGTATTTGTTCGCGTGGGAGACGCCGATTCTGGGCGGCAGATTACGGTCGGGGCATTGCCTGGACGTGCCGTTTGTTTTTCATGACGTGGATAGCAAGACCAATGGGGATAGCGGATCGAGCCCGTTGCGGTATGCGCTTCAGGATCAGATGAGCGGTGCGTGGGTGGCGTTCGCGCGCACGGGCAACCCCAACCACGCCGGGCTGCCGGCCTGGCCAGCGTATCGGCCTGAGACGCGGGCCACGATGATCTTCAACACACCATGCGTCGTTGAAAACGACCCCGGCCGGACCGAGCGGTTGGCATTATCAACCCTGCCGTTACCGATCTAACGATACGGAACGGGATCAAACAGGTAAAAGTCTTTTTGCTTCTTTTTCTTCAGAAAAAGAAGACTCTTCTTTCTTGAAAGAAAGAAGCAAAGAACTTTTACCTGTTTAGTACCGACTACCGGGAGAAGAAGCTTTTCAGGACGGCGCCGGCGACGCCGAGTTCGGCGGCGGTTTCCACGTTCTGCGAGCTGGCATCGCGGGAGAGGTAGGGGCCCAGGGCGTGGGCGAGGTTGGGCAACGTGAGGGTTTGCAGCCAGATACGGCCGGGGCCGGTGAGTTCCGCGAGGAACAGGCCATCGCCGCCGAAGAAGATGTTGCTGATGCCGCGCAATGTGGTGATGCCGAAGCCCACGCGTTCCTCGAACATGCCGACATGGCCGGGATGAACGCGGATTGTTTCGCCAGGCGCGAGCGTGCGTTCGATCACCTCGCCGCCGAGCTCCACCCAGGCGGTGCAGGCGCCGGTGAGACGCTGGAGCAGAAAGCCGTTGCCGCCGAACAGCCCGGCGCCGAGCGATTGCTGAAAGCCGGTGCCCAACTGCACACCTTCGGTGGCGCACACGAAGCCATGCTTGTGGATCATGTAGCTCTGCCCGGGCTGCACCTGCACCGGCACGATATGGCCGGGGATCTTGGCGGCGAAGGCCACCGTGCCCGGCGCATAGGGCGTGGTGTATTCCGTCATGAACAGGCCGCCGCCGGAGAGGGCGCGGCCGATGGCGCCGAAGAAGCCGCTATTGCCGGCGGTGTTGGTTGTCGTTCGCAGTTCGATCCCGCCGGTCATCCAACTGAGCTGACCGGTTTCGGCCACCAGCGCCTCGCCGCGCTCCAGCGCCACCTCCAGCACGGGAAGCACGTTGCCGATGATGTGCGAGCGCATGGGCAGCTCCGGCGGAAGTGTCGTCGCAACCTTAACGTTAGCCGTTGGGTCGCGCCATGCCGGATTCGCGTTGCGTTACATGAACGTAAGTCGCGGCGCGTGGACCCGCACGCATGCCGGTACCGTATAGGGGCAGCGATGGCGGTGTCGGGCAACACCGCCATCCCGGGGGGCACATGCGGCGCGACGGGCAGTCACGACGCAAATGCATACTAGTTTAGTAGGAATTGCGACGCAAGCCCTATTTGTTGCGGGTGTGACAGGCCGTCACCAGGCAACGGAAATATCTAAACGCGCATCGGCATCAAAACATACAACGCGGACTCATCGGCCGCATCGCACACGATCGTAGGGGCCGAGCCATCGGCGAAGCGGAACTCCACCTGGTCGGTGATCTGATCGGTGATGTCGTTCAGGTAGCGGGCCTGAAAGCCGATCTCCAGCGGGCCCGCGGCATATTGCACCCGGTCGCCATCGAGCTCCTCCACCGCGGTGCCCTGGTCGGGGCTGGCGGCCGAAAGTGTAAGCAGATCCTTCTGCAGCGCCAGCTTCACAGGCCGCGAGCGCTCGCTGCTGATGGCGGCGACGCGGGCGACGGCATCGGAGAAATCCTTCTTGCCGACGCGGAGAACCTTATCGTTATCGCGCGGAATGACGCGGTCGTATTCGGGGAACGTGCCGTCGATCAATTTGCTGGTCAGCGTGATCGTGCCCACGGTGAACTGGATACGGGTATCGGAGAGGCCGATCTCCACGGCGCCGCTGGCTTCATCCAGCAACTTGCGCAGTTCGGCCACCGTCTTTCGCGGAATGATCACGCCGGGGATGGTCTCCGCCCCTTCGGGCAAATCCTCCTCCACCCGGGCCAGCCGGTGCCCGTCGGTTGCGACAGCGCGCAGTTTGCGCACGCCGTCGCTGACGACCTGGTGCAGGTAGATGCCGTTGAGGTAGTAGCGGGTTTCCTCGGTGCTGATGGCGAAGCGCGTGCGGTCGATCAGGCCGCGCAGCGTCAGCGCCGGCAGATGAAAGTGATGCGGCAATTGGCCGGTGGTCATGGAGGGGAAATCCTCCACCGGCAGCACCAGCAGGGAGGTCGCGAAGCGCCCGGCGCGCAGCGCCAACTGGGCGTCGCCGCCGGGATGGTCCAACTCCACCTCGGCGCCGTCCGGCAGTTTGCGGACGATGTCGTAGATAGTCGCCGCGGGCGCCGTGGTGGCGCCGTTGCGCGTGGTGGTGGCGGCCACATCCTCCACGACGGCGATTTCCATGTCAGTGGCGGTGAAGGA
The DNA here is from genome assembly GCA_003133065.1 of Acetobacteraceae bacterium. GTDB lineage: Bacteria > Pseudomonadota > Alphaproteobacteria > Acetobacterales > Acetobacteraceae > BOG-908. Next base: position 17,759 of record PKZM01000108.1, read on the forward strand.
GAGGCGCCCGTCGCGCACCGCCAGCAGCACATTGGCCAGGATGGGGATGGTGTTGCGCTTTTCGGCCACGCTCTGGATATGGGCCAGCGCCTTCAGCAGCGTCGCGCGATCGGCCTTGAGCTTCATCGTCTCGATCCCCGCGGGCCAGCCGACTCCAGCCCGTATCTCTCTGGCCAATCTAACGCGCCCCACGAATCGCGCAAATCGCGCACCCAAACAGACAAAAGTTTNNAAGCAAAAAACTTTTAGTCTTTTTCGAATGCGGCGGCGATCGTCAGGGTGATCTCATTGCCGATGAGGGGCACGTATTTGGTCACGCCGTAGTCGCTGCGGTTCAGCGTGCCGGTGAGCTGGAAGCCGATCGTCTCCTTCTGGTCCAGTATGTTGACTCCCGCGCCATTGAACGTGGCGTGCAGCACCAGCGGATGGGTCACGCCATGCAACGTCAGCAGGCCGGCAACAGTCGCGCTGTCGGGGCCAGTCTGGGTGACTTTGGTGGAGTGAAACACCATCGCTGGATAATGCGCCGCGTCGAGCCAATCCGCGGCTTTCAGCTCCTCGGTGAGTTTGGCGCTGGTGGTGGAGACGCTCGCGACGGGCACGCTGATCGTCGCCGCCATGTCCTTCGCGCTCGTGGGCGAGAAATCCAGGCTGCCAGATGCGTCGGAGAACGTGCCGGTGAAGTGGGTGAAGCCCATGTGCAGCACGCTGAACACGACCTGGGTGTGCGCCGGTTCCACCACGTAATGCCCGGCCGGGGCCGCGCTGGCGTGCGGGTTCGGCGGGGTCCAGGCGGCCTGGAGGAACTGCGCGCAGGACGGCAGCACAAGGCACGCCGCCGTCAGTGCCGGCAAAACATGAATCCGCATCGCTCACTCCCTGGCTGTCCCCCGTTGCTTTACCATGCCTTGGCCCGCGCCTAAACTCACACCCCATGGACGTGCACACCGACATACCGGCGCGGGATATCGAAACCATCGGCCGCACCGCGCGCCACGCTGCCCGGGCCTTGGCCCGCACGCCGGGCGTGGTGCGTGACGCCGCCTTGCGGCAGGCGGGCTCCGCCATCCGGCGCCATGCGCCTTCTATCGCCGCCGCCAACCAGGCCGACCTGGCGGCTTCCACCGCCTCGGCCGCGTTCCGGGACCGCCTGACCCTGACGCCGGCGCGGATCGAGGCCATGGCCCAGGGGCTGGATGACATCGCGGCGTTGCCCGACCCGCTGGCGCGTACGCTGGCGGACTGGACGCGCCCCAATGGCTTGCGCATCCGCCGTGTGCCCGCGCCGATCGGTGTGGTGGGCATGATCTATGAAAGCCGGCCGAATGTGGGCGCCGATGCGGCCGGCATCTGCCTCAAATCCGGCAATGCCATTCTGCTGCGCGGCGGATCGGAGAGTTTTGCCACTGCCGGCGCGATTCATCGTGCCATCGCCGAGGGGCTTGCCGAAGCGGGGCTGCCCCAGGCGGCGGTGCAGATCGCCCCGAGCACGGACCGCGCTTTTGTCGCCGACATGCTCGCCGCCGCCGGCCTGATCGACCTGATCATTCCGCGTGGCGGTAAATCCCTGGTCACCCGCGTTCAGCGGGAGGCGCGGGTGCCGGTGCTCGCCCATGCGGAGGGGTTGTGCCACACCTACATCCACGCGGCCGCCGATCCAGAGATGGCGCGGCGCATCCTGGCCAACGCCAAGATGCGGCGCACCGGCATTTGCGGCGCCACGGAAACGCTGCTGATCGATGCGGCCATCGCCCCGGCGTTGCTGCCCGTGCTTGTGGCGGATTTGGCCGCGCTGGGCTGCGCCTTTCGCGCGGATCAGGCAGCCCGGGCCATCGTGCCGGCGCTGCCGGCGGCGGCACCGGACGATTTCGATACCGAGTGGCTGGATAGCATCCTCTCGGTGGCCGTCGTCGCTGGAATTGAGGAGGCGCTGGCGCATATCGAGCGGCATGGCAGCGCCCATACGGACGCGATCATCACTGAAGACGAGGCCGTCGCCGTCGCGTTTCTCGCTGCGACCGACAGTGCGGTGGCGATGTGGAACGCTTCCACCCAGTTCTGTGACGGCGGCGAATTCGGTTTCGGCGCTGAAATCGGCATCGCCACCGGCCGAATTCACGCCCGCGGCCCGGTCGGCCCCGAACAACTCACCTGTTTCCGCTACAATGTATTCGGTACGGGCCAAACCCGCCCCTAAACGAACGAAAGTTTTTTGCTTCTTTTTTTCAAAAAAGAAGACCTTTCTTGTCGTTCTTTTTTAAAAAAGAAGCAAAAAACTTTTGCCTGTCTGGACCCGTCTGTCGGCGGCGTGTCGGGCCCTCGGTCCTCATCACTCTGCAAGTTTTGCGCGGCATAGTCGCCTTGGCGCGCGTGCCGAGGAAACAGGAACATGCCCACTTCGCCGCCGATCGATGAGGTGCATCTGCGCCGCGCCGACACCAATGAGCGGTTCGTGGCCTTCGCCTTTGCCGGGGCCGAACTGCTGGCCGAAATCGACCTCGATGGCGTGCTCACCTATGCCGCCGGCGCGTTCCGGTCGCGATTCGGTCAGCCGCCGGACGCCTTTGTTGGCCGCACGCTCAAGAGCCTGATTGCCGCGGTGGATCACGAGGCGCTGGATGCCGCCATGCTGCTGCTGACGGAACGCGGGCGGCTGGCGCCGATGATGGTGCGCATGAACGACCCCGACCGCACACGGCTGGCGCTGGCGGGGATTGCCATGCCGACGCAAGGCCGGCCTGCCCGGCTTTGCCTCTCCTTTGCGCGGCCGCCTTCTCCGGTGAGATGCGGGACAGGCACCTCGACGGCCGCAGGCTTTGCGCGTGCAACCGAGGCCCGGCTGCGTGCCGGCACGCAAGCCGATATGAGTCTGCTGGAGATCGCCGGCACGGGTGCCGTGACGTTGCTGCAAAGCGAGGCGATCGGCCAGGCGATCGACAGGCTGGTGCCAAACGCCCTGACGAGTGAGCTCGCCCCTGGCCGGTTCGGCTTGATGGGCGGGGCGGAGGCCGGCCAGGATATGGGCAGCTTCTCCGCCTCGCTGGCGGCCATCCTGCATGCGCAGGGGATTGATGTCGCCGTGACGGCGCGCCCGCTCTCGCTGTCATCGGAGGGTCTCACGCCCACGCAGGCGGCACGCGCGCTGCGCCATGCGCTGCTGGTGTTCGCGCGCGGTGGCGCGCGTGGCCTGCTGGATGCGGGGATCAACGATAGCCTGGCGGACTACATGCATCAGGCGGCACGCAAGACCGAAACGCTGCGGCGGGCCATTCGCGGCGGGCAGTTCAGCCTCGCCTTTCAGCCGATTGTGACGCTGGGCAACCGTGCGCCGCATCACTGGGAAGCGCTGATCCGGCCAGCTCCGATTCCGGATTTGCCGCTCGGGACTCCCCAGGAATTCGTGATGATGGTGGAGGCGCTGGGCTTGGCCGACGAACTGGATCTGGCGGTGGCGCGCGTGACCTGCGCGCAGGCCGCCCGTGCGGGCGTGCCGATAGCGTTCAACCTCTCCGGCCAATCGGCGCAGGATCCGGCCTTTCGTGGGCGGCTGGTGGAGATGCTGTCGGAGAGTTTGGCCTGCAAAGCGGGTCTGGTGATTGTGGAGATGACGGAATCGGCCGAACTCGAGAACATTGAGGAGGCGGTACAGACGGCCGATGCGTTGCGCCGCCTGGGCATCACCTTCTGCCTGGATGATTTCGGCGCCGGCAGTACGGACATGCGTGTGCTGCGCGCGCTGGGCGCCAATATCGTGAAACTCGATGGGTCCTATGTGCCGGGCATCGCGCTGGCGGGGCGGGAGCGGGCTTTTGTGGCGGGCATGGTGGATATTGCGCGCGCGGTCGGGGCCGAGATCGTGGCCGAGCGGGTGGAGACGGAGAGCGAGGCCGCGGCTTTGGGGCAGCTTGGCGTGCAGTACGGGCAGGGGTGGTTGTTTGGCCGGCCAGGTCCACTGCCGCGGGATGCGGCACGTCTGGTCTCCGCCGGTTCCGCGATGCCGCGTCCGGTCCTGGCCGGCTGAGGCGGTTCGGGGGCGTGCGCGACCGCCGCTGACAGATTTTGCGTGCTCCCTCCAGAACCGAACGGTCTTTTCCTCTACATCAATCCAGCCAGCGCGCCGCTCAGGCACGTGGCGATAGTGCCGGATATGATCGAGCGCATGCCCAGGGCGGCGATTTCGGCGCGGCGTTGCGGGACCATGGCGCCGATGCCGCCGACCAGGATCCCGAGGCTGCCGAAATTGGCGAAGCCGCAGAGCGCGAACACCATGATCTTGCGCGAGCCGGGTGAGAGCGCGTCCGGCGGCAGGCCGGCGAGATTGAGGTAGGCGACGAGTTCATTGAGCACGGTTTTGGTGCCCATCAGCGTGGCTGCCGCGGCGGTTTGCGCCCAGGGGATGCCGATCAGCCACATCAGCGGCCGGAACAGGATGGCGAACATGCCTTGCAGCGTGAGGGGGGCGCCGTCATGCGGCAGGATGGCCAGCGCCATATTGATGAGCGTGACGAGGGCGATCGTGACGAGCAGGGTTGTGGCGATGCCGACGAGCGGGGCCACGCCTTCCGCTGTGCCGCGCGTGATGGCGTCCAGAGCGCTGGCCGGGCGATCGTGGTTGATGGCGACGGCGGTATCGCGGCCTGGGGCGAAGGGGACCATCAGGCCGGCCACGGCCAGTGCGGCCGGGGTGCTGATGACGGAGGCGACGAGGATGGCGGCCAGCGCGTCCGGCAGCACCGGGTTGAGGATGCCGGCATAGATGGCCATGACGGTGCCCGCCACACCGGCCATACCGCAGCTCATGAGCGCGAAGAGTTCGCCGCGCGACATGGTGGCGAGATAGGGGCGGATCAGCAGCGGCGCCTCGATCATGCCAAGGAAGATATGGGTGGCCGCACCCAGCGCGAGGGCGCCACCGAGGCCGAGGGTTCGCCGGAGCAGCCAGGCGAAGGCGGCGGTGATGCGCTGGAGCACGCCCAGGTAGAGCAGCAACGAGCTGAGTGCGCTGATCACCAGCACCAGCGGCAGGATCTTGAAGGCGAGGACGAAGCTGGCCCCGGGGTGGATTTCGGCGAAGGGCAGTGTGCCGCCGCCAAGATAGCTGAAGACGAAGGCGGTGCCGGCATCGGTTGCCGCCTGGAGTGCGTCGACCAGGCGGCTGAGCAGCAGCACGGCGTGGCGGGCGGCGCTCAGATGCAGCAGGATGACGGCCAGCGCGATCTGCAACCCGAAACCGCCGGCAACCGTGCGCCAGGGGATGGCGCGGCGGTCTTCGCTGATGGCCCAACTGAAGGCGACGAGGAGAAGGATTCCGAGGATTGCCTGCATGAAAGCCCTTGGCGATGCGGAGGCGCGATCACGCTCCGTGAAGGTGCAGCGGGCCTTAAAACACCTCGCGCCGCAAGCGCGGTTGGCGATTGGGTTTTGATGGATTATAATATGTTTTCGATAACGTTCCGGATCGTTTTCAGAGGGGAGCTCAGCGATGATCGCGCATGACGATGTCGGACCTTGGCCCAGCCTGCACTTCGTGGCCGGGGCAGCCGGGCCGGACACGGCGGCGAGCGGGTACAGCCGGATTTATGCGTTCGGTGACAGTCTTTCGGATGCGGGCAACGACTATATTGTCAGCCTTGGGATATTGCCGACGGGATTCATCTATTCGGATGGACGGTTCAGCAACGGGCCGGTTTGGGTGCAGGATCTGGCAAAGGATCTCGGCCTGCCGGCGGTGACGCCGAGCCTGGCCGGGGGCACCGACTTTGCGTATGGCGGGGCGGAGACGGGGTCGGAGACGTTGCATTCGGTCTCGCCGCTCGATCTGCCGTCGCAACTGGCGCAGTTCCTGGTGGAAGATCAGCACCCGAGTGCGAATGCGTTGTATACGCTCTCGATCGGCGCCAATGATGTGATCGATGCGATCGGGGATTATGCCAAGAGCGCGGCCACGGCGACGGCCGACGTGGTGGCTGCGGTGAAGAACGAGGTGCAGTTCATCGGCAGCCTGGCCGCGGACGGGGCGCGCGATTTTGTTGTTTTGAACGTGCCGGATCTGGGCAAGACGCCGGAGGAAAAGGCCGACGCGGCAGTGGCGACGAAGCTTTCTGCCTTGTACGATCAGGATCTTTCGGCGGCGGTGCAAGGCTTGTCGGCGGCGGACCATCTGAGCGTGCATCTGCTGAACGCTTTTGGGCTGATCGATGCGGCGGTGGCCGATCCCGCCGCGTATGGGCTGAAGAATGTCACGACGCCGGTCTGGACGGGGAATTACGAAAACCCGTTCAGCGGTGTGCTGCATGCGACGGGTGCCGCGCAGAATGGGTATCTGTTCTTCGACAGTTTGCATCCTACCGAGACGGGGCATGCGGCGATCGCCAATCTGGCGGTGGCGGCGCTGACGTGAGGGATGTGTTGCGTATCCAGCACGGCGTTTGGGCGATGCCGGGGCGCGCTTAGCGCCATAGCTGCCGATCCCGGCTTGCAAGGAAAGACAACCACGAAGGCACGAAGACACGAAGGATTCACGAAGAAGAATACTTGCTCTGTTTCTTCGTGGATCCTTCGAGACTTCGTGTCTTCGTGGTTATTTCTTTCGGTGCCGGGACTCACGGTGCGTAGCTTTATGGTGCGCGTTACACGATCAGCGCGCGTTCGAGTTTCTTGAGGCCTTCTTCGAGGATGTCGTCCTCCACGGTCAGGGGGACGAGGACGCGGATGACGTTGCTGAAGACGCCGCAGGAGAGAAGGACGAGGCCTTGTTCGACGGCGCGGGCTGTGACGCGCTTGGTTGCTTCCGCGTCCGGTTCGGTGCCGCCACGGCCGGCGAAGATTTCGAAGCCGATCATGGCGCCAAGGCCGCGTATGGCGCCGATGGGCAGCGTGTCGTTTCGGTGGGCCAGCGCGTTCAGGCGGTCCTTGATCCGGTCGCCGATGATCACGGCGCGGCTGAGCAGATTTTCCTCGGTGATCACATCAAGCACGGCCAACGCTGCAGCGCAGGCGATCGGGTTGCCGGCATAGGTGCCGCCAAGGCCGCCAGGTTCGGCCGCCTGCATCACAGCCTCGCGGCCGATGACGCCGGAGAGGGGGAAGCCGCCGGCCAGCGATTTGGCGACGGTGACAAGATCCGGCTCCACGCCGCTATGCTCGATGCCGAACATCTTGCCGGTGCGGGCGAAGCCGGATTGTACCTCGTCGGCGATCAGCAGAATGCCGTGGCGGTCGCAGATGCGGCGCAGGGCGACGAGAAGCTCCTGCGGGGCTTCGTAGAAACCGCCCTCGCCCTGCACAGGCTCGATGATGATGGCCGCAACGCGCGAGGGCTCGATATCGGCGCGGAACAGGAATTCCAGCGCCTTGAGGGATTCGGCGACGGTGGTGCCGTGGTGTTCGATGGGGAAGGGAAGGTGGTAGATCTCGGCCGGGAAAGGGCCGAAGCCGCGCTTGTAGGGCAGGGTTTTGCCGGTGAGGGCGCTGGTCATGATCGTGCGGCCGTGGAAGCCGCCGGCAAAGGCGATCACGCCGCTGCGGCCGGTGGCGGCGCGGGCGATCTTGATGCTGTTTTCCACCGCCTCGGCGCCGGTGGTGAAGAAGATGGTGCGGGCCGGGCCATCGAAGGGGGCAAGGGAATTCAGCCGCTCTGCGAGTTCGATGTAGGGCTCATAGGCCAGCACCTGCACGCAGGTATGGGTGAAGCGGTTCATCTGCTCGGTGGCGGCGGCGATCACCTTGGGGTGGCAATGGCCGGTGTTGAGCACGGCGATCCCGCCGGCGAAGTCGATGTAGCGGTTGCCTTCCACATCCCAGATTTCCGCATTGCGCGCGTGATGCGCATAGACGGAGGTGGCGTGCGTGAGCGCGCGGGGAATGGCCGCGTTGCGGCGTGCCAGCAGATCTATATTGCCCATGGGGCGCTCCCGGATTTCGTGCCGGTAATGAAGCAAGCCGCCAGAACCGAAGCAAGGCCGTGCTGGTCGGGTGCCAAGCCCGCCGCGGAGCGGCAAAAAGAAAGACTCTTCTTTTTTGAAAAAAAGAAGCAAAAAACTTTTGTCTGTTTGCCTACACGGGCGCGGGGTTTCGTTCGGTAAAGCCGCGCTGGTGCCAGTAGGGGTAGGGGAGAGATACGGTGCTGGCGGCGTCGAGGGCGGCGACTTGCTCTTGTGTCAATGACCAGTCGGCGGCGGCGAGGTTCTGGCGGAGCTGGGCTTCGTCGCGGGCGCCGATGATGACAGTGCTGACCGTGGGGCGGCGGAGCAGCCAGTTGAGCGCGATCTGCGGTACCGTCTTGCCGGTTTCCGCCGCGATCCTGTCCAGCGCATCGACCACGCGGAACACCAGCTCGTCTGGCACCGGCGGACCCATACCGGCGGTCTTGTGCAGGCGGCTGCTCGCGGGCAACTCCGCGCCACGGCGGATCTTGCCGGTGAGCCGGCCCCAGCCGAGCGGGCTCCAGACGACNNGCGCCGAGACCCTGGTCGAGCGCGAGCGGCATCAGCTCCCACTCATAGTCGCGGCCGATGAGCGAATAATAGGTCTGGTTGGCGACGTAGCGCGGCCAGCCATGCAGGTCCGCGGCCGCAAGCGATTTCATCAGATGCCAGCCGGAGAAGTTGGAGACGCCGACATAGGCGATCTTGCCGGCGCGGATCAGCATATCCAGCGTGGAGAGCACTTCCTCCACAGGCGTCTGTGCGTCGAACCCGTGCAACTGGAACAGGTCGATCTGCTCGGTGCCGAGGCGCTTGAGCGAGGCCTCGATGCTGCGTACCAGATGGTGGCGGGAGGAGCCGACATCGTTCTCCCCCTTGCCAAAACGGAACGTGGCCTTCGTGGAGATGATCACCTGGTCCCGGCGGCCGCGAATGGCCTCGCCCAGGATCTCCTCGGCGGCGCCGTAGGAGTAGATGTCGGCGCTATCGAACATGGTGACGCCGGCATCCAGGCACAGATCGACCATGCGGCGGGCTTCGGACGCATCGGTGGCGCCCCAGGCGCCGAAGAACTCGCCTTTGCCGCCAAACGTGCCGGTACCGAAGCTCAGGACGGGGACGCGCAAGCCTGAACGGCCAAGCTGGCGATATTCCATGGATCAGATCCTTCGATCGTATCCGCGGCATGTAGGTGGGGGCCGCAGCCCACGCCAGATCGAGGCACTCACTTTATGGGCAAGGAGCCAATGCGTCGCACTCTGGCGACGGGACCGTTCCGCGTGGCGCAGTGCCAACGTGCACGCCGCCCTACAGCCCTACGACGTGGCAGTGGCGCCTTGTGATTGGCGGTCTTGCAGATGGCGGAGCAGCTTGCTCGCCAGTGCCTTCGGGGTAGTGGAGAACTCTTTCGACGGGCCTGAGCTGAACGGCGGAAGGGGGGCACACGGGGTTTCGCGCAGCGCCGCCAGAAGCATGTCCAGGAAAGCGGCACGGCCGTGCAAGCGAGGGGCCATTCTCTGTGATCTCCCATAAGTCGCGTTTTGCCAGGGTCTGGTGCCGCAGCTTGATAGGAAAAGCTTGCCGCTTCGTTATGGTATTGTGAACCCCACAAAGTCGCGAACCAGCACTTCGTAAATCGGGCGCTTGAAGGGCACCACCAGGGCAGGCAGATCGGCCAAAGCCGCCCAGCGCCATTCGACGAATTCGGGGTGGGCGTGCCGGTCGAGCTTGATGTCGGAGTCGGTGCCGGTGAAGCGCAGGGCGAACCATTTCTGGCGCTGACCGCGATAGCGGCCGCCGAAGCGGCTGCCGGCGAGATGCGGGGGCAGATCGTAGGTGAGCCAGTCGGGATGTTCGGCCAGGATGGTGGCACGCGCGGTGCCGATCTCTTCCTCCAGTTCACGCATCACTGTTTCACGCGGTTCCTCGCCTGGATCGATGCCGCCCTGGGGCATTTGCCATGTGGCCGATTCGGCGTGGGGCAGGTCGGCGCGACGGCCGATGAAGACGAGCCCAGCCTGGTTGAACAGGGCGGCGCCGACATTGAGCCGGTAGGGCAGGTCGTTCTGCGCGCCGCTCACTGCCGGGCAGCCTCGGTGGGCAGCGATGGCGGGGGGATGGCGGTGAGCGGTGCCAGGACAAGGCCGCGGGCGGCCAATCCCTGTGACCACACCGCGAGCCTATCCAGCAGGACGGGCGTGGGCGGCCCGGCCAAGCCGATGGCGGTGCCGCGCGTGAGGGCCAGTTTTTCGAGCCGGGCGAGGTTGCGGTCGATCGTGGCGGCGTCCGCCGGATCTTCCGCCGCGGCAGCGCGATCGACGATCACATCGACGATTCGGGGCAGGCCACGGCCCGGCATGGCGTCGTCCGGCGGCGGTGCCAGCGGGCGGGGATCGAGGTAGATCAGGCCGCGGCGGTCGATGGCGGAGAGAACGTCGCCGAAGGCCCGACGGCTTTCGGCGAAGCGCTCCCCGTTCAGGCCGTCCGATCCGCCCGTGGCGCCGACGCAGCCTTGCACGTTGGAGAGCGCCCATTCCAGATCCTGCCGGTTTTGGCCGGGGTCGCCGCCGATCAGCAGCGAGCGGTCGCCTTCCTCGGCGGCGGGGAAGCCGGAGGGTTCCATGGGGATGCTGACCAGGCATTCACGACCCTGGCGTCGCGCCTCCTGGGCCATGCGCGCGGCAGAACTGGCCGGTGCATAGGCGGAAAACGCCAGATCGATGGCGGAAGGCAAGGTTTGCATGGCCTGCTCGGTCAGGGCGCGGTCCAATCCCGCGCCGTCCAGAACGAGGGCCACGCGGGGGTGGCGCTCGGCGGGGTCGAAGGCGGCGGCGTAGAGAACGGACGGGCTGCGGCCGTTATCGGCGACGCGGGGCATCATCCGGTCGGCGTAGTCGATCGCGGGCTCCTGCAGGGCGGGATCGGGCTCCGGTATCGCCTGGCCCGTCATGCGCAGCCTGGGGGCAGGATCGACGCGGCTGGGGGAGATTTGGGCGGGGGCCGGCGGCACGTGTGGGCGCACGGCGGGCGCGAGTGACGGCGCGGCGCGGAACTGTGGTGGGCCGAGGAGCTGCAGGGTGACCGCGGTGGCGGCGGCCAGGCTGAGGATGATGGCCCAGAAGATAAGGAGCGGGCGGAAGGTCATAGGAAGAAAGCGGTTCTTTCTTGAAAAAAAGAACCAAAAACCCTTTGTGCTTTCGCCCTCACCGGCGATCCGACACCGGTGGCACCGCGCGCACCTGAACGGACAAAAGTTTTTTGGTTCTTTTTTTCAAAAAAGAACATTCTTGCTTAATTCTTACCCCGATCACTGTCCTGCGCCGAGACATGGCGCTGCCCCTCCAGGTCCTTCACCACCTGGATGCCTTCCTGGAGCTGATAATCCGTCAGCGGGTTCGCAAGGTCGAATTTCGGCCAGGTCGTCGGCGGTTTCTGGTCGATCTGCTTCACCTGCGTGGGCAGGTCGTCGCGCGCGGCCGGCGGCTTGGTGGGGCCGGAGCCGCCTTCGTTCTTCAGCGCGTGGTTAAGATCGGCCTCGCGGTCCGGCAGGTAGTGGATCTCGTCCTCGCGGGTTTCCTGCACGGGCACATCCGGCGCGATGCCGAGGCCCTGGATGGAGCGGCCGGAGGGGGTGTAATAGCGCGCGGTGGTCAGGCGGATGGCGCCGTCATTGCCCATGGGGATGACGGTCTGCACCGAGCCCTTGCCGAAGCTGCGGGTGCCGACGATGACCGCCCGGCGATGATCCTGCAGCGCACCAGCGACGATTTCGCTGGCCGAAGCCGAGCCGCCATTGATCAGCACCACCATCGGCAGGCCGTCGATCAGGTCTGTACCCTTGGCATCCCATCGCTGGCTGTCCTCCGGATGGCGCGCGCGGGTGGAGACGATCTCGCCATCGGGGATGAAATCCTCGCAGACATCCACAGCCTGATCGAGCAGGCCGCCGGGGTTGTTGCGCAGGTCGAACACCAGGCCTTTGAGGTTGCCGTGGCTCTCCGCCTTCAGCTTGGCGATGGCCTCCCGCAGCTTGGGGTCGCTCTCCTCGTTGAATTGGGAAAGCCGGATATAGCCGATATCGCCGTACAAGGCGGATTTGACGACCTGGATGTGAATGATCTCGCGCGTCATTACCACGTCGATGGGCTTGTCGATGTGCTCGCGCTTGATGTTCAGCGTGATGGTGCTGCCGGCGGGGCCGCGCATGCGGTCGACCGCGTCGTTCAGAGAAAGGCCCTCGACGGATTTGCCATCCAGCGAAAGGATCAGGTCGCCGGCCTTCATGCCGGCGCGGGCGGCCGGTGTGTCGTCGATCGGGCTGATGACTTTGACCAGGCCCTGGTCGGACGTCACTTCCAGGCCGAGGCCGCCGAATTCACCCTTGGTGGTGATTTGCATGTCCCGGTACTGCTTGGCGTCCATATAGCTGCTATGCGGATCCAGGCCGGTGAGCATGCCGTTCAGCGCGTTGTCGATCAGGTCGCGATCCTTAACCGGGGCCACATAGTCGGCGCGCACCTTTTCGAACACTTCGCCGAACAGGGTCAGCAGGTGGTAGGTGTCCTGCGGGCCTTCGGCGGTATCGTCGGCATAGGCGGCGGAAATCCGCAGGTTCGGCAGCAGCGTGTGCAGGGCGGGCGCGGTTGCGATCCCGACCACGAAGGCGGTGCCGAGAAGAAGACCGGTGCGGAGTTTCATGCCGTTATCCTTGTCGCGTGCGGTGCCGCGGAAATTGGTGCGACCTTAAGTGGACGCGTTATCGCGTTTCGTTCGATCGGCCATGGGTGGCCCGAAGCGGTCATTATGTCGAGTGAAGTCTTTTTATAATAAGTCGGATTGCTGCAATTAAAGCCTACCCTTTGTCTTTGAGGAAGGGTGCGGGATCAACCGGCTGGCCGTGGGCGCGCAATTCGACATAGAGCGCGGGGGTGGCCGGGGTTTGGGGCATCCGGCCGATGGGTTCGCCGGGGCGAACCGCGCGGCCTGGGGCGGAATCGATGCGGCCGAGGCCGGCCAGTACCATGTCGTAGCCGCCGCCACATTCCAGGATGACGAGCTGGCCGTAGCTGCGGAAGGGGGCCGCAAAGGCCACGCGGCCCAGGCAGGGGGCGGAGACAAAGGCGCCCGCGGCGACCGTATAGGTGATGCCTGTGGCGGGGCCATCGATGGCGGGGGTGCCGAAGCCATGGAGAATATGGCCGGCCACCGGTGCCGCGAGCGTGCCGAGGGATTGCGAGAGGGCGGGGCGGGTGAGCGCGGCTTGCTGGGCCCGCGCGGCATCTTCGGCACCGGCATCCTGCGCGCGGCCGGCGCTTTCGGCCTGTTGGGCGGCCCGGGCGGCGGCCTTTGGTTGGGCCGTGTCCATGGTGGCGATGGCGCCGCGCAGGGTTGACGCGCGCGCGGCTTGCGATGCCACGGCTTCGGCGGCGGCGCGCCCTGCCGCTTCGGCGGTGGTGACCTGGGCGTTGGCCTGGGCGATCAGGGCATCGAGGGCGGCGGCGTTCCGGGCCTGGTGTGCGCGTTCGATGGAGAGCGCCTCCTGCTGCCGCGCGGTTTCCTGCCGCAGGGTGGCGGCCTGTGTCTGCTGTGTGCGCAGGGCGGCGGCCTGGCGATTGATTTCGGCGGCCAGACCGCGGCTGATCAGCAGGCCCGCCATGGCCTGCTCGGGCGGGGCGGGTACGGCGAGAATGGTTTCGGCAGGGTAGCGCGAGAGGCGCAGCATGAGCGGCACAAAGGCCGAAAATTCGGCCTCGCGCTGCGCCAGGGCGGTGTCGGCAATACCTTGGGCGCGGGCGGCTTGTTGCAGTTTCTCGGTTGCCGCGAGTACCGCCTGTTCGATGCCGCGCATGGCGGCGGCGGCTTTTGTGCGCTGATCGGCCAGGGCGGCGGCCTGTGCCTGGGCTGCCGCGAGGTCCCGCTTGGCCACCGCGGCCGCACGCTCCGACTCGGTGGGGGGTGCCGCCGACACCAACAGGAGACACACAAGGCACGTTGCCCTGCGCCGCACCCGCAAACAGGAAAACGTTTTTGCTTCTTTTTTCAAAAAGAAGCGCCTTCTTTTCGTTCTTTTTTGAAAAAAAGAACCAAAAAACTTTTATCTTTTGGGCGTCGCGGAAACGGGAAAGGCAGGGGCCTAGAGTTTACCGACCATCGAATCGAGGGACACGGAGGAAGGTACTGAGTCGGCTGGGGGGCGGCTGGCCTGGATCTCCTCATATTTGCGCCACTGGTATCCAGCCTGGAACATGAAGGCGATAAGGCAGATGAACAAAATCAGACTCGCCACGGCGGTCTCCCCTTGATTGCCACAGGCACCGGCCGTTTTGCACGGTGTTCGTGAAGGCTAACTTATCAGGGGTGTGCCCGTCATCTCCTCCGGTTTGGGGAGGGACATCAGCGCGAGCAGCGTGGGGGCGAGATCGGCCAGGCGGCCATCGTGGAGCATCGCGTCCGGGCGGCCGGCGAGAAAGACGGGAACGGGATTGGTGGTGTGGGCGGTGTGGGGGCCGCCGGTTTGCGGGTCGGCCATCTGTTCGCAATTGCCATGGTCGGCGGTGACGAGAAGGGCGCCGCCGGCGTGGGCGATGGCGGCGGCGATTCGGCCGAGGCCGGTGTCGACGGTTTCGACGGCGCGGATGGCGGCTGGCAGGCTGCCGGTGTGGCCGACCATGTCCGGGTTGGCGTAGTTCATGACGATCAGGTCATAGGTGCCGGAGCCGATGGCGGCGACGGCGCGGTCGGTCAGTTCGGGGGCGGACATTTCGGGTTGCAGGTCGTAGGTGGCGACTTTGGGGGAGGGGACCATGATGCGGTCCTCGCCGGGGAAGGGTGTTTCCTCGCCGCCGTTCAGGAAATAGGTGACATGGGGGTATTTTTCCGTCTCCGCCATGCGGAGCTGGCGAAGGCCGGCGGCCGAGACGGCGCCCCCGAGGATGTTAGGCAGGGCCACCGGCGGGAAGAGGGCCGCCATTTTAGTGGCAAGATCGTCGCTGTACTGAGTCATGCCGGCGATGGCGGCGAAGCGGATGCTGTCGGGGCGGTCGAAGCTGGTGAAATCCTCATCGATGAGGGCGGCGAGGATTTCCCGGATGCGGTCGGCGCGGAAATTGAAGCTGAGCAGCACGTCGCCGTCGCGCATGCCTTGGTATGGGCCGATGATGGCGGGGGCGAGGAACTCGTCGGTGATGTTTTGGGCGTAGCCAGCCTGGATGGCGTCGGCGGTGGTGGCGAAGCGGTCGGCTTGCGCCAAGGCGATGGCGCGCCAGACGCGGGCGACGCGGTCCCAGCGGTTATCGCGGTCCATGGCGTAGTAGCGGCCGCTGATTGTGGCGATGGCGGCGGTGGGCGGGAGGGCTGCTTCCAGCGTGGCGAGGAAGGTTTCGGCGCTTTGCGGGGCTGTGTCGCGGCCATCGGAGAAGGCGTGGATGGCGGTGGGGATGCCGGCACCGCCGAGGATTTGGGCGAGTGCAATGGCATGGTCCTGATGGGCGTGGACGCCGCCGTCCGAGACCAGGCCCAGCAGATGGGCTGTGCCGCCGGTGTGGCGGGCGGCTTGGATGAGTTTTTGCAGTTCGGGGTTTTTGGCGAGCGAGCCGTCTGTGATGGCGCGGCCGATGCGGGCGAGTTCCTGGGGGACGACGCGGCCGGCGCCGATGTTGAGATGGCCGACTTCGGAGTTGCCCATCTGGCCGTCCGGCAGGCCGACATCGTCGCCGCTGGTGTGGAGGAAGGCGTGGGGTGAGCTGGCCCAGAGCCGATCGAAATGGGGGGTGTTGGCCAGGGCGATGGCATTGTCGGCGGTTTCCTCGCGCCAGCCGAAGCCGTCCAGGATCAGAAGCATGACGGGGCGGGGGGGGGACATGTGTCGGTTGCCAGTTGTCAGGGGGGTCGGTTGTCAGAAGGGGTGAGGGGTGCGTTGGGTTTCGTTGTCAGGTGGCGGAGGTGGGATTGGAAGCGGGCGTTGAGGGCGGCGGTGCGGTCGGCCCAACTGCGGCTTGGGTGGGGGGAGGAGGCGACGTATTGGGTGGTGACCAGTGTGGGGCGAAGGCGGGCTTGGGCGGCGAGGGCGGGGATGACGGCGACGACGTAGGGGTCGGACGGGGGTGAGGCGGGTTGCGGGAGGGGCGTGAAGCCGGCCGGTGCGGAGATGCCTTGGCCGAGCAGGCTGTTTGTGCTGGTGAGCCAGGAGATGGCGCGGGTGCAGTAGGCGGCGGAGAGGGGAGACATGACCTCCTCGGCCAGGCCGGCGCGGTATTTCATCAGGGCGCGGCAGATGTCGCCGCCGCTCATGGCCCAGGCGCGGGCGAGGTATTGCACGCCGAGGTGGATATTTGTTTCGGGATCGTATAGACCTGTGACAGACCCGCGGAAGCCCAGGCCGGAGGCGGTTGTGGGCAGGATTTGCATGATGCCGATTTCGCCGCTGCTGCCGCGGGCGTCGGCGCGGTAGCCGGTTTCGACCATAGCGACGGCATCGGCGATGGCGGGTGGCACGCCTTGGGCGTTGGCTTCGCGGGTAATGGTGGCGAGGTAGTTTATGCGCCCTTCGGACATACCCGGCAGGTAAGCAGCGTGCGCCGGCGCCGCCAGCGCGGCGAGTGCGAGGATAGTACGGAAGTCCATGGTAACAGTTTTTTGGTTCTTTTTTTCAAAAAAGAACAGCCTTTCTTTTTGTTGCCACTTAGCCCGCTTCCGCTGGCACCCGCGCCGTCTTCTGCAAGGCCAGAAGGCGTTCGAAATAGGCGATCGTGCGGCCGAGGCCGGCTTCCAGCGCAACCTGCGGCTGCCAGCCGAGAGTGGCGCGGGCGAGCGTGATGTCGGGGCAGCGCTGGAGGGGGTCGTCCTGCGGCAAGGGCTGATGCACGATGCGCGATGAGGCGCCGGTCATGGCGATGACGCGTTCGGCGAGTTCGCGCACGGTGATTTCGTGCGGATTGCCGAGGTTGATGGGGCCGGTGACGTCCTCGCCCGTGGCCATCATGCGGACGAAGCCCTCGATCAGATCGTCCACGTAGCAGAAGGCGCGGGTTTGCAGCCCGTCACCATACAGGGTGATGTCCTGGCCCGTGAGGGCCTGGATGATGAAGTTGGAGACGACACGGCCATCCTGGGGGTGCATGCGGGGGCCGTAGGTGTTGAAGATGCGCACGACCTTGACGCGGGTTTTGTGCTGGCGGTGATAGTCGAAAAACAGGGTTTCGGCGCAGCGCTTGCCCTCGTCGTAGCAGGCGCGGGGACCTAGGGGATTGACGTTGCCGCGGTAGGTTTCGGGCTGAGGGCTGATAGTGGGGTCGCCATACACCTCGCTGGTGGAGGCCTGGAACACCTTCGCACGGGTGCGCTTGGCCAGGCCGAGCATGTTGATGGCGCCGACCACGCTGGTCTTGGTCGTCTGCACCGGATCGAACTGGTAGTGGATGGGCGAGGCGGGGCAGGCGAGATTGAAGATCTCGTCCACCTCCACGTAGAGGGGGAAGGTGATGTCGTGGCGCATCGCCTCGAAATTCGGGTCGCCGAGCAGGTGGCCGATATTGTCCTTGGAGCCGGTGAAGTAGTTGTCCACGCAGAGAACGGTGTAGCCATCCGCCAGAAGCCGCTCACAGAGATGGGAGCCGAGGAAGCCGGCGCCGCCGGTGACAAGAACGCGCTTCTTGGTAATGGCCATGACCCGTTATGCCTCCGGTTTACGGCACCATTACATAGGACTGCGGAAGGGGAAGTTAAGAAAAGCGTTCTTTTTTGAAAAAAAGAACCAAAAAACTTTTGCCTCTTTGCGTGCGCTGCCCACGAGGTTGGCACCAAATGTCAAAAGTTTTTTGCTTCTTTTTTTCAAAAAAGAAGACCTGTCTTCCTTAGGAAGATATCGAAAAATCCCGATGGCTTTCAGGGGCGGCGCGCGGACTTAGGCGGGTAATCCGGTTCTCGCCAGGTTCTTGCGGCGGCGGAGGACGCCTAGCGCCAGCACTCCAGCCGCGGCCAGGGTGGCAGACGCTGGCTCGGGCACAGGCGCAGGCCCAGGTGAAGAGTCAGCGGGTGTGAATGTGATTCCGGATAATCCGCTATAGGTATAGGCTATGTCGCCCTGATAATTATAAAGCTCGTCTTCGCCCTGGTAGTCCAGCTTGAGCTCGCTGGTATAGGCCGGGTTTACGACGTCGAGATCAGCGGCCGATATCGCGCCCGCCGCTGAAACCGTGAATGAGTTCGCGTTGACAAAGCCGAACGGTGCATAATCGACATCCGCCTGAGACGGAAACAGAGCGCCTGATGGCCCTGTAAAGACGTAGAGGTCGGTTGCCGCGACATTGGTTCCAGCGGCAGCAAACTCCAACTCCCCCGTCACGACACCAAACGAGCCTCCCGTAGGGGTAAAGGAGAAATCGACGACAATCGGGGCGGCCTGTGCGGCGGTCGCCATCAGCACGAAAGCGAGCGTGGCGGCTTGGAGGGTTTTCATCGGCGAGACTTTTCTACAAGTGGTTTGCAGGGCACACGTTATCTTTATTGGGATCCGATTTGGTGCGAAAGCCGAAAAAGAGCAACCGACTTCAATCGTAGTGATCAAGGTATTTCACCATTATCCGACGCTCTCGCCATGTAGCACCGTGTCCAGCCCCTCCATCTCCTCCTCCGCCGTCACGGTGAGGCCGATGGTGAATTTCAGCAGGAACAGAAGCACCAGGGATACCACACTGCTCCAGACCAGGGTGACGGCCACCGCTTTGCACTGGATGATGAACTGGGCGAGGCTGCCGTCGGTGCCACCGATGGCGCCCACCGCGAAGACGCCGGTCAGGAGCGCGCCGACGATACCGCCGATGCCATGGACGCCGAACGTGTCCAGGCTGTCGTCGTAGCCGAACAGGTGTTTCATATATGTGGCCGAGAGGAAGCAGATCACGCCCGCGGCCACGCCGATGACGATGGCGCCATCGGGCAGCACGAAGCCGGAGGCGGGCGTGATGGCGACCAGGCCGGCGACCGCGCCGGAGATGATGCCGAGTACGCTTGGTTTGCCCTTGAGCACCCATTCGGCGAACATCCAGGCGAGTGCGGCCGCCGCCGTGGCGATTTGCGTGACAGCCATCGCCATGCCGGCGCGGCCGGTGGCACCGACCGCGGAGCCGGCGTTGAAGCCGAACCAGCCGACCCAGAGCAGCGAGGCGCCGATCACCGCGTAGGTGAGGTTGTAGGGCGACATGTTGTCGTGCCCGTAGCCGCGGCGCTTGCCCATCACCAGGCAGCACATCAGCCCGGCGATGCCGGCGTTGATATGCACCACCGTGCCGCCGGCGTAATCGAGCGTGCCCAGCGTGGCGAGCCATCCGGTGGGTGCCCAGACCCAGTGCGCGATCAGGCTGTAGGAGAAGATCGACCAGCCGACCATGAAGAGGCACATGGCGGAGAATTTCATGCGCTCGGCGAAAGCGCCGGCGATCAGCGCGGGCGTGATGATGGCGAAGGTCATCTGGAACATCATGTACACGGTCTCGGGGACCGTGTACGGAACAGGGGTGATGCCGGCGACGTTGTTGCCGAGGATGAAGCCGGTGTCGTCGCCCTTGGAGAAATTGGCGGCGATGCCGTGCAGCATGAAGCGGGACATGTCGCCCACATAGGCGGAGAGCCAGCCTGGCGGGCCGTTGGTGAAGGCCAGGGAATAGCCGCAGACTGTCCATACGATCGTCACCAGGCAGCAGATGGCGAAGCTCTGCATGACGGTGGCCAGGATGTTCTTGCGGCGGACCATGCCGGCGTAGAACAGGGCCAGGCCAGGGATTGTCATCATCAGCACCAGCGCGGTGCTGGTCAGCATCCAGGCGGTATCGCCATGGTCATAGGCCGGCGGTTTCGCGGGTGCGGCCGGGGCTGATGCCGCTTGTGCCGGGGCAGGCGCGGGCGCCGCGACGGGTGGGGGGGCAACCGTCGGGGCGGCCGGCGGCGCTACGGCGGGCGGGGGCACGGCGGGGGAAGCGGCGGGGGTTTGGGCCAGTGAGGTGGCACCGGCAAACACGATGGGCAGCACGAATACCAGCGCGGCAAGGCGCGACGTCAACGCGGAACGAAACATCATGGGTCCTCTTAAAGGGCAGCGGTATCGAGTTCGCCGGTGCGGATGCGCACGGCGCGCTGGATATCCAGCACAAAGATCTTGCCGTCGCCGATCTTGCCGGTTTGGGCGGCATGCATGATGGCTTCCACGACCGCGTCGGCGCGTTCGGACGGCACGGCGACCTCGATCTTTACCTTGGGCAGGAAACTGACGTGGTATTCCGCGCCACGATAGATTTCGGTCTGCCCCTTCTGCCGCCCAAACCCCTTCACCTCGGTGACGGTGAGGCCTTGAACGCCGAGCGGCGTCAGGGCTTCTCGCACGTCATCCAGCTTGAAAGGTTTGATGATGGCTACAACCAGCTTCATCCTAACAACCCTTTTATGGCCGGCGTCCCCTAACGAGACGGCGTCGAAACGTGTGTTTCAAGAAACGTGCCGGGTCGATCGGGGGGAGGGCGGCGTCGGCGCGGATTGGTGCCTGCGGACGGCGGCGCGGTTGGGGTATGGTCAGCAACGGAAAGTGACGGCACGTGTATGGCCGCCTGGTTTGGCCGCGCGGGGCCAGGGGAATGCTGGGGCGGCTGGCGTGAACGTGGGCGGCCCCTCGCGCAGCGCGCGTACGAGCCTATGTTTTGGGCAATACGAATGAAGCTGATGCAGAAACCGGAAGGCAGAACATCGTGATGGACGTTTGCGTGGTGGGCGCCGGCCCGGTTGGGGGCGTGCTGGCGTGCCGGCTGGCGCGGGCCGGGCTGAAAGTGGCGGTGGTGGACAGGGCTGCGCTACCGCCGATGGAGAATCCGAGTTTTGACGGGCGTGCCTACGCGATTGCTGCCGGATCGCGAGGGTTGCTGGAGGAAGCGGGGGTATGGGCGGCACTGCCTCTGCCGGTAGGGCCGATCGAGCAGATACGGGTTTCCGACGGCAAGCCGGGGCGGCCGGCCTCGCCGCTGTTCCTGCATTTCGATCATGAGGATCTGGGGGGCGCGCCGCTGGGCTGGATGGTGGAGGCGCGCAGCCTGCGTGTGGCGCTGAACCGGGTTCTGCATGAAAGCCCTGGATTGGCGGTGCATGCGCCGGCGCGCGCGCAGATCAGCCGGAGCGCAGCCGGGGCCGAGGTAAGCCTGGATGACGGCACGCGGTTTTCGGCGCGCCTGGTGGTGGCGAGCGAAGGACGCGAGTCGCCATTGCGGCGGCAGGCGGGCATCACGGCGGCGCGCTGGGCGTATCCGCAGGCGGGGATCGTGTGCGCGATCGCGCATGACAAGCCGCACAACCATACCGCGCTGGAGCATTTTCTGCCCGCTGGGCCGTTCGCGCAACTGCCGATGGCGTGCGGTGAGGATGGGGAGAATTTGTCGGCGATCGTCTGGACGGAGCGCGCGTCGCGCGCGCCGCGGCTGATGGCGCTGGAGGATGCGGCCTTCGCGGCGGAGATCGCAGTGCGTCTGGGCGATCATCTGGGCGCTATCCGGGTGGTGGGGCGGCGGTGGGTGTATCCGCTCTCGGCAATGTATGTGCATCGTCTGGTGGGGCAGCGGCTGGCGGTGGTGGGGGATGCGGCGCATGGCATCCATCCGATTGCCGGGCAGGGCCTCAATCTGGGGCTGCGGGATGCGATCGCACTGAGCGGTCTGGTGATTGGGGCGTTCGCGGCGGGCGAGGATGTTGGGGCGCCGGCGTTGCTGGCGCGGTATCAGCGGGCGCGGCGGGTGGATAACGTATCCATGCTACTGGCAACGGACGGGTTGGACCGGCTGTTCAGCACCGATAATCCGGTTGTGCGCTTGGCGCGCGACGTTGGCATCGGCGCCGTTCATCGTATGCCGGGTCTCAAACGTGCCTTCATGCGACAAGCCATGGGGCTGAGCTAACGGGTAAAAGTTTTTTGCTTCTTTTTTTCAAAAAAGAAGGCCTTTCTTTTTGTTCTTTTTTGAAAAAAAGAACCAAAAAACTTTTGCCTGTTTGGGTGTAGCCCGCNNTGGCAGGTGGTGCGCGAGGAGGCGGTGGCCGCGATCGAGCATGACCGGGTGATGGCCGATGGGATTCGCGACACGGTTCTGCAGCACGACAATTTCGCCGATGCGCTGGCGCACCGGCTGGCGCGCAAGCTGTGCGACTACGCGATCAGTATCGAGACGCTGGAGAACGTGTTGTGCGAGGCGCTTTCCTCTGATCCGGATATCGAGGCCGCGGCGCTGGCGGATCTGACGGCGGTGCGGGACCGCGATCCGGCGTGCCCCGACTTGCTGACGCCGTTCCTGTTCTTCAAGGGCTATCACGCGTTGCAGGCCTATCGGTTTGGCCATTGGTTGTGGAAGCGCGGGCGCCAGCATCTGGCGCGGCATCTGCAGAGCCGGTCATCGGAGATGTTCGCGGTGGATATCCATCCGGCGGCGCGGCTTGGGCAGGGGCTGCTGCTGGATCACGGCACCGGGCTGGTGGTGGGCGAGACAGCGGTGATCGATGACGATGTCTCGATGCTGCAAAGCGTGACCCTGGGGGGCACCGGCAAGCAGACGGGTGACCGGCATCCGAAGATACGTCGTGGTGTGCTAATCGGCGCCGGGGCGAAGATTCTCGGCGGGATTACGGTGGGCGAGGGTGCCAAGGTGGGCGCCGGCAGCATCGTGCTGGAAAATGTGACGGCGTATACGACGGTGGTGGGGAATCCGGCGCGGCCGGTGGGGGTGCGGCATAGTTTCATGCCTGCGCTGACAATGGATCAGAGCCTGCCGCCGATTGATTACATGATTTGAGGGTCCACGGAGAGGCGAACTACGCCTCCAGGAGCATGGGGCCGAGGGGGCGGCCGCCGAAGATGTGGACGTGGAAGTGGGGCACTTCCTGGTGGGCGTGCACCCCCATGTTGGAGAGGATTCGGTAGCCGGGATCTTCCAGGCCAAGGAGCTTGGCGACGTGGGCGACGGCGCGGAAGAAGCCGGCGACGGTTTCGGGCGGGGCGCCGGCCGCGAAATCGGCGAGCGAGATGTGCGGCGTCTTGGGGATCACCAGGGCGTGGATGGGGGCGCGGGGGGCGATATCGTGGAAGGCGAGGGCGTATTCGTCCTCGTAGATGGATTTGCAGGGGATTTCGCCGCGGAGGATTCGGGCGAAGACATTACTCTCATCGTAGGTTCCGAGGCCGGGGACGGGCATGGGGCATCCTCAAGAAAGGAAGAAAGGCCTTCTTTCTTGAAAGAAAGAAGCAAAGACCTTTGACTTTTTAGGGGATTTTGCGGGTGGCGGGCACCAGGGCGCGGCGGGCGGCTTTTTCGGCGATGCCGGAGATGCCCTCGCGGCGCTCCAGCTCGGCCCAGACTTCCGAGGGATGCACGCCGGCGGAAACCCACAGCACGAGCAGATGATACAGAACATCCGCGCTCTCGGCGACAAGCGCCTCCTTATTGCCCGCCACCGCCTCGATCAGGCACTCGACGGCTTCCTCGCCGAATTTCTGCGCGACCTTGGCGGTGCCGCGGGAAAGCAGGCGGGCGGAGTGGCTCACGGCAGGATCGGCGTCCCGCCGCGCGAGCACCACGTCCCATAGTCGGTCGAGTACCTGGGGGGAAACGCCGGTGGAGGCGGGTGGCGGGGATGCGAGGGCCTTGGCGGACTTGAGGACCTTTTTCGCCACGCGGCGGAGTCTCCTGACATATCGGGATATGAGAGCGATTGTCTAAACCGATTCCGCGGGAAGGCGAACGGGCAGGCCGGCCGTGGCGAGCGCGCGCTTTACCTGCGGGATGGTGAAGCTGCCGAAATGGAAGACGGAGGCGGCGAGCAGGCCGGTGGCGCCGGCGCGCGCGCCCTCGATGAAATGGTCGATCGTGCCGACGCCGCCGGAGGCGACGACGGGCAGACGGGTGGCGGCGCAGACGGCGCGCAGCAGGGCGGTATCGAATCCGGAGCGGGTACCGTCGCGGTCCATGCTGGTGAGCAGGATTTCGCCGGCGCCGAGGGATTCCAGGCGCTGGCACCAGGCAACGGCATCGAGGCCAGTGGGGGTGCGGCCGCCATGGGTGAAAACCTCCCAAGTTCCCCCGGAGGTGGCGCGGGCATCGACGGCGGCGACCACGCATTGGCTGCCGAATTTCTCGGCGGCCTCGGCGACGAGCTCGGGGCGAGACACGGAAGCGGAGTTGATGGCGCATTTGTCGGCGCCGGCGAGCAGAAGGCGGCGCATGTCGTCGGTGGTGCGGACGCCGCCGCCGACAGTGAAGGGCAGGAAAATGCGCTCGGCGGTCCGGCTGACGACATCGAGGATGGTGTCGCGCTGTTCGTGGCTGGCGGTGATGTCGAGGAAGGTGAGCTCGTCGGCGCCTGCCTGGTCGTAGAGGGCGGCTTGTTCCACGGGGTCCCCGGCATCGCGCAGCTCGACAAAATTGATGCCTTTGACGACGCGGCCGGCTTTGACGTCGAGGCAGGGGATGATGCGAAGTTTCAACATGGGTTACGGCCGGAGGCTGCGGCTGAGGGTGGGGGTGTGGGGCTGAAGGAGGGGCTCGGGAAGGGCGGGGTTTTCGGCGAGCATGTAGTCGCGCGTGAGGGGGGCGGCGGCCTGGTGGCGGGCGAGCTGGAGCTGCCAGACCATGTGGCCGAGATGGCGGAAGGAGAATTCGCTGCCGGTGAGGTAGAGATCGAAGAGGCGGCAGAAGCGGTCGTCGTAGAGGGCGGCGATGGCGTCGCGGTTGGCATCGAAGCGGCGGCGCCAGTGGCGGATGGTTTCGGCGTAATGCAGGCGGAGAATTTCCACGTCCAGCGCCACGAGTTTTTCGCCTTCGACGGCGCGGAACACTTCCGAGAGCGCGGGGGAGTAGCCGCCGGGGAAGATATGGCGGGTGATCCAGGGGTTGGTGACGGCGGGGCCGTCGCTGCGGCCGATGGCGTGGATCAGGGCGATGCCGTCCGCGGTGAGAAGGCGGCGGATGGTTGAGAAGAATTCGCCGTAATGGGTGATGCCGACATGTTCGAACATGCCCACCGAGACGATGCGGTCGTAGGTGCCGTTGAGGGTTCGGTAGTCGCGCAGTTCGAAGGTGACGCGGTCGGAGAGGCTGGCGGCGGCGGCGCGGGCGCGGGATTCCTCCAGTTGTTCGGTGGACAGGGTGATGCCGGTGACGCGGGCGCCGTACTCCTGCGCGAGCGTGATGGCCATGCCGCCCCAGCCGGAGCCGATGTCCAGCACGTGCAGGTTGGGGCGGGTGAGGAGCAGCTTGGCCGCGATGTGGCGCTTCTTGGCGGCTTGCGCTTCCTCGAGCGTTTCGGTGCCGCGGGGAAAATAGGCGCAGGAGTATTGGCGGTCGCGATCGAGGAAGAGGGAGTAGAGGCGGCCATTGAGATCGTAATGGTGGGCCACGTTGCGGCGGGCGCGCGGGATGGGGTTGTACTGCGCGGCGCGGCGCAGCAGGCGGGCTATGGCGCGGCGCAGGGCAAGGCCGGGGTGGCGGCCGCCACGCTCGAGATTGGCGAAGAGGAGGCCGAGCAGGTCTTCGAGTGTGCAGCCGAGGGGGGTGAGTTCGCCGGCCACGTAGGCTTCACCGAAGACGAGGGCGGGGTTGGTGAGAAGGCCTCGGATGGTGCGCCAGGTGGTGATGGTGGCGCCGGCGGAGAGGCTGCCGCCCGGTCCGTAGGCGGCGATGCGACCATCGGGGAATTTCACGGTGAGGCGGCCGGTGAGGACGAAGCGCGTGAGGATGGCATCGAGAAGGGAGCGCATCTGGAGGGGCCCGGCTTTGTTGCTGGGTTCCTAACGCGGGAGGATTTGTTGGGATAGCACGGAAATCGCGCGAGGGGTTGATGGCGGGTTGTGGGATTGGCAGCCCGCCTGAAATGCGGAGCACGGCGACGCACAAGCCAGCGCCGCGCCGTGCATTCCCGCATTTCTTGCGGGTTACAAAGCCAAGTTACGCAATATCCGGCTGGTCTTCTTCGCCAAACACCAGGGCGGGTTCCAGCGCGGCTTCGGCTTCTTCGGCGGCGAGGCCGACGGCTTCGCCGCGGGCTTGCTTGTCGGCCTCTTCGAGGCTGCGGGCGACGTTGGCGGTGACCGATATGCTCACCTCGGGGTGCAGCACGACCTGAACCTTGGTCAGGCCCAGGGTTTTGATCGGGTTGGTGAGGATCACCTGACTGCGGTTGATGGTGAGGCCGGCGGCGGTGCAGGCGTCGGCGATGTCGCGGCCGCTGACGGAACCGTAGAGGCTGCCGGATTCGCCGGCCTGGCGGACGATGACGACCTTGAGGCCACCGACACGCTCGGCGAGACGCTCGGCTTCCTCGCGGCGCTTGATGTTCTGGGCTTCGAGCTGGGCGCGCTGCTTCTCGAACGTCTCCAGGTTGGACTTGTTGGCGCGGATGGCGCGCTTGCCGGGAAGGAGGAAATTGCGGGCGTAGCCGGGCTTGACCTTCACGAGGTCGCCCATCTGGCCGAGCTTTTCGACCCGCTGAAGAAGAATGAGTTCTACCTGTGCCATGATGCGCGGCCCTTCAGGAGACGATGTAGGGGAGAAGCGCCAGGAAGCGGGCGCGCTTGATGGCCTGGGCCAGCTCGCGCTGCTTCTTGGCGGAAACCGCGGTGATGCGGCTCGGCACGATCTTGCCGCGCTCGCTGAGGAAACGGCTCAGGAGACGAACATCCTTGTAGTCGATCTTCGGTGCGTTGGGGCCGGAGAAAGGGCAGCTCTTGCGGCGGCGGAAGAACGGGCGGCGGGCGCCGACGGCGGCGCGGCGCGCGGCGACGTTGACTTCACCGGAATCGGTGCGGGTGTCTGACATGGCGGCTTACTCCTCGATGCCGTCGTTGAGGTCGCGGGCGCGGAATTCCTCGCGGTCGTCGTAGCCGCGCTTGCGGCCGCTCTCGAACCGGCCGGCGGGCTTGGGGCCGCGGAAGGTGCGCTCGCGATCATCGGATTTGCGGGCGAGAATGGCGGAGGGGTTCTCGTCCAGCTCATCGACGCGGATGGTCATGAAACGGAGGATGTCTTCGTTCAGGCCGAGCTGGCGCTCGATTTCCTTCACGCTGGCCGGCGGGGCGTTGAGGCCCAGCAGCATGTAGTGGCCCTTGCGGTTCTTCTTGATGCGGTAGGAGAGGGCGCGAAGGCCCCAATATTCCCGCTTCTGGATCGCGCCGCCCTCGGTTTCGAGCTGGGTTGCGACCTGGTCGGCGACGGACTCGACCTGCTGCTGCGTGACATCGTTGCGTGCAATGAGCACACATTCATAAAGTGGCATGATTGGTCCCTATGGCTGGGGGCCCACAATTGGGCATAGCCAAAGCGTTGCCGCGCCCTGGCAGGGAGGCGCGGCTTAAAGCACGCGCAACCGCCACGCGCAACCCCGCCGGCGACCCGACACGCAATAAGTAAAAGTCTTTTGCTTCTTTTCTTCAGAAAAGAAGAAAGAGTCTTCTTTCTTGAAAGAAAGAAGCAAAGAACTTTTACCTGTTCAGAGATCGCGTCCCCGGAGAAAGGTCTTGAAGGCGGCGAGTTTGGAGAAGGCGGGAGTGAGGCGGTTGTAAAATATGAGGTCTTCGGAGAGGCGGTCGGTGAGGATGTGGGAGGGGATGTCGGCGGGGGTGAGGATGGGGAGGGATGCGTTGGTGGGGGGCTCGTGCGGGAGGTTGAAGGTGTATTTCAGGAAGTCGGGGTAGTGGGCCAGGTTGGTGATCTCGATGTCGGCGAGGCGGCTGGTGGCCAGGGCGCCCTCGGCGGTGCCGTCGCCCAAGGCATGGCAGATGGGGTTCGCGGGGACCGCGTTTTCGGCCAGGAGGGTCAGGCCGAGCTGCCGCCAGGCGGCGTGGCTGGTGGGATGCGGCAAGGGGGGGAGGCGCGCGCGCCAGGTGGTGGTGGTGGGATCGTCGTCTTCGGGGCTGGCCTGCAAGGCGGTGAGCAGGGCGTTGATCTGGCTGACAAGGCGTGAGGCGGGCTCGCGCAGGATGGCGAGCAGGCGGTCGCCGGGGCGATAGAGCGGCGGGCTTGGCAGGAAGGCCAGGCCGCACGCGGCGCGCGCGGGATCGGGCTTTGCGGTGGGGGCGGGCTGAATGAAGGCGGTGATCGAATCCTGGCTGATGAACAGCGTGCGGGTGGTGCCAAAGCGCCCCAGCAGGCGTCCGAGTGCGGGGAGAAACGCCAGTTCGTCCGGTTTGTCCCACAGGCTGAGGTCGGCGGGTACGATCGGGTGAAGGGGACGAAGCGTCTCCCGCAGATGGCACGTGGCGGAACGTGGCATGGCGACGTGGAGGAGGCGCTGACGTTCGGGGAAACTGCGACAGATATGGTGAACCAGGCTGCTTCTGAATTCACGGCCCAGCAACAGGCGGCGCAGATGGCCGCGCGGGTTATAGGGCGTGTCGATTGCCTGGAGTTCGGCCGGGGTGGGCCAGCGGCCCAGGATGGTGAATGTGACGGTACGGGGTTCGGCGGCGCTCAAATCGGTGGAGTCGAAGAGCGTCGCGAGGGTTGTCTGCTCGCCGAGTGAGGAGAACACCTCCAGCAAGTCACGCTGGCGGTTGGGGAGAGGGCGGCGGATGGTGGTGAGGCGCTTGTCGTCCTTCCGCATCACGGGGTTGCCGATGAGGGTCTCGATCAGCGTGGGTTTGGGCGGGAGCGGCATGGGCGGATCTCTCGTCGGGGTGCAGGCCGACAGGGTTTGCGGCGCCGATTGACAGGGGGTGGGGGCAGGGCGATACGCCGCGGCTGTTTGTGAATGGACCCTCGCATGTCTGTGACGGCTTTTATATTCCCCGGCCAGGGCAGCCAATTCGTGGGCATGGGCCGTGACCTGGCGGCGGCCTTCGCGCCGGCGCGCGAGGTGTTCGACGAAATCGACGAGACGCTGAAGCAGAAGCTGAGCAAGCTGATGTTCGAGGGGCCGGCGGAGGCGCTGACACTGACGGAGAACACGCAGCCGGCGCTGATGGCGTTGTCGCTGGCGGTGGTGCGGGTGCTGGAGCGCGAGGCGGGGCTGCGTCTGGGTGATGTGGCGGCCCTGGTGGCGGGGCATAGCCTGGGGGAATATAGCGCGCTGGTGGCGGCAGGCTCGCTGGGGGTGGCGGAAGGGGCAAGATTGTTGCGGCTGCGTGGGCAGGCGATGCAGGCGGCTGTGCCCGAAGGTGTGGGGGCGATGGCGGCGCTGCTGGGGGTGGAGATGGCGCAGGCCGCCGAGATCTGCGCCGATGCCGCGGTGCTGCGCCAGGAGGGGCAGGCGGATCAGCGCCAGGTGGTGCAGCCGGCCAATGATAATGGCGGCGGCCAGGTGGTGATCTCCGGGCACCGGGCGGCGGTGGAGCGGGCGGTGGACTTGGCCAAGCAGCGCGGGGTGAAGCGGGCGATGCTGCTGCCGGTTTCCGCGCCGTTTCATTGTGCCCTGATGGCACCGGCCGCGGACGCGATGGCAGAGGCGCTGGAGGGGACCGTTCTGCTGGCGCCCGTGGTGCCGCTGGTTGCGAATGTGACGGCAGCCAAGGTGCGCGATCCGGACGAGATCAGGCGGCTTCTGGTGGCGCAGGTGACAGGCACGGTGCGGTGGCGGGAGAGCGTTGCCGCCTGCATCGGTATGGGGGTGGATCGGTTTGTGGAACTGGGGGCAGGGCGGGTACTCAGTGGGTTGGTAAAGCGGATGGCGCCGGATGCGGTGAGCCTTTCGGCGGGGTCGCCGGGGGAGATCGAGGCGCTGGTGAAGGTGTTTTAGGAAGGAAAGCCTTCTTTTTTGAAAAAAAGAAGCAAAAAACTTTTGCAGCGCTGTCGCGGTCTATGCGGCAGCGCACGCCATAGGCAAAAGTTTTTTGGTTCTTTTTTTCAAAAAAGAACAGTTTCTTTTTTCTGAATGGTGGGCTGAAGCCCACCCTGCACGGGGGTTGGGATGTTCAGGTTGGATGGGAAGGTGGCGCTGGTGACAGGCGCTTCGGGGGGGATCGGCGGGGCGATCGCGCGGGCGCTGCATGGGCAGGGGGCGAGCGTGGTGCTTTCCGGCACGCGGCAGGCTGCGCTGGAGGCGCTGGCGGGGGAGCTGGGTGAGCGGGCGCATGTGTGTGCGGCCGATCTGCGCCAGGCGGGGGCAGCGGAGGCGCTGGTGTCGGCGGCGGAGGCAGCGGCTGGGCCGTTGGGCATATTGGTGAACAATGCCGGGCTGACGCGGGACATGCTGGCGCTGCGCATGAAGGACGAGGACTGGAATGCGGTGCTGGAGGTGGATCTCACAGCACCGTTCCGGCTGGCGCGCGCGGCGCTGAAGGGGATGCTGCGGCGGCGGGCGGGGCGGATCATCCAGATTTCCAGCGTGGTGGGATGGACCGGCAATCCGGGGCAGGCGAATTATGCCGCGGCGAAGGCGGGGCTTGCGGGGATGAGCCGGTCGTTGGCGCATGAGGTCGGCGGGCGGGGGATTACGGTGAACGTGGTGGCGCCGGGATTTGTGGAGACGGCGATGACCGATGTGCTGGCCGAGGCACAGAAGGAGAGCCTGGTGGAGGCGATTCCGCTGGGCCGGATCGGCCGGCCGGAGGATGTGGCGGGCGCGGTGGTGTACCTGGCGTCTGACGAGGCCGGGTGGGTGACGGGGGCGACGCTGCACGTGAATGGCGGGATGGCCATGATATGAGTGTGGATGGTGGGCTGAAGCCCACCCACCGCGGTCGGATAGCGTGGGCGTGTTGGACCGGTCATGGGCGGCTTTGCGGGGCGTTAAGAGACGTGCTAAGCGCGCTCAAGTTTAGGCCGGCGTGCCAATAGTGAGCGCGCGGCTGAACTTTGGCTTTCTTTCGACAGCAAACGGTTAGACAAAGGTTAGGCACCGATGAGTGAAATCGCCGACAAGGTTAAGAAGATTGTGGTCGAGCACCTCGGCGTCGAGGAAAGCAAGGTGACGCCGGAAGCGTCGTTCATCGATGACCTCGGGGCGGACAGCTTGGATACGGTCGAGCTGGTGATGGCCTTCGAAGAAGCGTTCGGCGTGGAGATCCCCGAGGACGCGGCGGAGAAGATCAGCACCGTGAAGGATGCGATCGACTATATCGAGAAGCAGAAAGCGGCCTGATCGGGGTTGCCACGGGATCATGCGTTTTGATGAGCGACGTGTTGTCGTCACCGGCATGGGCATCGCCTCTCCATTGGGGGTGGGGGTTGAGCATGTCTGGCGGCGGCTGATTGAGGGTGAGTCTGGGATCGGGGCGATCCAGTCCTTCGATACGACGGAGTTGCCGGCGAAGATTGCCGGCCAGGTGCCGCCGGGCACGCGCGAGGGGGGCGGGCTTTCGCTGAACGAGTGGATCCCGGTGAAGGACCNNGACCAGAAGAAGATGGATCGCTTTATCCATCTGGCGCTGGTGGCCGCGACGGAGGCGGTTGAGGATTCGGGGTGGCTGCCCACCGATGAGGCGGGGCAGGAAGAGACGGGGGTGATGATCGGCTCGGGGATCGGGGGTCTTCAGACGATCTTCGAGGCGAGCAAGTTGGTGTTCGAGGGGAAGGTGCGGCGGATATCGCCGTTCTTCATCCCCTCGGCGCTGATCAA
>PKZM01000071.1:0-2611 GCA_003133065.1 Acetobacteraceae bacterium
GCCGGCGCGGTCTGCGCCATCGCCACCGAGGCCATGCACAAACTACAGGACCCCAGCGCCGTTCCGATCAGCCATGCACGAGATGACAGTCTACGCATATCAAACACCCCCTAATATCAGCCCGAATTGAGAAAACGATCGCCACCAGAGATCTCGCCCTGGGCCCGTGCGTTTGTGCCACTGCCGGCTACCATCCCGGACTTAAAACGGTTCAGCGAGCAACCTAAGCGGCATGTAGCACTTGTCCGCTATGTGGACGTAACCATAGCAATACCCCCCCCCGCGGAAACTCATGCCCCGGGCATCAAGGCCGCAAGCGCCGCGCCTACGGTCGATGCCACGTCGCATCTCACAACAAAGGTACAGAATAGCCATATCCGCGGCCTTGAACACCGTCTCCAGCCAGCAGCGGCAGATGGGGTCCGTGGCGTATCCTCCCCCTACGCAACAGCCCCCACCTAACCCAATGGCCACATCCGCCTGAACACGCCATCCTTTACCACAGCCAAATGCCACACAGCCGCGCCCGCATGCGCCGCCAATACCCCGGCCCCCAGCCAAACGGCATAGATATGAATGTGCCCAAACAACCAGTAGCCAAGCCAAGCCTGCGCAGGTTGCGCCGGCAAAATCCGCGGCACCACGTCACGCGCCCCAAACAGCCAGATCGGTGCACCAGCCACCACCGAAACGGCCGCCCACCCCGAGAGCGCCAGCACCATCAGCAGCGCATACAGCAAACCATGGCAAACCCGCGCCAACAGCCGCACGCCCGGCAAGCCTTCACCCACACCACCCGGCACAGGGCCACTGAAGCGCCACGCCAGCCGCGCCGGCACCAGCACCAGGATCAGCAGGCCGATCGTGTGGTGAAACTGGCTCGCCAGATCCTGCAACGGCTGCACAGCCGAATCATGCATCGCCAGCCCGTAGGTGTAGGACATCAGATAGCCGGCAGGCACCTGCACAACAATCAACGCGGCAATCAGCCAGTGAAACGTCTTCGATACGCTGCCCCAGCTCTGGGGCGTATTACGCAGCATCGGGATCACCACAAAAGNNTTACGCTGCCGGCGACACCGCGACAGTACCACTAAAAGTCTTTTGCTTCTTTTCTTCAGAAAAGAAGACCTTTCTTCCTTACTTCGCCGGTTTCTGCTCCAGCGCATAATGCTCCAGGCTGGAATAATTCGGCCCATACCAATGCGTCGGCGCTGTCAGATACCCGGGCAAATGCGCACGCACATAATCCAGCACCGGCTTGGGGTAATAATCCAGCGTGCGGGATGATCGAAAAATCCCATCATACATCACATGGCCCGGCGTGGTTCCCATCAGCATCCACGGCATCCAGGGCTGCACACGAACCCAACTGCCATTGGCCGGCACATGCGTCATTGCCGGGTTTTCCAGATCCGCGCGGCTGATGAACCACCGGAACAACTCGGAGGACTGGATCATCTTGCCCGAGGATTCACGCTTCCATATCGCGGGATCAAGCCGGTTCGGATAATACCCGTGCGCATCCTCCGTCAGAACCACCGTGTCGGGACCAAATTCCGACCAGTTGAGCAGATACGGCTTGCCCCCCGGCTTGGCCTGGCCATTATTCACCGCCCCCGGCAACGCCGGCGGCTGGAACGTGCTCGCAATCACCCAGTTATACGGATCATTGGCCACCGGCACCACCTTCACCCGCTCATTGGTGTAGGGGTTCAGCCACGTCTCCAATACCTCGCCGGTCTTGGTGTCGGTATAAAGCACCGTCTCTTTCGTCATGCGCTGGTAGCTGCCATCCGCCTGGCGCAACACGCGGATCGTGCTGAACACCTCGAAGTGGAAGAGCGGCCGCAGCGCCTCCCCTGGCCGCACACCGCATACCACCCCGGTCGCATGCCCATAAACCTGCGCGCCCGTCGTATCCGCCTGCAGCCGCGCCGCCGCCTCCCGGTTCCACACCGGATCATCGAACCGCAACGGTATACGGGCGGCCCGCCCGGTGGTGGCGCCCGCGCGCCCCACGGCCATCGCCGCTACGGATGCGGCGCCAACGGCCAAGGCGCCGCGGCGCGTCGCCACCCGCAATTCATCCGCATCGCCCATGCTACGCCTCTCAAACTCTTGCCCACGGCGGCACCACAGCGCGCGCCCAGATGCCCACACTCTATCGTCTGGACCCCGTCGCACGAACACCTTCACGGCCACGTCCGCATTTCGGATAAGGCGCGATCAGCGGTCCGCGGAAGTAGCCAAGAATCCTCTTTTCTGAAGAAAAGAAGTAAAAGACTTTTATGCCATTCGGGCGTATTGTCCCCCGCACCGGCGCGGTTGAAGCACAGCACCCAGGCTGCTACGCCTGTGCAATCAGCAGTTGCAGGCGGGGGCTCTTCGGCATGAAAGTCGGCGTTGTCGGGGCGGGCGCCGTGGGTGCTGCCAGCATCATGGCCATCATCGGCCGCGGCGCCGCGCATGAAATCGTGGTCATCGACAAGGATATCGGACGCGTCCGGGGTCTCGTCACCGATATGCAATACGGCACGCCCCTCTGCCCTCCCGTCAAACTCATCGCCGGCGATTTCACCGATCTGGAAGGCGCCGAACTCGTCCTCAT
>PKZM01000071.1:2638-19934 GCA_003133065.1 Acetobacteraceae bacterium
CCAGGTCATGAGCTCCGGCACCTATATCGATACGCTGCGTTTCCGCTTCTACATCGCCAAGCAACTGGAGGTGCACCCCTCGGATGTGGACGCATGGGTTGTCGGCGAACACGGCAATTCCCGCGTTCTGCTCTGGTCCAGCGCGCAGGTGGCCAATACGCCGGTGCTCGATCTGGTCAGCGAAGATGCGCTCCCCGGCTTCAAGTCGCGCGTGGAGGAACAGGTGCGCAACGCGAATATCACCATCATCGAAGGCATCAACGCCAGCCAATATGGCATCGGCATCGCCTGCGGGCGGATTGTGGAGGCGATGACGCGCAATGAACACGCCGTCTTCCCCTTGGGCACCCATCTCCCGCAATACGGCGTAACCCTCGCCATGCCGGTGGTGATCGGCCGTGGCGGCGTGGAACGCGTGCTGATGCCCAGCATGGCCGCGGAGGAACGCGCGGCGCTGAAGCGGAGTGCGGCGACGATGCGGGCGGCGATGGAGAAGATGTGAGAAGGACTCTTCTTTTTTGAAAAAAAGAAGCAAAAAACTTTTATCCCGTTGCGCACGCTGCCGGAGAGTCGCGCGCTAAGCGTCAAAAGTTTTTTGCTTCTTTTTTTCAAAAAAGAAGACCCTTGCTTCCTCTCTTCCAAAACCGCCCCACCCAGCCCTGTCCGGCGCGGTTCGCGGGAACCAGTACCTTCAGCACGTCGCGCAGCCGCCCGGGATCAAGCCGCCACGCTTGCCCAGGCGAAGCCGGCGCCGGCTTCGCCCAGGTCTCACCCACAACACAGCCGTAATGAAGGCCTCGCAAAGCCGCCAGGCGCCGGAACGACCAATGCACATAGCTATCCATGTGCAACTCACACAGCGTTGTTCCGGGCCGGCAGAAGCCGATATTGGTCAGCCCGGCGCCATGCGGCGCCACAATAAGGGAAGCCTCGGCAAACAGACGCACCTGCTCCTGGAACGTAAGCTCGCTCAATACCACGCTCGTACATCCCACGCTTTCGGCCACGGCCTGGATTTCACGCTCGTTCACCAGCACGCGGCTCTGGCTGTCCAGGCGCGAGATATAGAGCTTTCGTCCGGCTGCCAGCTTCCTCGATGATCCCGTTACCGCAAGCAGAATCCGGTCATACGCCGCCAGCAGGGCCGGATGCGGATTGAAGCCGGCGCCGGTGAGATCGGGCACGAACAGCAAGCGCTCCACCGTCAACTTATCGTCGGCAGTCAGTACCAGCCGTGGCACAAAAGCCGGTATCGCCGCCTCTACACTCATGGCCTTCCACGCTGTGTCGGCCGGCGGCATCACCACCGGCGGCAGATCTCCATCGCCGCTGAGATCGGTGGCAAGTTGATAGGCCTCCGGCTGATAGCGAAAGACGCAGTCGAAAAGCCAATGAAAGTAATTGTTCTGGTTGCAGGCCAGCAGATGATAGGCAGAGCGTGCCGCGCGGCGCCGCGGCGGGTCCGGCAGACGGAAACTATTGCCCCCGTGCGGGCCTGCGCCCGGCATTTTGTGCAGCGGCACATGATATAGCGTGTCGGACAGGACGCAGCCTTCGACCGTCACCATGCCATAACGGCCGAGGATCGTCGGATTGCGAAGAGTCCAAGCGGCCACGGCCGGGGCTTTCAGTTGGAGTCCGCGTGCTCCCTGCGGCGCAGCCTCCTTGATCCCCGGCAGTGTGAAGTCGGTATCGCCCCACGTAAGCGGAGGAACCTCGAGCGTATGAGCCGGGAGCAGATCGGATTTTTCTGCTTGAAAGCGATCCCGGTAGCCCAGAACTCTCTCGGTTGCGAGCTCGTTCAACGTTGTCAGCTGATAGCTCACAATTTTCGGCGCTGAAGTCATGGGCCCGCGCACCTCATCAGACCGACAGAAGGAACGTTCTTTCTTGAAAAAAGAACCAAAAAACTTTTATCCCTTTGCGCACGCTGCCGGCGAGGCGCATGCCTATAGTCAAAAGTTTTTGCTTCTTTTTTTTCAAAAAAGAAGGCCTTACTTACTTTCTCTTCCCTTTACGCGCCGTCGCCACCGCCGGCATCATAATCCCCCGCATCCGCCCTACCGCCGCCGCATCCTGTGTAAACCCCGCCGGGCTGCCAGCGCTCGCCGCTGCACTCGTGCGCCCGCGCGCCAGCGGCGAGAGCAACTCCAGCAGTTGCGCCGCCACGATCGGATA
Source organism: Acetobacteraceae bacterium (assembly GCA_003133065.1). Classification (GTDB taxonomy): domain Bacteria; phylum Pseudomonadota; class Alphaproteobacteria; order Acetobacterales; family Acetobacteraceae; genus BOG-908. Next base: position 4,817 of record PKZM01000071.1, read on the forward strand.
GGGAAACACCACACCAAACCCCGCCGCCCGCACCCGCTCCGCCAACGCGCCGATATCGGGCACCAGCGGCACAAACCCAAAGCTCACCGCCTCGCTCAGCGTATAGCCGAACGTCTCCGGCCAGCCGGAAAGGAACAGCGCGAACCGTCCATCCGTCCCCTCCACCGCAGCGCGCAGCGCGCCGGGCGCATAGGCCCCCGTAATCACCACATTGCCCACCCGGCGCAGCGCCTCGTCCTTGTCCGTATAACCCACCACACGAAACCGCAGCAGCGGATCGCGCAATTGGGCAAGCCGCGCCAGATCCAGCAGCACATCGGATCCCTTATGCCGGCCCAGCGCGCCGAACAGCACAATCTCGCTGTTGCTCCCAGGCCGCGCCGCCGCGGGATACGTCAGCGCCGGCTCCGGATGCGCCGCCATCTGGATGTCAATATCGGGAAAGGCCGCCCGCAGCGTCCGTGCCGCACTGGCCGATGGCGCCACCACATGCTTGCACGCGCGCATGACCGCGCCGAACAGCGCGCGGTGCACCTCCGGCGCCAGTGCCGCGGTTTGCGATGCAGCATGAGCGCCACCCACGGCAACACAGCGCGCACAGACATCGGTGTCAGGCACGCCGCAATATTGCCCCACCGGATCGATCAGGTTCACCCGCGGGCAAGCCGGGTAATAATCGTGCACGAAGAACACGCCGTGCCGCCCCGCGATCCACGCCCCCAGCTCCGCGATGAAATCCACCCCGAACCCCAAAAGCTGGTGCACCAGGCAGATCTCTATCCCCGCCCCGGCCAACATCTTGAACAATTCAACCGCCTCATCGGGCGAGAACGCGGCCCGAATAAGCGGCGCGGCGGCGGTCACTTCCATCACCCCGTCCGGCCTGCAGCACAGGCTCAGCCGTAGCGCCCCGCCATAACCCACCACCGCCTCGATATCGGCAATCGCCCGCTCGGTGCCGCCGCCTAAGGCATGATGCACCACCAGCACGAAGCTTTGCCCCGCGGCATGCATGCGCTCCAACCGCGCCGCATCCAGCGCCCAGCGCCCGCGCCGCAGATCGTCGCAGCGCTCCACATCCATCACCAGACCCGTGTATTCCGGATAGCGCGCCTGCAGTTTGGCCAGGTTGCGCGCCAGCAACGCCGTCTTCTCCTCGCCAAACGAGACATTCTCACGGTGTTCCACGAAGGCGCCGGGGGCCACCACATTGCGGTAGCCCAGATCCGCCGCCCGCGCGCAGAAATCGTTCTCGTCGCCATAGCCGCGGCCAAAACCCTCATCCAGCCGGCCGACACGCGTCAGCACATCCCGCTTGATCAGCAGGCAGAACCCATGGCCCGTGGGCGCGTCGATCGCCACGCCGCGGTTGCGGTCAAGTGCGGCGGCGGCCAGCGCCTCCCATCCGATGTCATCAAGCGCATCCACCGGGTTCTCCCCATGCGGATACGAAAAGATCGTTGCGTTGTTGGATATCGCCGTCGCGGTGCCGATCTCGGGGGCCGCATGCGCGGTACGCCACAGCTCCTCCAGCCCGCCGGCAAACACCCGGGTATCCGCGTTCAGCAGAATGATATCCCCGGCCCGGCAAAACGACATCGCCCGGTTCACCGATCGCACAAAGCCGATATTCTCGTCATTGCTCAGCAGTACCACGTTGGGGTGCAGCAGGGCGGCGTTCAGCATGGCCGCCATGCCCGGCTCGGGCGAGCAATCGTTCACCAGCAGGATCCTGTCCTGCTCCGGCGCCCGGTGCGCGAGCACGGAGTCGATGCAGGTCCGGGTCACCTCCACGTCACGGTAGATGGGGATCACCACCGTAAAGCGGATCGCCTCGTCCGCCGGGGCTGGCGGTGCCTGATGGCTGATCGCCAGTCGCTCGCACCCGCGCGCCTCGGCCAGAAAGCCGCCGATGGCCCGTTCCAGCACGGCCTTTTCCAGCCCCGAAAGCCCGGCTCCCAGTTGCGCCACCCGCCGCGCCGCCTGCACCAGCGCCACGCGGTGCCCGAGCACATAGGGCCCCTCGAACAGGTCCGCCGTGCTGCCGGCGAAGCGGAAGGTGAGGGTGGTCGCTTCCCGGCAACCGGGCGGCGGCCCCGGCAGGCTCGCCTCGAACCCGCACAACAACACGCCCGGATGGGCTGCGGCGATATCCGGCCGCGGCCTGTTGCACGGGATGGTGGCGATCCAGGCCCCGTCGCGCAGCACGTCGATGGCAAAGGGCCGGTGCGGCGCATCGGGGGAGAACAGCCAGCCGGAGCAGCGGCCGGGATCCAGTTGCTCCAGATGGCCCAGCAGTTTCAAATCGCAGCTGGCCTCGGCGAAGCCGGAGCCGTTGGCGAAGGCCGTCAACCGGCGCTCACCGGCGCCAAAGCAGCGATCGGCGAGTGGGCCGGAGAATTGCGCGGCGACGAATTGCGCGGCACCCACGCGGCCTTCGATCCGCGATCGGGCTTCGAACACAACCTCGCCCGCCTGGTCCACCAGGGTAATCATGGGCGGGGCGAAATCCGGCACGCGTTCGGCAATCCAGCCATGCACGATGCCGCTGCCATCCACGCCCATATGGCCATCGAAGATGCCGGGGCCGAGTTGCAAGGGCGAATTGGCCAGTTCCACGCCATCGGCCAGCACACGCAGCAGGCCGGGCGCCAGCGCCGGCAGTGCGATCCGAAAGGCGATGTTGCACCTCCCCGGCACCACGCCGGCCAGATCCGGCCGCTCGATATCCGCAAGGCCGGCGGCGAGTTCGTCGTCATCCGCGCCGATCACGCTGATGGCGCAGTTCGCCACCCGCTGGCTCGCCGCCCACCCCACGAGGGTACTTCCCTCCAGCCCGTCGACATGCCCGCTAATGCTCATTTCTACCGTGACGGACCTGTCTTCAGCCTTGCCTAAGTGAAGCGGTCTGGGGCCTTCCGGCCCCAGCTTGGTCCAGGGGCAGAGCCCCTGCCTTACTTTCCGGCGATCGTAACGATGCCCGCCGTCAGATGATACAGGCTACTTGCCGGCGCTGGTCCGGTGTGCAGCACGCCGTCCGTCCCGCGCCGTTCGTGCCACAGCCCATCCGGCCGCAGCAGTGCCGCCAGGGCTGCCATGGCCTCGCGCTGCTTGGCCGCGGTTGCATCGGGGCGCAGGAATTCAGCCTTCAGCCGCTCGGTCTGCGGCCAAAGCCGTGTGCCGCCCTCCACCACGCGCCCGTCGCTGCGCACCACATCCACCAGGCTGCCGAAAATCGGATCTATTCCAAAACGATCCACGAAATCCATGAGCCGCCCGGCGATCTCAGGCAACCGCGCATGGCGCACCCCCAGCGCCTGCGCGCGGTACAGCAGCCACACCCATTCGCAATGGTGGCCCGGTTCCACGAGAAAAGCCCCATCCTGCCGTAGCGGCGCGAAGGTATCGTCGAAATATTCCGGCAGCGCGCCTGAGGCCTCGTCGAACAGCCGGGCGGCGAACAAATCCGTCAGCGCCTGCGCGCGATCCAGAAACACCTGTGTCCCGAAAACCTCATAGGCCGCCAGCAGCGCCTCCAGCAGATGCATATGCGGATTCTGCCGCCGCGGCAGCGCCGGCGGCAGGCTCTCCAGATACCCCCCCTGTGGGTGGGCGAACGCGCCGTCAACCCATGCCATCAGCGCCTCAGCCCGCGCCCGCACCGGCTCGGTGCCAACAACGCAAGCGGCACTGGACAGCGCCAGCAGAACAAAAGCGTGGTCATACAGATCGCGCGTCAGGTCTATCGGGCGATGCTCCAGATCAAAGCGCCACGCATAGCCGCCCTCATCATGAACAGCATGGTTCTCCAGAAATGCCAGCCCAAGCCGCACCGCGGCCTCGGCGCCCGCCAGCCCCGCCGCATGCGCCTCGGAGAATACATAAATCTGCCGCGCCACCACCCGCAGCCGGCGAAACGGCGTAGCACACCGCCAATCGTGCAGATCCAGCGCCTCGAAGAACCCGCCGCGCCGCCAGTCCACGCCATGCGCCAGCCAGAAGGGCCAGGACTTCTCCACAAGCCAGGCGCGCAAGACCGGAACATCAGTCACGCGCGGAGACCAGAAAAGAAAGTAAGGCCTTCTTTCTTGAAAGAAAGAAGCAAAGAACTTTTGACACTTAGCTTGTTTTCTTGGCGATGACATCCGCGAGGTCGCCGACGTTCTTCAAGGCGTCAATCTCCTTGGTGTTGAGCTTGATACCGAAGCGTGCCTCCACAGCCACCAGAATCTCGATCTGCTTGAAACTGTCCCAACCGGCCACATCCTTGGCCGACAGCGTGGGCGTCAGCTTCATGTCGTCCGCCATGAACACATCGTTAAAAATTTCAGTCAGGGCCGCGTAGATGTCTGCACTATCCGTCATGGTGAGCTGCCTTCAACGACATGGATAAAGGTGGGTGCCGGCTCAAAAGCCGTAAGATCCAGCACATTCGTACTGCTGCCGTCCGCCGCCTCCGCAATGCGCGCAAAACCCAGTTTCACATAGTGATCCCGGACCATGCCATTCTTCTTGGTTGGGAAATATTCGCCAATCAGCCGATGCGCGCCCAACGCACGCGCCTGCGCCGCCACCAGATTCAGCGTGGTGGGCTCCACCTGCCGCCCCAGCACCCGGCAACTCATCAGCCAAGTGTCGATCGTCACACTGCCCGGCTCCAGCATGCGCCCGATCACGATCGCAATGATGCCGTTATCGCCGAACCGGTCCTGCAGCCGTATCTGCAGGCCAAAGGATTTCGGGTCCGCCATAATGGCGGCGATATCATCGTCGGTATGGCGGCGCGTGGTCAGATTGAACTGGTTGGTCTTGTTGATCAGTTGCACCACGCGCTGCTGGCCCACCGTGTCGAAGCGGCTCCATACCATGCGCATCTCCAGCGCACGCAAATAGCCCTCCATGTCGGTCGCCGACGCACGCAACTGGTCGCGCGCGCGATTTTCCTGATACTGCGCTGTACGTTCCCGGTCCTCTGCCGTCACGCCCAGGCTTTCGAAATACCCCGCATCAGCCAGCACGCCCGGCACGAGCGCGGGATCATCATCCGGCACCTCCGGCACCGCCACCATCGGCAGCGCCGAGCGCACCAGATCCCGCTCGAACGGGTTGTCGTCGAGGAATACCAGCGAATCGAGGCCGATATTGAGGTCCTGGGCAATCGCGCGGATATTGCTCGCCTTGTCCTGCCAATTGGCGCGGAACGCAGCAATATCGGCCGGCCGCAACACCATCTCGGGATGCTTCTCGAACGGCTCCATCGCATTTGCATGGTCGTTCTTGGAACTCACCGCCAGGATTATACCCCGACGCGCAAGATCCTTGGCGAAGTCCTGAACGGCAGTGAAACCTTCGCCCAGGGGGCTCCCCTGGCCCAGCACGATCCCGTCCAGCCCGTCATCGCCGATCACGCCGCCCCACAACGTGTTGTCCAGATCCAGCACCAGGCATTTATACGAACGCCCCTGCCGCGCGGCGATCACCCGGCACACCAGCTCGCCATAGAGGGGGGCGAGCGCCGGGCGCACCTCCTGCTTGGACCTGTGCCACAAGGCCGGATCATGCCACACGGCCAGCCCATCGCGCCGCGCCGCATCATCCAGCGCCACCAGATCCACACCCACCGCATCCGCGCGCGTCCGCAGGCGCTCGTTCAGCCGCGCCACGAAACGGCTGCGCGATCCCGCCAACCTGTGCTCGTTATTGCCCAGCAGCGCCGGAAAAACATCCAGCACCGTCTGCTGCATTACCGGGCAGGCGAACGCGTCCTTCGCCAGGCTCCAGCATTTTTCGATGCGCCCGGCCACGTCCTCCAGCGCCGCATCCACATCATCCGCCGACAGCGCCGCATGCAGTCCCTGCGTCAGGTGATACGCATCGAAAGCGAACAGCACCGCGTTCGGCTTGAAGCCATGCAACGCCGAGCCCCCGTCCAGCAGTTCCTGCAGATACTGCCCGTAATCATTTTCATACGTTGCGATAGGGATGTTCCGGCGCAGCCCGGCCACGCGGACCCCCGCATGCAGATGGGCCAGCGTGGACGCACCCAAAATCGCCAGGCGCACGGGCTTGGTGCCGGTACCTGCCGGCAGCCCACCCTCATACCGCTTGCGAACAACCTCATCCAGCGCGTTGGTGCGCACGAAATCCAGCCGCGTATTGGCCAGCGGGATCGCCGCCGCCCAAACATCTTCCGCCGCGGCAACCGCCCGCAGGCGGGGCCGCCAATCGCCGGTTTGAGGCAGCCATCGCAGCTGTTCCACGGTGCTAATCCTCGCTCGATCCTGGAAGCCGCGTGGTGACTAACCCTAAAGCCCGCCGCCCCGCAAGCCGCGAGGGCCCGCGGGCGGGGAGCAAGCCAGCAGGTGTTTTTTGAAAAAAAGAANNGTGTCCTTGCATGGCGTAGAGGGAGAATCCGCGGCGCCGCCGCCAGCGTGCCGGCCTCATTTTGCCCAGTGTCGTCCCCCCGTGATTGGCCCAACGGCCGTGTATCAAAAAATAGCAATGACATCCTAACCCAACCACACCCCGGCGCAATACAATCTTGGATTGCGAAAAAAAATTTGTTGCACCAACACTATATTCTCGCCAAAACCAAAGGCTTGGGGCAAATGCCCACCATCCGCCGCCTGCGCACGATATACATCGGCGTATGCACGCAGTGGTTGTAAATGGTGAGCGGGGAGAGTGTGATTATCGTTATGTTTATCCTGCGCGGCGAAGCTGACGCACCCGAAAACCGGCTACGCCGAACTGGAGCGCGCATGGCTCGCTCGCCGATCCTGCATGTTATCTTGCCCCTGCGATGCGGCTTTTGCGCGTGAGGTCAGGTGGCCCTAGTATGCGGTGTGTGCGCCGGATCACGCAGCCGGACGATAAAACCGCGGCGCCGAAAGCACGCGTGAGTGCGCGTATGGGGCTCGGAAACCTCGTTTAGCGGCTTTTGATCGTCTAGAGGGGCTATTGGATCAACACCTGACAACCTTGGACCACGCGTTGCCGCTGCTGCTTGAAATAGAGCGCCCGGAACCGGGAGCCTGCCTCACGGCAGGCTCACGCCTGACCGGGTTCGGCTGGATCCTCTGCTCGGATCGGGTCGTCGCCATCGCGGTCCATCTCAACGACATCAAGCTCTGCCAGGCCACGTTGGGCATTCCCCGGGCCGACGTGGCCGATCTGCATCCGGACTATGCCGAAAACCGCCAGGCCGGCTTCATGTTCACGGCCGACCTGCCGGCGCTTTCCTCTCGCCTTCCAGGCGATGGGCTCGCAAGGCTTCGTTTCACTGTGCAAACCTCGCGCGGTGAACATCTCCACGATGTCCCGGTCTGCCTGGCAGCACCCGGCGCCCTGGATGCGGCACTGTCGGGCCTGGATCCGATCAAGCTCGAACTTGAGGAAGCCACGCTCGACAGCCTGGGTTTCCTCACCCTCTGCGGCTGGGCCGCCAGCCTGCGTCCCTTACATGGTATCGAACTCAAGCTGGGCGATGCGGTGCTGCCGCCGGCCGAGACGGGCCTGCCCCGCCAGGACGTGGCGGAGGTGTTCCCCGCCTACCCCAACGCGGCCGGCAGCGGCTTCCGTCTGGAAACGCGCGTGCGCCCTCAGGATATGGCGTCGCGTGAGGCCGTCCTCGTGGTCACCGATACAGAGGGCGAAAGCCGCACGCTGTCTCGCACGCTTACCATCAAGGCCGGCCCTCCTCGCTCCACCATGGCCTCGATCGCGCCGATGCTGGCCCGGATCGAGGATGCACTGGTGAACGACCGCGGCATCCTGCGCGTGCGCGGCTGGGCCGTGTGCCTGGTCGACATCGAGGACGTGACGATCTTCCTCGACGATAAAAATCTTGGCCCGGCCGAAAAATACCTCCGCCGCGACGATGTCGGCGAGGCCCATCCCACCTACCCCAATGCCGGCCAATCAGGCTTCCTGCTACAACTGGAACTGCCCGACGAACTCCTCTCCGCCGACTGCGTGCGCGCGGTTGTCACAGCGCCGGGTGGCGTGCAGCGGGAACTCACCGCCCCCCTCGCCGTCGCACCCTACATCCGCCGCGGCGGGCACGATGAGACGATGCGCGTGTTCTGCGACACCGTGACCATGACGCAGGATGGCGATATCGCCGGTGTCGGCTGGGCCGTGTGCGCCAGCGGCATCGCTGCCATCCGGATCGAGGTCGATGGGCAAGCCGTGGGTGATGCCGAGATCGGTATCGATCGCCCTGATGTGGGCAATAATTTTCCCAACATCCCCAGCGCGCGGCGTGCCGGCTTCCGCTTCGACCTGAAAACCGGCTGCTCTTGGGAGGGCGAGCACCTGGTGCGCATCGTCGCATGCGGCACTGGGGGCGAGGAACGCGCCATCCTGCAGCCCGCGCTCGCAGGGGCTGCCTCCGGCGCCGGGTCCAAGGCTCTGCCTGGGGGCGAAACCGAACACCTGAAATTCTACCTCGATGTGCCGGCGGTGCAGGGCGCCCACGCCATCGAAAAGGTGCGCGGCTTCATGCTGCTCAACGGCTGGGCCTTCGCCCGCACCGGCATTGCCGGCATCGAGGTCTTTGTTGATGGCCAATCCCAGGGCCAGGCCTTCGCCGGCATCAGACGTGAGGATATCCAGGCCGCCTTCCCGGAATGGGATGCGCTGCTCTCCGGCTTCGCCATGCTGGTGCCGCCACAGGTGATGAAGCGTGGCAGCCACAGCGTCCGCCTGGTGGTGCGCGACAATGATGGCCATTCCGAGGAAGTGGCCTTCACGGTGGATGCCGAAGCGGCACCCGAAGGCCCCGGGCCGTGGCAGTTGCGCCAGAAAATGAAGCAGGCGGAGGTGGATTTCCAGATCTGCCTCCTCGCTGCGTCCGCCTGCCGGCCACATTGGAGCCTGCTGGTGCCGATGACGGCCACCGAGCCGGCCGACATCGCCGCCCTCCGCGACACGCTCGAGAGCCTCTCGTATCAAGCCTACCCGGAGTGGCGGATCACCATCGCCTTGCCGACCGATCATCCCGCGGCGACGCTCACCGAGAGCCTACGGACAATGCTGGCGGGGCTGGACCATCTGGCGCGGCGCGTCGCCTTCACCCACATCGCCGACGATCAACCCCTCGCCAGCCTGGTTGCCGAGGACGGCATGTTCACCCTGCTCTCCCCTGGGGATCGCCTGGGCGAGGATGCGCTGCTGGAAATGACCGTGGAATCCGCCATGCGGGGCCGCGGCGCCTTCCTCTATTCCGACGAACGGCGGATCGATCCGGCCGACGGTGAGTTCAAGGCCTTCTTCAAGCCGGACTGGTCGCCGGATCTGCTGCTCTCCACCAACTATATCGGCAGGCTGTGGGGCGCCAATGCCGCCCTGCTCGCGCGCGCCGCGTTACGCTACGGCGATCTCGCGGAGCATGGCGAATACGATGCGGTGCTACGCCTCACCGAACAGGCCAGTGCCATCGTTCATGTGCCAAAGATATTATGCGCCCGGTCAACCCGCGCGCCCGGCGATGCCGCCCAGGACCACGCCGACATCGAACGCGCCGCACGCGACCGCAAAGCATTGGCCCGTGCAGCCGCCCGGCGCGGTCTGCGCGCCGATGTTCATCCGGGCTGCCTGCCCGGCATATGGCGCCTGCGCTACAGCGTGCAGGCCCATGCCGAGGCGCAATCGCTGATCTCCATCATTATGCCGAGCATCGCCTCGCGCGGCCTGATCAAGACCACCATCGACTCGATTCGCGCCCGCACCACCTGGCCCGCCTACGAGATCATCGTACTCGACAATATTCACGGCACCACCGATCCCGAAAAGCTCGGCTGGAAAAAATGGATGTGGGAAAACGCCGACCGGGTGATCGAAATCGACGAGGCCTTCAACTGGTCCCGCTTCAACAATATCGGCGCCGCCGCCGCGCGCGGCGACTTCCTGCTCTTCCTCAACGACGACATGGAGGTGCATGACGGCACCTGGCTGCATGGCCTGATGGAACACGCGCAACGGCCGGAGATCGGCGTCGTTGGGCCCCAACTGCTCTACCCGGATGGGCGCGTGCAGCATGCCGGCATCTTCCTCTCCCGCGCGGTCGGCCGGCACGCCTTCCGCTTCTACCCGCATGATGCGCCAGGTCCCTTCGGCCTGGCGCTCACCCAGCGCAACATGATCAGCGTCACCGGCGCCTGCATGCTCACACGGCGCAGCGTGTTCGAGGCGATGGGCGGCTTCGATGAAGCCCATAGCATTGTGAACAACGATCTGGATTTCTCGCTGCGCCTGCAGCGCGCCGGGCTGCGCGTGGTCTACACCCCGCACGTGACACTCACGCACCATGAAATGGTCAGCCGCGCGAACATGCAGGATGTCTACAACTCGGCCCATTTCGATTCCGCCTGGAAGGATCTCTTCCTGCACGGCGATCCCTTCTTTCATCCCATGCTCACCACCGATTACGACGATTACCTGACCGAACCGGAGCCCTTGCGCCAGTTCCAGGTCGGGCATCCCATCATCGCGCGCGACGATGTGCGCCGCATCCTGGCCGTGAAGGTGGACCACATCGGCGACTTCATTGCCGCCTTCCCCGCGTTCCGGCGAATCAAGGCGCAGTTCCCCAACGCCGAGCTCTGCGTGCTGGCCGCGAAAGCGTCGCTCTCTCTTGCCCCGCTCGAGCCTGCCATCGACCGCGTCATTGAATTCAATTTCTTCCATGCCCGTTCCGAAGAGGGCAAACTCACCGTCAGTGAGCATGAGCTGCTGGAATTGCGGGCTACACTCGCACCCATGCGGTTCGACATCGCGCTGGATCTGCGCCGCCAGACCGACACGCGGCAGATCCTGCAATATACCGGCGCGCGCTGGCTCGCCGGCTTCGATCAAGGCTACACCTGCAAATGGCTCGATATCGCCATGGAGTTCGAGGGCGACGTCTCCCGCAACTTCAAGCGCAGCCACGTGACGGATTCACTTGTACAGTTCATCGATGTCGTCGCCACCGCCTGCACCAGCGATCGCCGCGTCGTGCAAGCGCCTCTCGACGCGGCCGAGGCACGCGCGACCCTGGCCAACCTGCCGGCGGTGGCACCCATCGCCGAGGCCCTGTTCTCCCGCCCGATCGTTTGTGTGCATACGGGTGCCGGCGCCGCCAACAAGCAATGGCCCGCGGACTCCTTTTCCGGGCTGATCGACATGCTGATCGGGCTGGAAGGCGTCAATGTCCTCATCATCGGCGGTCCGGACGAAGCGGCGTTCGCCGGCACGGTCATGCAGGGCGTTCGGCGACCCGAGCACATGTTTTCAGTTGTCGCCAAGACCAGCCTGCGGGATTTGCCGGTGGTTTTGCGTGCGTGTGACCTTTACGTGGGCAATGATAGCGGCCCCAAACACATGGCCGCTGCCCTGGGCGTGCCCACGATCGGCATCCATTCCGGTTCGGTCGATGCCGGGGAATGGGGTCCCATGGGCCCCTTCACGATTACCCTGCGCCGCGACATGACCTGCGGCCCCTGCTACATCGCCAGTGCCGCGGATTGCCCACGCGCGCTCGCGTGCCTTACCGGCATCAGCGTAGGCGACGTATTCCGCGCCTGCCGGCGCATGCTCCTGCTGCGAAAATGAGCCAGAATCAACAGTTTCTTGCTTCTTTTTTTAAAAAAAGAAGCAAGAAAGATTCTTCTTTTTTGAAAAAAAGAAGCAAAAAACTTTTACCTGTTGGACCCGTGAGCCTTGGAGATTGCCGGCTGTGATTATCGTGACGGGGGGCGCCGGATTCATCGGATCCAATCTGGTGGCGCGGCTGGAGGCACTGGGCGAGGCCGACATCGTTGTCTGCGACCGCCTGCGGGAGGGCACGAAGTGGCGCAACATCGCCAAGCACGTCCTGGAGGATATCGTCTCGCCCGACGCGATCCTGGATTATATTGACACCCATAGAGACCGGATCACCTGCGTCTTCCATATGGGCGCGATATCCTCCACAACGGCCACCGACGGTGATCTGGTGGTGCGCACCAATGTTGATCTGTCCATGGCGCTCTGGCGCGCCTGCGCGCGCTTCGGCATCCCCTTCATCTACGCCTCCTCCGCCGCAACCTATGGTGATGGTGCCCAGGGTTTTCTCGACAGTAACGATATCGACACCCTGCGCGCGTTGCGCCCGCTGAACCTCTACGGCTGGAGCAAATGGCTGTTCGACTCCTGGGTGCTGCGCTCCGTCGCCCGCGGCGATGCGGCGCCACCCGCCTGGGCCGGCCTGCGTTTCTTCAACGTCTTCGGCCCGAACGAATACCACAAAGGCAGCATGCAGAGCCTGGTCTCAAAGATCATCGCCGGCCACAAGCCGGGTCAACCCGTGATGCTGTTCAAATCGCATCGCGACGGCATCGCCCATGGCGACCAGCGCCGCGACTTCATCTACGTGGATGATGTGGTTTCCGTGATGCTTTGGCTGAAGGAATCCGGAAAAACCGCGGGCATCCTCAATCTTGGCACTGGTGTTGCTAGAAGCTTCCACGATCTCGCCGTCGCCGCCGTACGCGCCACCGGCGAGGAGCCGAAAATAGACTACGTCGACATGCCTGAATCCATACGCGGTGCCTACCAGTACTACACCTGCGCCGACATGACGCGCCTGCGCCGCCTCGGCTACAATCAGGACTTCACCGATCTGGAAACCGGCGTACACACTTACGTCACCAGCTACTTGTTGCATGAAGATCCTTACAGGTAGACGAATTCACATTCCAATCTCTTACCCGGATGCTATGGTGGCCGGGTCGCCGAAAATGGGTCCGCTTAACGTCGCCGAGGAGCATACGATGAAATACCTTGTCCCTTTCAAGAAACTGAAGGAGTCGATCCGTGTGGTATCGACCGGGGGGCAGCTCAAGGTCGACATGAATTATGACGAACTCGTGACGATCATCAAGAAGCTGCTCGCCGCCGTGCCCGTGGATGAGGATTTCTACCGCCGCTCCTACCCCGATGTCGCCGAAGCCATCGATGCCGGCACCTATCGCAACGCCAAGCACCATTTCGTCGATTACGGCTATTTCGAAGGCCGCCGGCCGTTCGAACCCGAGGTGGACGAGACGTTCTACCTGAAGAACAACCCCGACGTCGAACAAGGCATCGAAGCCGGCACCATCAAATCCGTGGCCGGCCACTTCGCCGAACATGGCTACGACGAAGGCCGGCTGCCGATACAGATCTGATCGGACTGTCACCATGATGGACGCCCCCACGCGCCGCCCCCCCGACCATGGCATCCTGCAGTTCGACAGCTGCACGGTGCTCGTGCTGGGCGACATCATGCTCGACCGTTACGTCACCGGCGACGTCAACCGCATCTCGCCCGAAGGTCCCTATTTGGTGCTGCGCTGGGCGGGCGCGCGCACCGTGCTGGGTGGCGCCGGCAACGTGGCCAACAACATCGCAGCGCTCGGCGCGCGCGCCATCCTCGTGGGCGGNNCTGGACGAGGAAGTCAGCCTGCCGCTGGAGGCCGCCCAGGCCGCCGCCATCCTGGCCGCTTATGAAGCCGCCCTGCCGGAGGCGGATGTCGTCGTGCTCTCCGACTACGCCAAAGGCGTGCTGTGCGATGCGGTGCTGCCGCATGCCATCGCGCTGGCCCGGGCGGCCGGCAAGCTGGTGATCGCCGACCCCAAGCGCGACAGTTTCGCTGCCTACCGCCATGCCAGCGTCATTACCCCCAACGCGCTGGAAGTGCGCATGGCCACCGGCATCCAGGTCACCGACGATGCCGCCGCCCTGCATGCCGGCCGCATCGCGCTGGAAGCCAGCGAGGCGGATGCCATCCTGATCACCCGCTCCGAAAAGGGCCTCACCCTGATCGAACGCGGCCGCGATCCCCTCCATCTGCCCACCGAGGCCCGTGCGGTCGCCGACGTATCGGGCGCCGGCGACACGCTGGTCGCCGCCTTCGCCGTCATGCTTGCCCGCGGCGCGGACATGGCCGAGTCCGCCCTCGTCGCCAACGCCGCCGCCGGTCTCGTCGTCGCCAAGCCAGGCACCGCCACCGTCAACCAGACCGAGCTGATCGCCGCCCTGCACCGCCAGGAGCTTCTGGCGCTGGACGACAAGATCGTCCCTGCCGCCGCCGCGGTGGAAAAACTCGCCGCCTGGCGCCGCGGCGGTGCCCGCATCGGTTTCACCAATGGCTGCTTCGATCTGATCCACCCCGGCCATGTGCGCCTGCTCAACAAGGCCCGCGCCCGATGTGACCGGCTGGTGGTGGGGCTGAACACCGATGCCTCCGTGCAGCGCCTGAAAGGCCCCACCCGCCCCGTGCAAAGCGAAATGGCGCGCGCCACCGTGATGGCCTCTATCGGCGCTGTGGACCTGGTGGTGCTCTTCGACGAGGATACGCCCCTGGAACTGATCACCACGCTGCGGCCGGACCTGCTGTTCAAGGGCGCGGATTACCGGGTGGATCAGGTGGTGGGCGGGGATGTGGTGATGGGATATGGGGGAAGAGTGTCGTTGATCGATCTGGAGGAAGGGCATAGTACAACGGGCATCATCAAGCGGATGGCGGCGAAGTAAGGAAGTGTTCTTTTTTGAAAAAAAGAACCAAAAAACTTTTGCCCCTTGGACCCGACACGCCGGCCAAGGCCCGCACCTAAACAAACAAGAGTTTTTTGGNNTCAAAAAAGAACTCTTTCTTCATGACCCTCGTGCAAACCCTCGCCTTCGGCACAACCGGCAACGCCGCCGCCACTGCCGTGTATGGCTGGTCCCCGCCCGAGCCCGGCTACACCTGGGCCATCGGCCCCCGCAGTGCGTTGGTCCTGGAGGTTCCCGCCGCCCCCTTTGGCTATATCCTCCAGATCGCCTGGTCCCCCTTTCTCGCCGGCAGCCAGGAATTCCAGCCCGTCGGCATCTCCATCGGCGGCCGCAAGATCGCCGATCACCAGGTGCGCCAGTCCGAAACCGCCACATTCCCCTGCCCGCCCCCCCTGCCCCACGAGCAGCGCCTGCTCATCACGTTCGACCACCCGGAGGCCGCCCAGCCCAACCTTGTCTCCGGCCATCACGATGACAGGCCCCTGGCCCTCTGCTTCCGCCACCTGCAGCTCATCCGCCTCGATGAGCCGCCGCCGCCCCCACCACCGCCCAGCCCCA
>PKZM01000031.1 GCA_003133065.1 Acetobacteraceae bacterium
ATCACGTCATCCACGCGCCCGGTGATCCACCAATACCCGTCCGCATCCCGCCGCGCCCCGTCACCGGTAAAATACTTGCCCGGATAGGTGGAAAAATACGTCTGAATAAACCGCGGATGATCCCCGAACACCGTGCGCATCTGCCCCGGCCAGCTATCCGCGATGCACAGATTGCCCTCCACAGCCCCCTCCAGCTCATGCCCCTCCGCATCCACCAGAACCGGCTTCACCCCCGGCAACGGCAACGTGGCCGAGCCCGGCTTCAGCCCCACCGCCCCCGGCAGGGCGCTGATCATGATCCCGCCCGTCTCCGTCTGCCACCATGTATCCACGATCGGGCAGCGCTCATCCCCCACCACGCGGTGATACCACAGCCACGCTTCCGGATTGATCGGCTCCCCCACACTGCCCAAAATTCGCAACGATGCGCGCGATGTCCGCTTCACCGGCCCATCGCCCTCCCGCATCAGCGCCCGGATCGCGGTCGGCGCGGTGTAGAAAATGTTCACGCCGTGCTTGTCGATCACCTCCCAGAACCGGCTGCTGCTGGGATAGGTGGGCACGCCCTCGAACATCACTGTCGTGGCGCCGTTCGCGAGCGGCCCATACACGATGTAGGTGTGCCCGGTCACCCAGCCCACATCGGCGGTGCACCAGTAAATGTCGCCCTGGTGGTAATCGAACACGAGTTCATGCGTAAAGGCGGCCCACACCATATAGCCGCCAGTGGTATGCAGCGCCCCCTTCGGCTTGCCCGTGCTGCCGGATGTATACAGGATGAACAGCGGATCCTCCGCACTCATCTCCTCCGGCGGGCATTCCGGCGAGGCGGCGGCCACCAGCGCCGCATAATCGTGATCCCGGCCCGCCTGCATCGGCACAGCCGCGCCTGTAATGGCCACCACCACCACGTTCTGCACCGTCGGGCACTGCTTCAGCGCCTCATCCGCATTCGTCTTCAGCGCCACGCTGCGCCCGCCACGCCGCCCCTGGTCCGCGGTGATCAGCAGCGTGGATCCGCAATCCTGGATCCGGTTCGCCAGGCTATCGGGTGAAAACCCGCCGAACACCACCGAATGGATCGCCCCGATCCGCGCGCAGGCCAGCATCGCCACCGCCGCCTCCGGCACCATAGGCAGATAGATCGAAATCCGGTCGCCCTTCTTGGCGCCCAATCCCTTCAGCGCACTGGCCAGCCGGCATACCCGCCCGTGCAGATCCCGATAAGTGATCTTTTCGCCCGTCGCGGGATCGTCGCCCTCGAAGATGATCGCCACCTGGTCGCCACGCTCCGCCAGATGCCGGTCCAGGCACGTGGCCGAGGCATTCAGCGTGCCGTCCTCGAACCATCTGATATCGACATTGCCCGTAAAGCTGGTGTTCTTGATGGTCTGCGGAAACCGCATCCAGTCCACCCGCCGCGCCTGCTCCGCCCAAAACCCGTTGGGGTCGTTCGCCGCGTGGTTGGTCATCAGCCGCAGCATCTTCGCATCCACATGCGCGTTGGCCGCAATCGCCGGTTTCACATGGAATACGGTCTCGTCGGACATAACACACTCCCTGATCAGTCAGCGGCCGGGGTTTGTCCCCAATCGCGCGGCACCATCACCACCCCATCAACCACCTCGCATGGCACCGCCGTCAACCGCTCACCGCGGCATGGCCCGCGCAGGCATAGCCCATCCTGCAGCCGAAACTCCGCGCCGTGCATGGCACACACGATCACCCGCCCGTCCGCGCTCAAAAACCGCCCCGGCAGCCAATCCAATGGCACGCCCAGATGCGGGCAGGCATTGAGATAAATCATCACCCGGTCAATCAGACGAATGGCGAGAAAACGGCCTTCGATACCATGCGCGGCGCCGGGGGATAGGTCGTCGAGGCGGCAGAGGGGGTACATGAAGGAAGAATGTTCTTTTTTGAAAAAAAGAACCAAAAAACTTTTGCCTGTTCAGGTACGTGCTGTGCCGGGGGTGTCGGGTCGCTGGGAAGGCGCCGGAGTGAAAGTTTTTTGGTTCTTTTTTTCAAAAAAGAACACTCTTTCTCCCTACTCCGCCGCCATCCCGCAAACCACCTCCCGCTCCAGCATCCCCGGCAGTTCCGTAGCCGCCACAAACCGCATGCCACATCCGTTCTTCAGCGTGTCCAACATGGCCGCCAGCCGATCGTAGAACGCGTGCAAGTCCGCTTGTGTGCGGACATACGGGTTCTGCCCTACCCGGAACGACGAGCTGTGCAGGCTGAGGGTCACCACGTTCCTCTGCCGCCGCAGCAGGTCGCTCATCAGCCGGGCCGCTGCGGAAGCGTCACCCCCCTCGGGCGACAGCGTAATCCGCTCGGCGCAGCGCGTGCGTGCCATCAGTCCCGGCAGATACTGCCGCAGGGCAGTCCCCCGCGGCGGCTCCGCGGCCGCCAGCCATCGATACGTGAACCGCGCCGGCTTGCCGCCCCAGCCCGCGATGCCGCGGCACAGCGGCAGTTCCAGCAGCCGGCGCGATCGCCCGAACCAGAAGGTGCCGTAGTCGTTGCCCGAGAAATCCGGCCCACCGTCGCCGGCGAATGAACTGCACGGCGCCAGGCTGGTATCGACATCGAAACCATGCTTTTCCAGCAATCCTGGCGTGTTCGGCCCAAGCCCGTAGCGGCCGGCGCGGTAGATGGACGGAAAATGGCCAAACGCGATCCGGAACAAGCGCATCAGCGCCAGCAGCTTGCGCTCCTCCAGCGCCGCCGGCAGGTTGCCGGCGAAGGAATACCGCAGCTCCGGCGCTTCATGGAACGGCGGCGTCACCCAGGGATGCAGGTGAATGCCCACCCGGCACGCTCCACGCGCCAGAAGCCGCCGCAGGTCCTGCACGATGCCGATATCCTGAAGCACCGGGTAGGTCAGCATATAGGTGGGCACAGCCCCCGCATCGGTCACGATGCGCTGAAACGCGCCAAGCTGGCGCATACAATCTACCGTGTGGGCCACGCCACGCACCGGAGCCTGCCAGTCGAAATCCTCCTCGGCATCAACCAGCACCGCACATAAAGGCGCGGCCGCCCGTGCCGGCGCGGCATCGGGAAAGGCGGCGAAAGGTTTGTCGGCAAACACCAGCAACACCTCGGTAGAGATACAATAGTATCTGTTCAACTCACGGGAGACGCTCAAATCGAAGCAAGAATAGTTGCCGTCCGGCATCAACGTCGCCGCAAGTCAAACTCGCCCAACGCTGCCCAAAAGGTCAACTTTCTTGGCATCACGCATGTGTGAAGATCAAAGAATAATCAGATCTGAAGAAGAGATGGGGAAGGTCTTCTTTTCTTGAAAAGCGATCTGTTTACGCAGGTGGCATGGGAGAAGGTAAGTTTGTGCATGAAGGGCGAGCGGGGCAGCCACTGGAGTGTTTCACGTGAAACAAAACGCGAACATAGAAAACCTAACCTCTCACACCCCCCAATTTGCAAATATGCGCCCAGTGCGCATCCGACACATCCACGACCGACAACCTGGAGAGCCGCAGTAGCCCAAACCCCTCCAGCGCCGGATCAGCCTTCATCTGCGCCAGCGTCACCGCCCGCTTGAATGGCCTTACCGCCTTCATGTCCACGCATACCCAATCGCCCGACTCGGCCGTGGGGTCCGGATACGCCGCGCGGACCACTTCCACGATGCCCACGATTTCCTTGCCCACATTGGAGTGGTAGAAAAACGCGCGGTCACCTTTCGCCATTGCCTTGAGATTGTTCTTCGCCTGGTGGCTGCGCACGCCAGTCCAGGGTTCCACCCCGTTGGCCACCTGCTGGTCCCACGAAAACGCGTCTGGTTCCGACTTCACCAGCCAATGCGTCACGCCAGCTTTTCCCCATCGCGGAACACCTGCCGATACGGCCGTATCAGCACCGATTCGAACAGCCCGGCCCGGTTATAGGGATCGGCCTCGGCGAACCCTGCCGCCTCCGCCCGGTCCGCGACATCAACGATCAGCAGGCTCCCGCTCGGACGCCCATCATGGTCCAGCAGCGCGCCGCCCTGCACCAGCTTGCTCTGATAGGTCTCCAGATAGGCGAGATGACTCGGCCGTGTGGCCAGCCGCAGATCGAGGCTGCCGGGCTTGTCGGTGCAGACGAGAACGAACAGCATGCGGTACTGCCTTGCGCTCAGTGATACCGTTCCACGTTACGCGTATCCCGCTGCTCTTGGAACCGCCTGACTGCCCGCCTTCCTCGCCCGCCGTCTTCAAACCGCAACCCGCCTCTGATAGAGATGCTCCCGTGGACGCAAGCACCGCCATAGCTGCCCCGCAGACCGGTCAACCGGCCCGCCGCAATCTGCACAGGTTCGCCAACCCCGGGCGCTTCCTGCGCATTGCCGCGCGCATGCAGCCGTTCCTGACCATCCCCGCCATTCTGCTGACCGCGATCGGTATTGGCTGGGGGCTTTTCTTCTCGCCGGCCGACTATCAGCAGGGCGATGCGGTGCGGATCATGTATATCCATGTGCCGATGGCCTGGCTCGCCACCTCGGGCTATGCCGGCCTCGCCCTCGCCTCGCTGCTGTCGCTGGTCTGGCGCCACCCGCTGGCGGATATGGCGGCGGCGGAAATCGGCCCTGTCGGCGCCACCGTCACCGCGCTGTGCCTGGCCACCGGCAGCCTGTGGGGCAAGCCGATGTGGGGCACCTGGTGGGTGTGGGACGCGCGGCTGACCAGTGTGCTGGTGCTGTTCTTCCTCTATTGTGGCCACATCATGCTGATCCGCGCCTTCGATGATCAGGAACGCGGCTACCGGGCCGGCGCCATCCTGGCCCTGATCGGCGTGGTCAATCTGCCGATCATCCATTTCTCCGTGCAGTGGTGGAACACGCTGCACCAGGGCAACAGCATCGGCCTTACCGGATCCAACACCATGAGTTCCCGGATGCTGTGGCCGCTGTTTCTCTCCGCGCTGGGCTGCACCTTCGGCTTTTCCGCCATTGTCGTGGGGCGCCTGCGCGCGGGCGTGATGGAACGCCGCCTGCGCGCCCTGCTGCTGGCCCAGGCGGAGCGCGCGCCATGATCAATCCGCTGCACTATGATCATCTGCCCTTCATCGCGTCCGCCTACGCCCTGTTCTTCGGCGCGGTGCTGGTATTCAGTTTCGGCACCCAGACACGGCTTGCCCGTGTTACCCTCCGCCTGCGTGCTGCCGATCCCCGCGCCCGCCAGAAAGACCCCTCATCATGACCAGAAAGATGCGCCGGCTGGCGATCGTGCTTGCCTGTGGCGCCGGCCTGGGCAGTGCCAGCGCGCTGACGCTGAATGCCTTCTCCGACAACATCGTCTTCTTCATGTCCCCCGGAGATATCGCCAGGAAGGAGCCGCCGACCGGCCGCACCATCCGCCTTGGTGGCCTCGTTCAGGCCGGCACGCTGCATACAGCCAGGCTGGACGGCCAGCCAACCGCCGCCTTCAAGGTCACAGATGGCAAGACCGCCATCGAGGTCACTTATGTTGGCATCCTTCCGGACCTGTTCCGCGAAGGTCAGGGCGTGGTTGCCCTCGGTACGCTGGAACCCGATCATACGTTTCATGCGCAGGAAGTGCTCGCCAAGCACGACGAAACGTACATGCCGAAAGATGTGGCCGATGCGCTGAAGCGATCCGGGCATTGGAATCCGGCGAAGGGGGCGGCGCCGCCGGCTTCGACGTGGAATAGTATGACGACGGCGTCGGCGAAGTGAAGGAAGGCGTTCTTTTTTGAAAAAAAGAACCAAAAAACTTTTACCTCTTGAGTCGGGTGGTCGCCTCAGCTCCATCTAAATGAGAAAAAGTTTTTTGCTTCTTTTTTTCAAAAAAGAAGATTTTTTCTTTTTTAGGTAGAGTGATGATCCCCGAACTCGGCAATTTCGCCCTCGCCCTCGCCGTCTCCCTCGCCTTCGTGCAGGCGGTCATCGGCATTTGGGCCGCGCATCGGCGGGACATGCGGCTGATGGCCGCCACCCCCGGCCTCGCGGTGGGCCAGCTTCTGGCACTGATCGGCGCCGCGCTGGCGCTGGTCTATGCCAGCGTCCACGACGATTTTTCCGTCATCAACGTGGCCGAGAACAGCGCCATCGCCAAGCCGCTGCTCTACAAGATAACCGGCACGTGGGGTAACCACGAAGGCTCCATCCTGCTGTGGGGCCTGATCCTGGGCATTTGCGGCGGCCTGGTCGCCGCCTTCGGGCGCAACCTGCCCTCCGCGCTGCGCTCTCGCGTGCTGGGCGTGCTCGGCGGTACGTCGGCCGGGTTCCTGCTGTTTTGCCTCACCACCTCCAATCCGTTCCTGCGCGATTTCCCCGCCCCGCATGATGGCCGCGGCATGAACCCGCTGCTGCAGGATCCCGGCCTCGCCTTCCATCCGCCCATTCTCTACATGGGTTATGTCGGTTTCGCGGTGCCCTTCGCCTTCGCCGTCGCTGCATTGTTGGAGGGACGGATCGATGCCGCCTGGGGCCGCTGGGTGCGCCCCTGGGCGCTCACCTCCTGGTGCTTCCTCACCTGCGGCATCGCGATGGGCTCGTGGTGGGCGTATTATGAACTCGGCTGGGGCGGCTACTGGTTCTGGGACCCCGTGGAAAACGCCTCGCTCATGCCCTGGCTGACCGGCACGGCTTTGGTGCATTCGGCGATCGTGGTGGAAAAGCGCGAAAGCCTGAAGATATGGACGGTGCTGTTGGCGATCGGCACGTTCAGCCTTTCGCTGTCCGGCACCTTCCTGGTGCGCTCGGGCATTCTGAACTCCGTGCACGCCTTCGCCAACGATCCCGCCCGCGGCATTTTCATCCTTGGCCTGCTCGGCCTGGTGATCGGCGGCGCGCTGCTGCTGTTCGCGCTGCGCGCGCCGCTGCTGAAATCGGGGGGCGTTTTCGCGCCGGTATCGCGGGAAGGCGCACTGGTGTTGAACAACATCCTGCTGTGTTCCATTTGCGCGGTGGTGATTGTCGGCACGATGTATCCGCCATTCGCCGATTTGCTGCTCGGCCAGAAGATCAGCGTCGGCGCGCCGTTCTTCAACGCCACCGTCCTGCCCTTGGCGATCCCGGTTTTCGCTGCCATGGCCGTAGGGCCGTTGCTGCCCTGGAAGCGCGGGCGTCTGTGGCCGCTGGTGGTGCATGCCTGGTGGGCCGCGCTGGCGGCGACGATCGTGGCCGGCGTGTGTGCCATCGGTATGAAGGTTCTCCCCGCACTCGCTTTTGGCGCCGCCACATGGCTGATCCTGGGATCGTTTGCCGAGGTGGTGGAGCGCACGCTGCTGTTCCGCGCGCCGGTGGTCAATTCCGTGCGCAGGGCGCGGGGGTTGCCGGTTGCCGTGCTCGGCGCCGCGATCGCGCATGCCGGCATGGGCGTAACCATCGCGGGCATTGCGGGCATGTCGCTTGCCAGCAACAAGATCGTGGAGGCCAAGCCCGGCGAGACATTCTCCGTGGGCGGCTACCAGTGGACTCTGTTGTCCGTGCAAAACGGTGAGGGATCCAACTACACCTCGCGCATCGCCAATATCGAGGTGATGAAGAATGGCGTGCCTTACGCCATCATGCATCCCTCCCGCCGCAATTTCGTCTCGCAAGGACAGACCACCAGCGATGTCGCGATCCGCACCAATCTGATGCAGGATCTGTACGCAGTACTGGGCGATGAGAAGGGCGATTCCGCCGTTTTGCGGCTGCACGTGAATCCCCTCGCGCCCTGGATCTGGCTGGGGGCGGTGGTGATGGCTGCCGGCGGCGCCCTGTCGCTTGCCGATAGGCGGCTGCGTGTGGGCGCGCCCTCTCGCCTGCGCAACGTGGTGCCTGCATGAGCGCGACCGGCGCCTATGCCGCGGCGGTGTTGCGCCGGCGTCTTCTGATGCTGGCGCCGCTAGGCGTGGCCGTGGCCGGCGGGGCCGCGTTCTGGACCATGCTGAACCGCATGCAGGTTGGAAAATTCGATCCGCACGACATCGGCAATCCGATGCTGGGCAAGCCGATCCCCGATTTCGATCTTCCCGGCGTGGGCTCACTTGCGGGATTTTCCAGCGCGGATCTGCGTGCTGCCGCGGCCAGGCAGCCTGTTGTGCTGAATTTCTTTGCTTCCTACTGCATCCCCTGTGCCGAGGAGGCGGAGATGCTGGATGCGTTGAAGCAGCAGGGCGTTCAGATATGGGGCATTGCGTGGGAGGACGATCCCGCCAAGACCGCCGATTTCCTCTCGCGCTATGGCAATCCTTTTACCCGCGTGGCTTCGGACCGGCGTGGCACCACCTTTATTAATTTTGGCCTTTACGGCGTGCCAGAAAGTTTTGTCATCGGTTCCACCGGTCACATTGCGTGGCACCTTGCCGGCCCGATCAGCCCCGAGATCGCCGAGAAGGGGTTGCTCCCCGCCCTGCGCCGAGCCTCGTCATGACACGGTGGTTCCGTTTCGCGCGCCTTAAGAGGCAAAAGTTTTTTGGTTCTTTTTTTCAAAAAAGAACGGCTTTCTTGGCTTTGCTCTTGTTTTGCTCTGCCCCTGCCTATGCTGTTTCCGACCCCTCCGAGATGCTGCCTGATGCCGCGCAGGAAGCCCGTGCCGAGGCCGTGGGCAGCCAGCTTCGTTGCCTCGTCTGTCAGAACGAATCGATCGAGGACAGCAATGCCGGGCTTGCCCGTGATTTGCGTGCCATTGTGCGCGAGCAGGTGAAGGCCGGCCGCAGCAATCAGCAGATCATGGATTGGATGGTGGCGCGCTACGGCAGTTTCGTACGCCTCAAGCCGCCTTTTTCGGCCAGCACGTTTCTTTTGTGGGCCACGCCTTTTCTGGCCTTGGTGATCGGTGGCGTGGCGGCCTTCCTGGGTGGCCGCCGTTCGCCGGCAGCGCCGCTTCCTCTTACCGATGCCGAGCGTGACCGCTTGGCGGAGCTCAGCAGAACCGCATGATCTGGCTCAGTATTGTGGTCGTGGCGCTGGTCGCCATGGCGCCGCTCGGCGTCTCGGTTTGGCGTGGCGGCGGCTTGCGCAGCCGACGGGAGGCGGCTTTGGCCTTGCACCGCGCCCAGCTCACGGAGCTTGATCGTGACCTGGCCGAGGGACGCCTGCTGGCCACCGAGCACGAGGCCGCGCGCCTGGAGGTGCAGCGCCGCCTGTTGGCCGAGGCCGAGCAGACGGAGGCGGCAACGCGCCGCTCCGGTGCCTGGCCGGTGATCGCGGTGGCTGCCGTGGTGCCAGCCCTGGCGTTGGGCCTTTACGTGGCGGACGGCACGCCCAACTACGCGGCGGACAGCAAGATCGCGGAGGTGGCCCAGCAGGACGCCGCGCGCGCGAACGAGACGGCGCGCGACATGGAGCTGATCACGCAGTTGCGCGCTGCCCTGGGCAAGCTGGATCCCAACAGCGAGCGCACCCGCAAGGGCTACGTGATGCTGGGCAATGCCGAGCTGTCCGTGGGCCATCTGAGCGAAGCGGCCGACGCTTTCCGCCACGCGCTGGCCACCCGCTTCGAGCCCACGCTCGGCGCGGAGACCGCTGAGGTGATCACGGAGACGCAGGGCCATGTGACCCCCGAGGCGGTGGCGCTGTTCAAGCGCGCGCTGGCGGAGGCGCCTGCGGATGTTGCGTGGCGTAAGGCGGCGGAGAAGCGGCTGGCGGAGGCGGGTAATGCGGGGTAGGGGGCTGGGCTAAAGGCAAGAAAGAGTCTTCTTTTTCTGAAGAAAAAGAAGCAAAAAGACTTTTGTTTGTTTGGATATGTCTGCGGTGGCGTGCGCTTTAGAAATGGCTCCAGCCGCTGGGTAAAGCGGAAGGGCCGCCGATGACGTGAACGCTTGGGGGGGCGGGCAGGAAGGTGCCGATGCGGGTAAAGGCGACCGCCGCGCGCTCCGCCTCGGCCAACAGAGCCGCCTCGCGCGCTTGCGGCACCGCGAGCAGCAATTCGTAATCGTCGCCTCCGGTCAGCACCACCTCCGGCCGCCCGGCCCGCCGCGCCGCATCCGATAGCGGCACCAGCGCCGCATCGATCTCAACCGCCAGGCCGCCGGCGCGGCACAAATGCCCTGCGTCCTGCAATAACCCATCCGAAATATCCATCGCGGCCGACGCAATGCCGTACAGATGCAGCCCCAGCCGCGGTTGCGGCACACGATACCGTTGTGCCAAATGCTGCGTCGGATCGGCAATCTCCCCCCGCAGCGCCAGCAGCCCCAGCGCACCATCGCCGATCGTGCCCGTCACCCAAAGCCCGTCGCCCGGCTGCGCGCCGCAGCGGCGCAATGCTTGCCCCGGGGTGATATGCCCGATGATGGTGGCCGAGAGCGAAATCGGCCCCGGCGTGCTGGCCGTATCACCGCCGAGCAGCCGCACCCCGAACGCCGCCTGGTCAGCCGCCAGCCCGGCCGCAAACCCGGCGAACCAGGCATCCGGCGTCGACCGGGGGGCGGACAGCGTCAGCAGATAATGCAGGGGGGTCGCGCCCATTGCCGCCAGATCGGAGAGGTTGACCCGCAACAACTTGCGCCCGATCGTGTCGGGCGGGTCCTCCGGCAGAAAATGCACCGTCTCCACGATCGCATCCGCGGAGAACACCAGTTGCCGCCCCGGCGGCGGCATGAACAGGGCGGCATCGTCGGCCAGATCCAGCGCGCCCTCACCGCAGAGCGGCCGGAAATGGCGGGCAATCAGCGAGAATTCAGCCGGCAGCGAGTCCACATCAGGGGGCGGCATGAAGCGATTCAAACTCGCGGGGCCGCAGGCTGCGCGCCAGCCGATCCATCAGCCCGTTGGCCATCTTCGGCTCGTCGCCCGCAAAAAAGCCATGCGCCACGTCGAGATACTCGTTGATCACCACCGGAATGGGCGGGCCGTCCCGCATCGCCAACTCCGCCCCCGCCGCCCGTAGCAGTGCCCGCAGTACCGGATCGAGCCGATCCAAAGGCCATTCCGCCGGCAAAGCCTCGGCGAGCAGGCGGTCGATCTCCGATTGGCGCTCCACCGCCATGCGCACGATACGGCTGAACAATTTGACATGCGCATCGGGCACCCGCCCATCCTCGAACCCGCCGCTGCCGGGGAGTTCACCCAGGCGATGCCGCACGAACTGGTCGATCACCGTCTCCGGATTTTCCGCGGCTTGTTCGGCCTGGAACAGCGCCTGAACGGCGCCCACGCGGGCGGCGGTACGGGGGCGGGTCATCGGACGAACTCCGTCATTACATCATCTCCAAGCACCAGGGGGGCGCTTATGGGCTTGAAGCGGGCCATTTTGGCAAGGCTGTCCAGGTGGAGCGCCTGCACCGCCGGTGTGGCATCGGCGCCGAGCAAAGCGGGGGCGTGGACCCACACGATACGGTCAACCAGATCGGCGCGCAGCAGGGCGGCTGCAAGGCGGGCGCCCCCTTCCACCAGGATACGCGTCAGCCCGCGTGTTCCCAACGCCTGCATCGCGGCTGGCAGATCGATGCCATCCGGCCCCGGGGGCACCGCAATACACCGCGCCCCCGCTTGCGAGAGAAGCTGCGCCCGGCTGGGCGCTTGTTCGCCCGGCGCAGGCGCCGGGCCAGCCGGTGTGTTCGTGTGATACAGCACCCAGGTGGGCGCGTGGTGGGATGATGCCACCAATTGCGAGGTGAGCGGCAGGCTTAACCGACTGTCAGCCACGATGCGCACGACCGGGCGGGAAGCCGCGCCGGGCAGGCGGCAGGTGAGCGCCGGGTCATCGGCCAGCGCCGTGCCTGCCCCCACCATCACTGCATCGTGCCGTGCGCGCAGCGCCTGCGTGGCGCGCCGCGCGGCCGGGCCGGTGATCCACTGGCTCTCGCCCGAATGGGTTGCGATGCGCCCATCCAGGGTTGTTGCCAGCTTCAGGGTCACCAGCGGGCGGCCTAATTTGATGCGGGTGAAGAAGCCGGCGAGCGTCTCCTCCGCCTCGTCTGCCAGCAGGCCGTGTTCTACAGAAATGCCCGCCGCCCGCAGCCGTGCGAGGCCTGCGCCATTCACCCGCGGATCGGGATCGCCCGCCGCGACCACGACGCGCGCGATCCCGGCCGCGATCAGCGCATCCGCGCAGGGCGGTGTTGCGCCATGATGGCTGCATGGCTCCAGCGACACATACGCCGTCGCTCCGCGCGCGCTGTCGCCCGCTACCGCCAGCGCCTGCGTCTCGGCATGCGGCCGCCCGCGCAGGCCGGTACGGCCGCGCGCCACCGCAATCCCACCACGTACGATGACGCAGCCGACCGAGGGATTGGGCCAGGTGCTGCCAAGGCCGCGCGCGGCCAGAGCCAGTGCCGCGCGCATGTGGATCAGATCGCTCATTCTTGGCGACGGCGAGGAAGAGCCTGTGGCAGGTCGAACACGGGAGCAGTATCTATCACAAGAGCTCTGCCGCCGCAGAGCACGAATGCGCAAGCGGCTACGTGTCTTGCCCACGGTCTAAGGCGCCTAACGCCGTTGAGCGGCTGACGATCGGGTATGCCAACCCGTTACTGCGACCGCGAGGCCGGGCGCTAGTGGATGAAATCCAACGATTCTAGCCTTGTGTTTGAACAAGCATTTTTATCAGCCTCTCGACGCCCGGCTCGCGCCCGGCGATTCCAGTCAGGCCGATCATGCTCTAGCCTCCCGCAACAGAAGATATGGAAGCAGGCGCTGCTATCCCGCCGCCTTTGCCAACTCCGCCCACGCCACGGGGCGTGCGCGAACCCTGTTCCGCCCGCGGGCCTTCGCTTCGTAGAGTGCCTCATCGGCCTTCGCCACCGCGGCCGACCATTCCTTGTCGTCGTCGCAGAACGATGCCACGCCCACACTGATCGTCAGGCCAAACCGTTTTTCCGCGAAACTCACTTCGGTCCGTTCCACCCTCTCGCGGAGGCGTTCCGCGATGGCGATGGCACAGCCCGCTCCCGTATCCCCAAGCAGCAGCGCGAATTCCTCCCCGCCCAGACGCGCCGGCATGTCGCAGGCGCGGCTTGCGGCGCGCAGCACATCGGCGAGGTGCATCAGCGCCGCATCGCCGGCCTCGTGGCCAAATCCGTCGTTGACGCGCTTGAAATGGTCGATGTCGATCAGCAGCACGGAGGTGGGGGCACCCTGCTTTGTGCTGCGCTGGAATTCGATGCCGATGGCCTCCTCGAACGCACGGCGATTCGGCAGGCCGGTCAGCGTGTCGGTCAGCGCCAGACGACGCAGTTCCTCCGCCAGAGTCGCCAACTCCACATTCGATTTCTGAAGTTTTTCCTGCAGGTCGTGGCGTTCCGTCACATCGCGGGCAATGCCAAGCACCCCAAGTAGCCGGCCCGCCTCATCCCGCATCGGTACACGCACTGTTTCGAACACGCTGCGAGTCTGGTCGTGTGGGGACGTCGTCGTTTCCTCGATCACCAGCGCCCGGTCTTGTTGTGCCGCTTGCAGGTCATTGTGCCGGAAGAACGCCGCCTGTTCTGGAGGCGAGAAATCATAGTCGGTCTTTCCGATCACCTCGGATTGCCTGGCATTATGCATACGCGCTAGCGCTGCGTTGCAGAAGGTATAGGTTCCGTCAGGGTCTTTTACCCAGACGCGGTCGGGGATCGCGTGCAGTAAGTGGCGCATGGAGGATTCCGCGGCGGCGAGCATGCGGCTCTTCTGTTGTAGGGATGCCGCCATCTGGCCCAGCAGGCGCTTGGCTTCCACATGAGGCGTGATGTCGGTAAAGGTCGCGAACACCGTCATCGGCCTGCCGGCCGTGGGTGGGATGATCGCGGAACTGACGCTGACCCAGGTGCACGGGGTTTGCGGGTTCCATTCGATGCCCATCACCACTTTTGTGCACGGCTCTCCCGTGCGCAGCGTTACCATCGCCGGATGATCCGCGGCCGGGAAAGGCGATCCATCCTCACGGATCGTCGCGGGCTCGAACGTGCGGCTTGAGACCCCGAGAAGAGTATCGCCGGCCAAACGCAGTATCTTCGCGGCGGCGGGATTGCAGAACACGATTTGGCCGCTGGCGTCGTGCACCACCACACCCTCATCGGCGATGCGTAACAACTCTTGCGGACAAAAATTTCCCGTGTCCTGAAGCGGCTTGACTGCTTGGGACATGGGTGCTCCAAGGTTTCGGCAGCGGTCGCGATGCCCAGGAGAGCACATCACTCTATTCTTGGGGGCATTTCGTTACGTTACTATCATAACCTGGCCCGGCTGCAACCTAAAATGATGATACGCCGCTTTGAGACAATCCCACGTTGAGCGGGGTTGGAGGGCGGCGGATGAGGCCGCCTGGGCTAAGAGCGCCTTTCAAAACCTGCCCTGGCGGCCATCTGGCGCCCGTCTTTTGCGCTCCGGTGCTCACGGCCCCCAAACGGCCGCTCCGCNNGTTTTGAAAGGCGCTCTAAGCCGGTTTGCCGGGCGGCTGCGGTGGGTCGTCCAGCGAACCGAGAAATGCCTCGAAGTCCTTCGCCTCGCGAAAATCGCGATAGACGCTGGCAAAGCGGACATACGCGACCTCGTCCACCTCCTTGAGCGTATCCATCACCAGCTCGCCGATCTGCTTGCTGGGAAGATCCGTCTCGCCCGACGCCTCCAACTGGCGCACCAGTCCGTTGACGATGCGGTCGATCCGGTCGCCCTCAACCGGTCGCTTGCGCAGCGCAATGCTGATGGAGCGGCCGAGTTTCTCACGATCGAACGGTACACGGCGGCCATCCGCCTTCACCACGGTCAGCTCACGTAACTGCACCCGCTCCACTGTGGTGAAACGCTGGCTGCAACTGGCGCAGAAACGGCGGCGGCGGATGGAGGCGCCGTCCTCCGCGGGGCGGCTGTCTTTGACCTGGGTGTCGTCGTGGCCGCAGAAGGGACAGCGCATAAAAAAGAAAGTCCTTCTTTTTTGAAAAAAAGAAGCAAAAAACTTTTGACACTTGGCATCCGACTCGCCGGCAGCGCACGCAAAGAGGCAAAAGTTTTTTGGTTCTTTTTTTCAAAAAAGAACATTCTTCCTTACCTGTATATGGGAAACCGCGCACAAAGCTCCAGCACCCGCGCGCCCACCGCCGCTTCCGCCGCCGCATTACTCCCATCGCCGGAAGCTGCCAGCCCATCCACGATCTCGGCGATCATGAGGCCGACCTGGCGGAATTCCTCCGTGCCAAAGCCGCGTGTGGTGGCGGCGGGGCTGCCGAGGCGAATGCCGCTGGTAACGGCGGGCTTGGCCGGATCGAAGGGGATGGCGTTCTTGTTGGCGGTGATGTGGGCCCGCCCCAGGCTCTCGTCGGTGGCTTTGCCGGTGACGCCCTTGGGGCGGAGATCGACCAGCACGAGGTGGCTGTCAGTGCCGCCCGTCACGATGTCCAGCCCGCTCTCCCGCAGTGTCTCGCCCAGCACGCGGGCGTTATCCAGGACGGAGCGCTGATAGGCGCGGAAGTCCGGGCGCAGGGCCTCGCCGAACGCGACCGCCTTGGCGGCGATCACGTGCATCAGCGGGCCGCCCTGAAGCCCAGGGAACACCGCGGAGTTGAATTTCTTGCCCAGTTCGGCGTCGTTGCTCAGGATCATGCCGCCGCGGGGGCCGCGCAGGGTTTTGTGCGTGGTTGTGGTGACGACATGCGCGTGGGGCAGGGGGCTGGGATACAGGCCGGCGGCCACCAGGCCGGCGAAATGCGCCATATCCACCAGGAAATAGGCGCCCACTTCATCGGCGACCGCGCGGATGCGGGCGAAATCGATCACGCGCGGATAGGCCGAGCCGCCGGCGATGATCAGCTTTGGGTGATGGGCGCGGGCGAGGGATTCGAGTTCCTCGTAATCGAGCAGGCCATCTTCCCGGCGCACGCCGTATTGCACGGCGTTGAACCATTTGCCGGATTGGGCGGGGGCGGCACCATGCGTCAGGTGGCCGCCGGCGGCCAGCGACATGCCCAGGATGGTATCGCCTGGCTTGATCAGCGCGAGAAACACCGCGCCGTTGGCTTGCGCGCCGGAATGGGGCTGCACGTTGGCGTACGCGCAGCCGAAGATCTCGCAGGCCCGCGCGATGGCGAGCGACTCCGCCCTGTCCACCTCCTGGCATCCGCCATAGTAGCGGCGGCCCGGCAGGCCCTCGGCGTATTTATTCGTCAGCACGCTGCCCTGGGCCTCCAGCACCGCGGCGGAGACGATGTTCTCCGACGCGATCAGTTCGATCCCATCCTGCTGGCGCGCGAGTTCCGCACCCAGAATGGCCGCGATCTCGGGGTCGGTTTGCGCCAGGGGAGCCGAAAAAAACCGTGCAAACGCCGGGCTCAGAGTCTGATCGTTCAAGTGACACTCCCTCGGATGGCCCGGCGCCGCTGTGACGGCGCCGGAGTTAAAAGTTTTTGCTTCTTTTTCAAAAAGAAGCGCTTTATTTTGTTCTTTTTTGAAAAAAAGAACCAAAAAACTTTTGTTCGTTGTTGCGGGTGCAAGCGGGACGATTGCGCGCCAAGCGGCGAGAGGGCAGCTTTAGCATTCACGGAAGCGTGCAGCAAAGCCCGACCTAGGGCTTGTGTGGAACGGACAAGGACTTTGTATGAGCCTTACCCTCGGCAACCCACTGTTTACCAGAAAACCCATCGCGGCGCTGGGCGCCGAGGATGGCGGCAAGCATAGCTTCAAGCGGACGCTGGGGCCTTTGAGCCTGGTGGGGTTGGGAATCGGGGCGATCATCGGGGCGGGCATCTTCTCCCTGACCGGGACCGCCGCGGCCCATGATGCGGGACCGGCGATCGTCCTAAGCTTTATCATCGCGGCGATCGGCTGCGGGTTTGCCGGGCTTTGCTATAGCGAGCTGGCGAGCATGATCCCGGTTGCCGGATCGGCCTACACATATGCGTATGCGTCACTTGGCGAGTTGGTGGCGTGGATTATCGGGTGGGAGCTGACCCTGGAGTATGCGATGGGGGCAGCCACCGTATCGGTGAGCTGGTCCACCTATCTGAACAAGCTGCTGGCGGGGTGGGGGCTGGCGCTGCCGCATGCGCTGGTGGCATCCCCGTTCGATCCGGTTCCCGGGCTGATCAATTTGCCGGCGGTGCTGATCATCGTGCTGGCGTCGCTGGTGCTGATCCGGGGGATTTCTGAATCGGCGAAGGTGAACGGGGCCATCGTCGCGCTGAAAGTGACGGTGGTGCTGGTGGTGATCGTCGTGGGTGCATTTTATGTGCACCCGGCGAATTGGCATCCGTTCATTCCCGCAAATACCGGCAAATTTGGTGATTTCGGCTGGTCGGGCGTGGCGCGCGGCGCCAGCACGGTGTTCTTCGCCTATATCGGGTTCGATGCGGTTTCCACCGCGGCGCAGGAGACCAAGGACCCCGGGCGGGACATGCCGATCGGGATGATGGGATCGCTGGCGATCTGCACGGTGCTGTATATCGCCTTCGCGCTGGTTCTGACCGGGCTGCTGCCTTATACGCAGTTGGGCAGTGCGGCGCCGGTGGCCGATGCGATCGGGCAGACGCCGTTTCCGATCTTGCGCTCGGCGGTGAATATCGGCGCGATCGCGGGGCTGACGAGCGTGATCCTGGTGATGCTGCTGGGGCAAAGCCGGGTATTCTATTCCATGTCGCGTGACGGGCTGCTGCCGAAAATTTTCTCGGCAGTGCATCCCACCTTCAGAACGCCATGGATGAGCAATATCCTGTTCATGGTGTTCACCGGGGTGCTGGGCGGACTTCTGCCGATCAAGGAACTGGGCGAAATCACGTCCATGGGCACGCTGCTGGCGTTCGTGATCGTGTGCGTGGGCGTGCTGGTGCTGCGGCGGGTAGACCCCGATCGTGTGCGTGTGTTCCGCGCGCCGTGGGTGCCGTTTGTGCCGATCGCGGGGATTTTGGTGTGCGGCGGGATGATGGCGGCGCTGCCGCTGCTGACATGGGAAATGCTGATGGTGTGGCTGGCGCTGGGTATGGTGGTGTATCTCAGCTACAGCCGGTTCCATAGCCATATGCGGGGATATCGGTGAGTTCGGCGGCCTTTCCCGCCGGCCGCCCGCGTCGCCTGCGCCATGATGCGTGGACGCGGCGCATGGTGGCGGAAAACAGCCTCTCCGTGGATGATCTGATCTGGCCGGTGTTTGTTATTGAAGGCGCCGGCCTGCGGGTGCCCGTGGCGGCGATGCCGGGGGTGGATCGCGTCAGTCTGGACAGGCTGGCCGCCCATATCGAGCCCGCGGCCCGCCTGGGCATACCCGCCATCGCCCTGTTTCCCGCCACCCCCGCGCATAAGAAGGATGCCGAGGGCACGGAGGCGCTGAACGCCGAAAACCTGATGTGTTCGGCCGCCCGGCTGCTGAAACGGGAATTCCCCGATCTGGGCCTCATCGGCGATGTGGCGCTGGATCCCTATACCGACCATGGGCATGATGGCGTGATCCGGCATGGCTATGTCGCCAATGACGAAACGCTGGCCGTGCTCACCCGCCAGTCGGTCAACCAGGCCGAGGCAGGGATCGATATCATCGCGCCGTCGGACATGATGGATGGCCGCGTGGGGGCAATCCGTTCGGCGCTGGATGGGGCCGGGCTGATCCACACGCGCATCATGAGCTACGCCGCCAAATACGCGAGCGCGTTCTACGGTCCGTTCCGCGATGCGCTGGGTTCCGCCAAGTCCCTGCATGGGGACAAGAAGACCTACCAGATGGATCCGGCGAATTCCGACGAGGCGCTGCGCGAGGTGGCGGCCGATCTGGCCGAGGGCGCGGACATGGTGATGGTGAAGCCCGGCATGCCGTATCTGGATATCGTGCGCCGGGTGCGGGAGACATTCGCCGTGCCGACCTTCGCCTACCAGGTTTCCGGCGAGTATTCGATGATGATCGCGGCGATCGAGCGCGGGTGGCTGGATCGTGAGCGTGGGATGATGGAAAGCCTGCTCGGTTTCAAGCGCGCGGGGGCGAATGGGGTGCTGACGTATTTTGCGGTGGAGGCGGCGGGGGTTCTGAGGGAGAGGTAGGCAAGGAAGGTCTTCTTTTTTGAAAAAAAGAAGCAAAAAACTTTTCACTGGCTGTCGCGGACTCGCCGGAAGCGTACTCCAACGAATAAAAGTTTTTTGGTTCTTTTTTTCAAAAAAGAACATTCTTTCTTCTGCTTCAGGCAAGGCGAGGCGCCCGGCGCAAAGCCACATCGCAATACATGTAAGGGTGCAGGGCCAGGTACATCATCTCCCATCCCTCGCGCAGCATGAATTCATGCGTGGCTTGAACTACGCCATACGGTGCGAAGCTGTTGGCGATGTCGTTCATGATATAGTCGTTCAACACGATCCACCCGTCGGGGCGCATCTTCGGGGATGCAGCGGCGAGTTCGGCCGCCACGCTGGCGTAGCGGTGATCGGCATCCAGGTACAAAACGCTGACGCTCTCGTCGGCCAGTTGCGCGATTCCGTCCAGGCTGTCGCCTTCCATCACCTGCATTTGGCCGGCTGAGATCTCTGCAGCAAACCTTTGCTCGTAAGAGGCGCGGTGCGTGCCGCCGCCGAAAATCTCTGCCGTGCGGCGGCCCCATAAGGTGGGCTGCTCATGCAGGCGGAAGATGTCGATGGCGGCAAACTGTGATGGCTGACAGGCCTGCAGCAACAAGGCGGAGAAATCGCCAAGCGCGACGCCGATCTCGGCGACAATTCCGCCTTTAGGCAGCATCGGCAGAATGTCGGCGCGATGCGCCAGCACCTTTGCGTTGGCCAGCAAATGTGCCGGCAGCGGCGGTGCGGGCTCGATCTGCTGAACGGCTGGTGCCGCTTTGCTTTCAGCCGCGGCCGCAAAACGACGGATCAGGCGCAAACGCTATTCCTTCCCCAGGCACATACCGACAGACGGGTATCGTTCTGGCCGGAGAAGCAGGCTGTGTCCATCCGGATCGCGGATCAGCGCGGGCGCTTGCTCGCCCAGCCCACCGCCGGCGCGTGTGGCGAATACCAACCCTGTGGCGGCAATACTGGACGGTTGCAGCGTGTCGCGGCGGCCAATGGGGCTGCGATAGGCCAGAAGCTCCACATGCGGCGCGGCGCGCTTAGGGGCGAGGGCCACCACGTCGACCTCCGGCGCCTCCAGATCATCCAGCGCTGCCTGTGCCGGGCCGTTGTTTGTCTGCCGGGCGATAGGCTTTAGCCCCAGATTTTTGCCGTAGAAGGCGATGCTGCGTTCGGCGTTCGCCACGGCAATGGCGGAGTGGTCGATGCCCTCGGCTGTCGCGGGATCAGGCGTGGGAAACTGGATCAGTTCAAGCGGGTGCATCTGGGGATCGCGGAACTTGAACGCGACGACGCCCCCCGGCAGCGTGACAGGCCCGCCTTGGGAAATCGGCGTGAACGCATGTTGGCATAGGCGCGCATATGCCACCTTCATATCCGATGTCGCCAGTGCGATGTGCTGAAACCATAGATCGTTGCTGCGGCTGCCGATGGGATATGGCGCGCCTGCGGGATCCAACGCCACCAGTTCCAGAAACTGTGCGCCACGCTGCAGCCGCATGATGCGTGCCGTGCGGGCGCCGAGCAGGGCTGCGAGCCGCCGATCCTGGCGCACGGGGCCAGCTACGGCGAACCCCAATGCTTCCGTATAGAATGCACACACCGCCAGATCGCGCACATTGAGGCTGACGCAGTCCAGCCTCAAGGCCGTCACGGCCATTGGGCGCCACGCACATTGGTGTAGATCGCCATCAGCGCCTGCGAGGCGCAGATAAAAAGGCGCGAGCGGTGGCGGCCCCCGAAACACAGATTCGATACGACCCCGCCGGTGAGGATCTTTCCCAGGAGCTCACCCCCGGGCGAGAGGCAATGCACGCCATCGCCGGCGCTGGTCCATAGGTTTGCGTCCTGATC
The DNA here is from genome assembly GCA_003133065.1 of Acetobacteraceae bacterium. Taxonomy (GTDB): domain Bacteria; phylum Pseudomonadota; class Alphaproteobacteria; order Acetobacterales; family Acetobacteraceae; genus BOG-908. The sequence goes on from PKZM01000031.1 coordinate 20,768, forward strand.
GCAGCGGAAACCGTCCGCGACGCCGGGCGCCACCTTGTGGAAATTGCGACCGTTTTTCAGCGATCTCCCGTCGGCTACATCAAAGACCCGGATATGGGAGACGCCGTCCGCGACGAATTGATGCCCCGTTTCGGCGATGTAGAGGCGGCCTTCGTCCGGCGAGAAACAGATCCCGTTTGGCCCGACAAAATCGTCCGCAACAATGGTGAGATCGCCGGATAGGGGATCAAGGCGATAAACACGCGGCGGCAGCTCAGCAATCTGCTTGCCGCCCTCGTAATCGGTATTGATGCCGTAAGGCGGATCGGTGAACCAGATGGCGCCGTCGCTGTGCACGGTTACATCGTTAGGGGAGTTCAGTCGCTTGCCCTGGTAACGATCGGCAAGAGTTGTCAGCGTGCCATCAAGCTCCGTGCGGATGATCGCCCGGTGCTGATGCGAACACCCGACCAGCCGGCCCTGCCGATCACGCGTGTGGCCGTTAGCAAAGCCGGAGGGGGTGCGGAATAGGGTGACGCCGGCATCCTCGGTCCAGCGCAGGATGCGATCGTTGGGAACGTCGCTCACCAGAAGCTGGTTCGCGTCACCGCACCAGACAGGGCCTTCCAGCCAGGCGTAGCCCTCGCCGAGGGTGATCAGGGGGGCGTTGGGCAGAACGAGAGCGTGGAAGGCGGGGGAGGTGAAGTCGAAGGAAGTCATCAGGAAGACGTGTTCTTTTTTGAAAAAAAGAACCAAAAAACTTTTACCCCTTTGCCTTCCCCACGACCCGACACGCACGCAAGCGACGTACCTGAACGAACAAAAGTTTTTTGGTTCTTTTTTTCAAAAAAGAACATCTTACTTCCTATTGCACGCGCCGCGCACCGGCGAAACATGCA
>PKZM01000081.1:0-7950 GCA_003133065.1 Acetobacteraceae bacterium
AACTGGATGAAAAGCCACGAGACTCGTCTTGCGGCCGGCGAGCTCGAGGGCTTTATCGAGGATATCAAGCCGGTGATCCAGGCGAGCGGTTCGGATACCGCCGTGCTGGACAACGTGTTCGAGTTGCTCATCCACGCCGGGCGCGATGCGCCGATGGNNNNACGGCCTGCGCCCGCTGCGCTACTCCGTAACCACCGACGGCATGCTGATCCTCGGCTCCGAAACCGGGATGGTGCAGTTGGAAGAAAGCCTGATCAGCGAAAAAGGCCGCATCGGCCCGGGCGAAATGATCGCGGTGGATCTGGATGACGGCCGCTTCCTGAAGGACGAGGCGGTGCGTGACATGCTCGCCGCCCGCCAGCCTTATGGCGACTGGACCGCGCGAATCAAGAAGATCGACCATATCGTAAAAACCGATGCGCCGGAACCGGTCTATTATCAAGGCGAAATGCTGCGTCGCCGGCAGCTTGCAGTGGGGGTTACGCTGGAGGAGCTGGAATCGATCCTCCACCCAATGGTGGAGGATGCCGTGGAAGCCACCGGCAGCATGGGCGACGACACGCCGATTGCCGTACTCTCCGAGCAATATCGCGGTCTGCACCATTATTTCCGTCAGAATTTCGCGCAAGTCACCAACCCGCCCATTGATTCCTTACGCGAAACCCGGGTGATGAGCCTCAAGACGCGTCTGGGCAATCTCGGCAACGTGCTGGATCAGGATTCGTCGCAATGCGATCTGCTGCAACTGGAAAGCCCGGTGCTCTCCAGCGCGGAGTTCGAGGCGATGCTCCGCACCATGGGATCCTCCGCCATCGTTGTCGATTGCACCTTCGATGTGGAGGAGGGCGAGGCAGGGCTGCGGCGCGCCATCACCCGGATCCGCCGCGAGGCGGAGGAAGGTGTGCGCGAAGGCTGCACCCATGTGGTGCTCACCGACGAACACCAGGGCCACGGCCGCGTGCCGATCCCGATGATCCTGGCAACCGGCGCGGTGCACACGCATCTCGTCAAATCCAGCCTGCGCACCTTCACCAGCCTGAACGTACGCGCCGCCGAATGCATGGACGTGCATAATTTCGCCGTGCTGATCGGCGTCGGCGCCACCACCATCAACGCCTATCTGGCGCAGGAAAGCATCGCGGACCGTCATCGCCGCGGCCTGTTCGGCAAGATGTCGCTGAAGGAGGCTGTCAGCCGCTACAAGAAGGCGATCGATAAGGGGCTGCTGAAGACGATGTCCAAGATGGGCATCTCGGTGATTTCCTCCTATCGCGGCGGCTATAATTTCGAGGCGATCGGGCTTTCCCGCGCGCTGGTCGGCGAATTCTTTCCCGGCATGCAATCGCGCATCTCGGGGATCGGCCTGTCTGGCATCGCGCGCCGGCTGCTGGCACTGCATCGCGCGGCATGGAACGCCGAGTTCGTCGCACTTCCCGTCGGCGGCCTCTACAAACTTCGCAAACGCGGCGAAACTCACGCCTTCGATGGCGGGCTGATCCACATGCTGCAAACCGCGGTGGCCACCGACAGCTACCAGATCTACCGCCGCTACGTGGAAGGCGTGCGCCGCCAGCCGCCGGTGGCGCTGCGCGACCTGCTGGATTTCCGGCGCGAACGCTGCACGCCGATTTCGGTGGACGACGTGGAAAGCATCACCGAAATCCGCAAGCGCCTGCTGGCACCGGGCATTTCGCTCGGCGCGCTCAGCCCCGAGGCACACGAGACGCTTTCGATCGCGATGAACCGCATCGGCGCGCGCTCCGATTCCGGTGAGGGCGGCGAGGATCCAGCGCGGGCCAAGCCGCGCGCGAACGGGGATAACGCCTCGTCCGCCATCAAGCAGATCGCGTCGGGCCGGTTTGGCGTGACCGCCGAATACCTCAACGCCTGCCGCGAAATCGAAATCAAGATGGCGCAAGGGGCCAAGCCCGGCGAGGGCGGGCAGTTGCCCGGCTTCAAAGTAACGTCGCTGATCGCCAAGCTGCGCCACTCCACCCCCGGCGTCACGCTCATCAGCCCGCCGCCGCATCACGACATCTACTCGATCGAGGATCTCGCCCAGCTCATTTACGATCTTAAGCAGATCAATCCGGAGGCCACCGTCTGCGTCAAACTCGTGGCGCGCTCCGGCATCGGCACCATCGCCGCCGGGGTGGCAAAGGCGAAGGCGGATGCGATCCTGATCAGCGGCCATGTCGGGGGCACCGGTGCATCGCCGCTCACCTCGGTGAAATATGCCGGCCTGCCCTGGGAGATGGGTCTTTCCGAGGCGCACCAGGTGCTGATGCTGAACCGCCTGCGCCACCGTGTGAAATTGCGCGCCGATGGCGGCATCAAGACAGGGCGGGACGTGGTGATCGCCGCCATGCTGGGTGCGGAGGAATTCGGCATCGGTACCGCCTCGCTGGTCGCGATGGGTTGCATCATGGTCCGGCAATGCCATTCCAACACCTGCCCTGTTGGCGTCTGCACGCAGGATGAGGATTTGCGAAAGAAATTCGACGGTTCGCCGGAGAAGGTGATCAACCTGTTCTCCTTCATCGCCGAGGATGTGCGCGGGATTCTGGCCGAGCTCGGCTTCCGCAAGCTGGAGGATGTGATCGGCCGCAGCGATCTTCTCGCCCAGGTCAGCCGCGGATCGGATCTGCTGGACGATCTGGATCTCAACCCGATCCTGGCCCAGGCCGATGCCGGCCCGCATGCCCGCTTCTGCACGCGTGACGGCCGCAACGAGGTGCCTGAGACGCTGGACGCGCAAATGATCAAGGATGCGCAGCCGCTGTTCGATCGTGGCGAGAAGATGCAGTTGCAATACGGCATCCGCAACACCCACCGGGCGATCGGCACCAAGCTCTCCTCCCGCATCGTGCGCCAATACGGCATGACCGGCCTGGCACCCGGCCATCTCACCATTCGGCTGCGCGGCTCCGCGGGGCAAAGCCTCGGCGCGTTTGCCGTGCAGGGCCTCCGGATCGAGGTGATGGGGGACGCCAACGATTACGTGGGCAAGGGCCTGTCGGGTGCCACCATCGTGGTGCGCCCCTCGCCCAGTTCGGAACTGCTCAGCCAGAACAACACCATTCTGGGCAACACGGTGCTGTATGGCGCAACCGCCGGCAAACTTTTCGCCGCTGGCCAGGCGGGCGAGCGTTTTGCCGTGCGCAATTCCGGCGCGCTTGCCGTGGTGGAAGGCTGCGGATCGAACGCGTGCGAATACATGACGGGNNTTTGTTTACGATCCTGCCGAAAGCTTCGCCGAGCGCGTCAATGGCGACACGCTCACCTGGCAGCGCCTCGGCTCAGACTATTGGGAGGCTGTGCTGCGCGCGATTGTGGAGGAACACGCGCAGGAAACCACCAGCCGCTACGCGGCGATGCTGCTGCACGATTGGGAGCAGGAGATAAAGAAATTCTGGCACGTGGTGCCGAAGGAGTATGTGAAGTATTTGCCCCAGGAGGTTGGGGAGGCGGTGGCAGCGTAAGAAAGAGTGTTCTTTTTTGAAAAAAAGAAGCAAAAAACTTTTATGCGTTGGCGCGCGCTTCCGGAGAGTCCGCGACAGCAAAGTTAAAAGTTTTTTGCTTCTTTTTTTCAAAAAAGACGGCTTCCTTACTTCGCCGTCGGCGGCTGCGCCTTCGCCTCCCGGCTCTTGAAGAACTGCATTTGGCGCGAAAAGGCCGCCGCCAGCGCGTTCGCCTCGTCCACCGCGGAATTCCCCTGGTCTACCCATGTCTGCTTCTGCTGGGCGGAGACCGTGGGCGCCGCGTGGTCGATCTGCGCGTTGCGGCAGGCCTGGTAGTTTTCCAGGCTCAGCACGAAGGCCTGGATGCGCTCATGCGCATCATGCATTTCGCTAGCATCCGCGGTGCTGCCATCGGGCTCCGCCGGCGGCGGACCAGGCAGCAAACAATCCACGCTTGCCTGCGGGGCCGGCGCCGCAGGCACGGGGGCGGCGGGTACCGCAGCAGGTGCTGGCACGGGGGCGGGGGCCTGAACCACGGCCGGCTTTGGGGCGGGTGGCGGCGCGCCCTGGTGCAGCATGACGAACAGCGCGCCCGCTACCACAGCTACACAGACCACTCCGCCGACAATAAAGGGTGCTTTCACTGCTTCTCACCTGCAATTTCTGAGCTGATGCCCAACGCGGGGCCACTCTTAGAGCGGCGGACGAACGGCGCAAACGCTTTTTGCCGCCCCTGGCCAGCCTGGGCCGGCCTGTGCCGGGTGGGCGCCGGTAGAAAGAGTCCTCTTTCTTGAAAGAAAGAAGCAAAGAATTTTTGCCTTTTAGGAGAAGGTCCAGGGCGAGCCGGGTGTACAAAATATGGGTATACCGTTCTCCGTGCGGGTGTGGGGGGAGAGCCCCATCTCCGCCCGCGCGGCACGAAACATGGCGCCATGGGCGATCACCAAAACGGGGCCGGGTAACGCCAAAGCGCGGTTGAGCCCCACGACAACGCGTATGCGCAAGGCCGCAAAGGTTTCGCCGCCCGCCGGCGTATAGCGATCTTCCACCCATTCATCATACCAGGGGCCCATCTTCTTGCCCTCCTGCGCGCCGAAGAAAGTCTCCTGCAGGTCCGGGTCGGTCGAAAATGGCAGGCCCAGCGCCGCGCCGACAATGGCGGCTGTCTCGCGCGCGCGGCCGAGCGTGGAACTCACGATGGTGCGTATGCCCTGCCCCTGCAGCCGCGCCGCCGCCGCCCGCGCCTGCGCCTGCCCGGCCGCGTTCAGAGGAATATCCGTCCGCCCCTGGGAAAGCCCCTGCACGTTCCAGTCCGTCTCGCCATGGCGGAGAAACCAGAAGGGGACCTGTGCCAGCTCAGTCAAACAACGAACTCACCGAGGTCTCATCGGAAATCCTCCGCATCGCCTCGGCCAGCAAGGGCGCGATCGTCGCCTGCCGCAGATTGGGCGATTGGCGTACGGCGTCGGTTGCCAGGATACTGTCTGTGATCGTCATCGACTCGATCGGGCTTGCCGCGATCCGCGCCACCGCGCCGCCCGAGAGCACCCCGTGCGTGACATACACGCTCACCGAGCTTGCACCCTGGCGGATCAGCGCATCGGCCGCGTTGCACAGCGTTCCGCCCGAGTCGCAGATATCGTCGAGCAGGATGCAGTCGCGGCCGCGCACATCGCCGATCACGTTCATCACCTCGGATACGCCGGCGCGTTCCCGCCGCTTGTCGATGATCGCCAGGTCCACGTTCAGCCGGGTGGCCAGCGCCCGGGCCCGCACCACACCGCCCACGTCCGGCGACACGATCATGACCGTGCGTCCCTCATAGCGTGCCTTGATATCGGCCATGAACAGCGGGGCGGCGAACAGATTGTCCAGCGGGATATCGAAAAACCCCTGGATCTGGCCGGCATGCAGATCCAGCGTCAGCACGCGGTTGGCGCCGGCCTCGGTGATCAGGTTGGCCACCAGCTTGGCGCTGATCGGCGTGCGCGGCGCCGATTTGCGGTCTTGCCGCGCGTAGCCGAAATACGGGATCACGGCGGTGACGCGGCGCGCGGAGCTGCGGCGCAGCGCGTCCATCATGATCAGCAATTCCATCAGGTTGTCGTTGGCGGGAAAGCTGGTGCTCTGGATCACGAACACGTCCTCGCCGCGGACGTTCTCATGGATCTCGACAAAGATCTCCATGTCGGCGAAGCGGCGCACGGAAACGCGGGTCAGCGGCAGATCAAGGTTCTGGGCGACAGCCTCGGCCAGGGGGCGGTTGCTGTTGCAGGCGACAATTTTCATCTGGCGAGGGGCCCCATGGCGGCGCGCGTGCTATAGCGGGCTGTCTTCAGCTTGTCACGTTTCCCCGGGGGCTTTTACGTGCGCTGCCGGCGACACGGCGACCGCCCATCAAAAGTCGTTTGCTTCTTTTGTTCAGAAACGAAGATCTGTCTTCCCGTGGCAGAGCGCCCACACCATGGCAAAAAAGCATCATCCCCGCATTTGTTTGCGCAACCCTGCGGAACCGATGCGCATAGGTGCAAACGCCTCTATGCGGCGCGCGACGGCATCGCTATTATACTGAAATTCCAACGCTTTGATGAAACGACCTGTGCCGTGGCGGGAAAACTGTACCTATCGACCGAGAGACGGGCTTTTCTGGGATTTTGCGCCGCACTGGCAACCCGCCCGCTCCATGCGGCTGTGGCTGGCGATCCGGTCAAAACCCGCACCATCGAGGTGCTCGGCGATAGCCAGGCACAGGGCTTGGCCGCGGGCCTTCACCGTGCGGCACGCGCCGCCCGCTGGGCGCATGTGCTCAACGATGCCAAACCCGGCACAGGACTTGTCGCACCCTCCATCTTCGATTGGCCTGGGTCTCTGCCCGGCTTGCTGAAATCGGCGCACCCCGATATCGCCGTGCTCATGTTCGGCGCCAATGATTGCATGTCCATCCGGCTGCCAACCGGCCATGCCGTCGCTTTCGGCACAGGCACCTGGACCGAAACGTACCGGGCACGCGCCACCACCATCGCCCGCGCCGTGAAGGCCTCCGGCGCGCGGCTGATCTGGGTCGGCAACCCGATCGCCCGCGATGCCACCTACAGCCACAACATGCAGGTGGTGAACGCCATCTTCGCGGACGTGGTCAGCCGCGAAGGCGGCACGTTCATCGATACCTGGCTCACGGTCAGTGACGGCGCGGGCAATTACGCCGGCTATGGCCGCAGCCTCGCCGGCGCCACCGAACGCCTGCGCCTGGATGACGGTATCCACTTCACCCCCTCCGGCTATGACATCATCGCGGCGCGCGTGATGAGCAACCTTCAGGATACGCAGTTGGCGTCCACCCAGAAGTGATACGCCGCCGCGATGCCGTGGTCGGCCTGGCGCTCGCCGCCACCGCCTGCACGCCCAACCGGGCGCCCGCCAGCAACTCCACGCGTGGCGATGCGGCGGCGCAGGGGCGGGGCGATCTGCCGCGGTTTTTCGCAAGCCTGGCCGCGCTGGCTGCCGGCCGCCGCCCATCGCCCGTGACCGTGCTACAGATCGGCGATAGCCACACCGCCAATGACGGATTTTCCGGCCGCATGCGGGAGCTGATGCAGGCACGCTTCGGCGATGCCGGGCGCGGCCTGCTGCCCCCCGCCATCCCGTTCCGTTACTACCGGCCGGATGGCGTTCACGTCACCGCCTCCGGCTGGCAACTGATCAGCAGCTTCGATGCCCGCGCTGCCGGCCCGTTCGGCATCACCGGCCTGCGCCAGCACAGCGCCGGCCGCGCGGCCATGACCGTGGAAGTGCAGCGCCCCGGCGATCTCGGCCTGACCACGCTGGAATTCCTCGCCCAGCCAGGCGGCGGCCATGCCGATATCGCCTTCGATGCCGGCCCCGCCGAACTGGTGAACACGGACGTTACCACGCAAGCGGGCGCACCCATCGTATGGAGCCCGCTCGCGGCGCCGGATGCGCTGCGCATGATCGTCACGACGCGGGGCGACGGCCTGGTAGACATGCTCTCCTGCCAGGTGGGCAGGCGCAACCCCGGCGTCACCTGGTCCAATCTGGGTACCATCGGCGCCACGGTGGAACTGCTCTCCCGCTGGGACAACGACATCGTGCGCGCCGAATTGCAGCGCCTGCAGCCGGACCTGATCGTGCTCGCCTTCGGCACCAATGAGGGCTTCCAGCGCGCCACCGATCTGGTGACCTATGCCGCCATGTACCGTGCCGCCGTGGATATGCTGCGCAGCGGTGCCCCGCAGGCCGATCTCCTGCTCATCGGCCCGCCGGACGGGGTGGTCCGCCGCCACACAGCCGGCCCGGGCGGCTGTGGCGGCGCCTGGCAGGAACCGCAGAACCTTGCCCCCGTGCGCGCGGTGCAGCGCCGTGTCGCCGGCGATCTCGGCCTGGCGTACTGGGACTGGTCGTCCGGGATGGGGGGAAGCTGCACCATGGTCGCCTGGGCGGCGGCCAATCCGCCTTTGGCCGCATCCGACCA
>PKZM01000081.1:7961-44431 GCA_003133065.1 Acetobacteraceae bacterium
GCTGTCGCGGAGTCGCCGGAAGCGTACGCAATGGGTAAAAGTTTTTTGGTTCTTTTTTTCAAAAAAGAACACTTTCTTGCTTACCCGGAATCGATTTGATGCTATTCCCCACCCTCCCCTTCCTGCTGTTCTTCGGCCTCGTCGGCCTGGCCGTGGTACCGCTGCGCCATGCGCCGCAGGCGCGCAAGCTGGTTCTGCTGGCCGCGAGCTACGCGTTTTACGCAGGCTGGAACTGGCGATTCTGCTTTCTTCTGGCCGGCAGTTCGCTGTGGACCTATGTCGCCGGGCTGCTGCTCGGCCGCACCCAAGGCCAGGGCCGGCGATATGTGGCGGCGGCCGCCATCGCGGGCCATCTCCTTCTGCTCGGGTTCTTTAAATATGTCGATTTCTTCGTTGGCTCAGTCAACCAGGCTGCCCATGCGCTGGGGCTGACACATGAGCTGCCGTTCATCGAGGTGATCCTGCCGGTTGGCATATCCTTCTTCACCTTCCATGGCATTTCCTACGTGGCGGACGTTTATCGCGGCGAGGTGGCCGTGTGCCGCCGGCTCACCGATATGCTGCTCTATATCTCGTTCTTTCCGCAGCTCGTCGCTGGCCCGATCGTGCGCGCCAAATTCTTTCTGCCGCAACTTTACGCCGGCCGCGTCGCCGGGATCAGCTTCGCGCCGGCTGTGATGCTGATCCTGGGCGGCCTTTTCAAGAAAGTCGTCATCGCCAACTACATCGCGACCAACCTCGTGGATCCCGTGTTCTTCGATCCGGAAAGCTTTCCGTTTATCGACCTGCTGGCCGCCATGTATGGCTACGCGGTGCAGATTTATTGCGACTTCAGCGCCTATAGCGACATCGCGATCGGCCTGGCCGCCCTGCTGGGCTACTGGTTTCCGCCGAATTTCAACCAGCCCTACCGCGCCGACAGCCTGCAGGATTTCTGGCGCCGCTGGCACATCTCGCTCTCCTCCTGGCTGCGCGACTATCTGTACAAACCGCTCGGTGGCAGCCGCGGCGGCAAGCTGCTCACGGCGCGCAATCTCGCCATCACCATGCTGCTGGGCGGCATCTGGCACGGGGCGGCGCTGAAATTCGTGGTCTGGGGCGCCGTTCATGGGGTGGCGCTCGGGGTGGAGCGATTTCTACTGCCGCGGCGGCCGGCCGGCCGTGGCTGGACGATCATTGCCACTGTGCTGACATTTCATGTCGTCTGTCTCGCCTGGGTGGTATTCCGCGCCGAGGATTTGCAGGCGGCCATTACCTATTTCGGCGCCATGGCGCAGTTTTCAGCCGGATCGACGCAAGTGACCCCTTTCACGCTCACCCTGGTCGGGCTGGGCCTCTCCCTGCATTTTGTGCCAGCGGATTTCGTCAATCGCGTCGCATCCCGCGTCACCGCCTGGCCTGATTGGGCGCTGGGCGCCTGCGGCGGACTTGGCATTGTCGGCGTAACCGCACTGGGGCCGGATGGCGTGGCCCCCTTCATCTATTTCCAGTTCTAGGGCGACGGGCATGGAAGGCAGCATCGCCGATATCGTGCTGGTTCCAAAAGGCGCCGACCCGCGCCTGCGCGCTTCCCCACCCGGCACCCGCCGCCCGAACCTCGCAGCCCTGATCGCCGGCGGCGCCATCGCTGCCCTGCTCACCGGCTCGCGCGTTGTTCTCGGCGATATCGACAGCCAGCCGGACCTGCACTTCGCCGGCCCGCTGCATGAGATTGCGTCCGGGTGGCAGAATGCGATGACGCGCACAGGACTGGCAGCACCGGATCGGGCGTTGCACGCGGCTATAGAACGCGTGCAAAACAAAAAGTAAGCGTTCTTTTTTGAAAAAAAGAACCAAAAAACTTTTGCCTAGGGCGTACGCGCAAGGCACGATGCCCATCCGTCGCAGGCGGCATGCGGTGCGGGACCGTGCCGCACATACAACGCGGCGCCATGGGTTCCCGCAATTCATCCAGGCTACGCGTGAGACTAAATCAGCATATCCCCGATCGCTTGCCCCTCCCGCACGCCCGGCGGGATCGCGAACAACGCGCTCGCCGTATGGGTGGTGAACTGGTTCAGCATGTCGAACTTCGCCATCCGGTCGAAGATCTTGGTGAACTGCGCGCGCGGGTCCTTCTGATACGCCACGAACAGCAACCCCGCATCGTACTCCATCGCCTGGCGCCACGGCGGCCAACGCTCGGCGGTGAAGCTCAATCCGTCATTATAGGAATAGCCGCGCCGAAAAATACGGGCGCCGGCCGTGACGGCGGAGGCCAGGCGCACATGCGCGTTTTCCGCAATGATCGGGTTCCCGTCGGCATCCACGGCGGCGAGATTTTCCGCATCGTGCTCCGCCTTGGCGCCGATCGGGGCGCCCACGGCCTTGGTGCGGCCCATGGTTTGTTCCTGGAAGCTGACTGGCGTGCGATCCCAATGTTCCAGCGCGATGCGGATGCGGCGGAATACCGCGTAAGTGCCGCCCTGCATCCAGGCCGGCCCCTCCGCACCCACCCACACCACCTCGTTCATCTCAGCCTCGTTGGCCGGGCAGGGATTGTTGGTGCCATCACGAAAACCCATCAGGTTCCGTGGGGTCTGCGCCACAGGCTGCGGGACAAAACCGGCCTGCACCCAGCGGGGCGTCGCCACATCATAGGCCAGCCGCGCGAGCTGGCGCACGGCGTGGAACGCGGTTTGCGGATCATCCGCGCAGGCCTGAATGGAGAGATCGCCGAAGCTGCGCGCCGGCTCGATCTTGTCGCCCACGAAGACCGGCAGCTCGGCCAGCGCCGGCGGACGCTGCGCAGCCAGGCCGAAGCGATCCTGCCCATCCTTCATGAACAAGGTAGGGCCGAAGCCGAAATTGAGCGTCAGGCGCGCGGGCGGCATGCCGAGCGTGTCGCCGGAATCGGTGGGGTCGGCCGGCTGGCCGGCGCAGAGGCGGGCGGCGGCGGCCGTCCAGCGCGCCAGCAGGGCCTTGAAATCGGCGCGGCTCGTGGAGGTCACGTCGAAGGCGGCCACGTAGGTGTGGGCCTGTTGCGGCGTGGTGATCCCGCCCTGGTGGCGGCCATAGAACGGCTCCAGCCCCGATGGCGCCTGTTCCGTGGCGGCAGCCGGCCGCAGCGCGCCCGCGGCCGCGATCAGCCCGGCGGAGGCGCCGAGAAAGCCGCGGCGCGACGGGTCGAAGGGGCAGCCGCCGCTCATCTGCCGCCAGCCCGCATCAGCGTGTTCACGTCATCCATCACGTAGTAAAAACCCTTGTTGTCCGGCGTCAGCGCAATGCCGAACAGGTCGCCATTGCCGGGGGGCGACTGCGCCTGATCGCTGTTGATCCACTGGGCATATATTTGACGGTCATTGGCCGGATCAACCTCCACCAGGCGCCCATCGCGTCCGTTGCATACCAGCAGGTGGTGTTCCGGCGTCATCACCATGGCCAGTGGCCAGGCGAGCAGCCCGCCCTGCGTCACCAGGCGGCCGGTGCCGGCGCTGGTGGTGCGGGTGACGGCATCGGGGATGGCGTCGATCAGATTGTCCAGCCCGTCGGTCACATACAGCGTGCCGTCCGGGCCGAGTGCCAGGCCGGTGGGGCCGAGCAGAAAATTGTCGCGATCCGCCCGCGCGGCGAAGCCGTTGGCGACCACCGTCTCGCTGGCAATGGCCGGCTTCTGGCCCGACGGGATGGTGAGATCGAGACGCAGCACGGTGGATTTGCGCATCACCATGGGAAAGTGGGTTACGGGATCGATCACAGTGGGGGCGGGAAGGCCGAAGCCGGCCATGCTGATGAACAGTGTCGCGGTGCTGCCGCGGTCGATCACCGCCATGTCGCCCCAGGGACCGTTGATGTTGGAGCCGGACCAGGCGCCGGCGAAATTGCCGTTGGGATCCAGCACGATCACGCAGCCGTCGCCCTTCGTAGCTGTGGTGCCATCACGCGAGGGGGTGCTGCCAACGATGATCCAGCCGGTTTTCAGCATCGTCATGGCGGTGGTCAGGCCCACGCCCCCCGGGCATTGCGCCAGGTTCTGCGGCAGCTTCGCCACCAGGTAGGTTTGCTGCGTGGAAGGCCGGTAGCCGACGATCGTGGTGCCGGTGCCCTGCAGGTTGGAGATATTGTTGAAGTTATCGACGAGAACATCGTCCTTCTGGATTTTGCCTGCCGTTACGGGCGCTACAACTACGGCGTAGGGATTGAGATCCCCGTTATCCGTGACCGTCGATGTGAGCGTGGTATGCCTGTGTACGTGCTCGAGAAATCCGTGCGTTTCGTCAGCATAGGCTTTGGTTGTTGTTAGAAGCGCAATAAGTAAAAGTTCTTTGCTTCTTTCTTTCAAGAAAGAAGGCCCCGCGCAGCGGCCTAAAGAAAGACTCTTCTTTTTTGAAAAAAAGAAGCAAAAAACTTTTATTCGTTTGCTCATTTGTGGGTCCGTCAGAAGAGGATGTTGGTGCGCAGGCCGAGGACGAGCTCGTTGGCGACACGTTTGATGGGATCAAGGGAGTTGGCGATTCCACCGCCAGGATTGAAGATGTATTGAATATCCGGCTGAAGCTGCCACCAGGGATGCACCTGGTATTGGTAGGTGACTTCCACGTAGGTCTCGTTGCTGCGGATGGGGGCGTAGGCGGCCGGGTCGGTGATATGCGCGGCTTCGGCCACGGCCCGGTCGTACGCGCGGGCCTGCTTACTGAGCTGGCCGAACCCCATGCCGATGGCGAGCGTATCGTCGGCCCGATTGGTGATCGGCTCATGCAGCACGGCGCCGGCGTTGATGCTGAAATCCACCAGGTTCCTGTCCGCCTCCGGCGTGCCCATGACGCGCGCGAACAGGCTGACGGAGTTGTTGGGATCACGCCCGTTGCGCCACACCATCTGATCGACCACGCCATAGATGGAATAGTCGCCATGGTGCAGCAGCGGCAGCCCGGTGCTGTTGGCCGCCGGCAGGGGGCGGCCGGCGGTATCGGTCAATTGATCGGCGAAGGGTTCCGAATCGTACCACAGGCCGATGCGGTAGGTATGGCCCAGCGGCGCGCCCTCGCCCGGATACACCATGGCGCCGATGGCGGGGTAGCTGTACTGGATCTCGGCGAAGGCCAGCACGCCGCCATTGAGCGGGAAGCTGGTGCCCGAGCCGTCGGCCCGCTGCGGATCGCCCAGATTGGTGGGGGATGGGCTGCCGTTGAACACGCCGGCGAGCAAGGTGATGGCATTCACCGGCCGGTAGCGCAGGCGAAAACCGAGGTCGGAGAGCGGATAGGCTGGCCCGCCGCCGGGAAGGTCCTCCGATGGCACCAGCGGCCAGCCGAACATGGTGTTCAGGAAATACGCGCCATTGGCGCTGTAGATAAATTCCTGATCCACGCTTTGCTGGCCGATCTTGATGTCCAGCCGGTCCTCCTCCAGGAATTTCTGGTCATACCAGGCTTCCCATAGGCGGGTGGAGCGGTCGGCCTCGATACCGCTGGAGGTTTGCAGCGTTTCCAAATTGTCGGCGCTGAGGTTGCGGCCGTGGATCTGCAAGGCGCTGATGTTCAGCAGACCGCCATACAGGCCGAAGGCGCGCTGGGTATCAAGCTGCATGATCGCCTGGGTGAGGCCATCGTAATCGGCGCCGCGATGGATGCCGCCGGTGGCATTGCCCAGCATCTCGCTGGTTTCCTGGATGGCCAGGGAGATTCCGTATTTGCTGAGGAAGCTGCGCACGCCGAACAGGTTGCCGAGCAGAAAGTTGCTGCGGTCCAAATCTCCCAATATGCCGGAATAGGCTGGCGTCCCGTCCGCGTTCGCCTGGCCGCTGGTGGGCACGGAGAGGGGCGGTGGGGCGGCCCAGGCCGGCGCCAATCTCCCGCCCGCGATGACCGCCAGAAGAAGGGTGCCGGTCACAACGCCGGCGGGCATGCAATTGCGAGTTACTCTCATTTGCATTTCGCTAGAGTAAACGCTCAGGCGTGTCAACCTCAGGCGTCCGTCACGCGAATTTAACCGTAGGCGGCCAATCTCACGCGTATGGCCGTGCGTTAGCGACTTCTTACACGCTGGCCCATGGCTTCACACACGGAGTGCACAGCCTTAGGTGTGTGACGTGAAACGCACGCTGTAGGCGCTTGTGCCGGCATTGTTTTATGTTGCATTGCAGAATGATGCCGAGCGATCTACGTAGGAAATCCGGCGAAAACCCCAACGGAGGCTTCGTGACCGCTGCAAGCCTAGACATGCCGGCCAGGAATTTAAGACTGCGTGATCGGGCGTTGCGCACACTGAAGGTTTTGCAAACCACGCGCCGTCAGCGCGGCACCGTCGCGGCCGGTATTTTTCTGGCCCGCACGCTGTTCCGCAAGGGCCCGTTGCTGGTCCGCCACTTGCGCGCGGTGCGCGGCATGGCCCAGCTGCGGGCAAATGTGCGCGCCAGCCGCCAGACCGTTCCCGCCTCCATCCTGCAGGTCGGCGTCATGGTCAGCGGCGGCCTGGGCGACATGTTGGTGATCGGCCGCTTCCTCCGTGATCTTGGCCAGGCGGCGCCGGGCATGCGCCTGGACATCTTCATGTCCACCCCCGGAATGGCAGCCTGGGCGTTCCGCGAAATACCGGGCTTCCGCGGGGCCTATCACGATGTGTTGTTCGATAGCGCCATCGCGGAGTACGACGTCGCGCTGCGCATCTCGCAATTCGTGGTCGTCTACAGCGAGCGGGTACGGAGCGAGACGCTGCAGGCCGCCGGCGGGATGGCGCAAGCCGTCGAAGCGATAATGCGGTTCCGCCCTGAAATCGACATCTGCGTTAATCATAATCCCTGGCTGGATAACCATCTTGCGCGGATTGCAACGTTTCATGGCGCCACGCGCCGTGATTTTCTGCACAAGATTGCCGCCATCCCTTATGGCGGTGATAGGCTCACCGTGCCGCTCGATGTCACAATCCTTACCCGCTTAGGGCTGCAGCCTGGCAGCTATGTAACGATTCATAACGGATTTGATACAGGTTTCCTGATCAGCGGCCGGCAAGCGACCAAATGCTATCCGCATTTCAGCGAAGTCGTCGCGCTCCTGAAAGAATATGTTCCAGGCATCACCTTCGTGCAGATCGGTGCCAAAACCAGCCTGCCGATCGAGGGCTGCGACCTCATGCTCATCGACCGCACGACGTTGGACGAAGCAGCCGGGCTGATCGCAAACGCAGCCATGCACATCGATAATGAGGGTGGCCTCGTACATCTTGCATCCTGCGTCGGCGTAAAATCCGTGGTTGTGTTCGGGCCAACGCCCATCGACTATTTCGGATATCCGTCCAATGTGAACGTGGCACCGCCAGTCTGCGGCGAATGCTGGTGGATGAAACCCACCTGGATGGATAGCTGCGTCAAGGGATATGAGGCCCCAAGCTGCATGACTCAGCAGAGCCCCCGCCTGGTCGCCGAACACGCCCGGCGACTTCTACTCCAGCTCAACCCCGCGGTCCTGGTCCCTAAAGCAGCCGAGTAATCCGGACAGACGCAGAATGGCGTGCTCACAGAGAGTCTCCGTGAGAAAAAAGGCCTTCTTTTTTGAAAAAAGAAGCAAAAAACTTTTGATACTTTTGGGGTGTGTGCGTCACACGGCAGGCGCGAGATCGGCACACGCAGAAGCGGCGGTGATTGTGCGGTCGTGCAGACGGCAATAGCCATCGCCTGCCCGGAGCGCCGCGTGCGCGGAACCGAGTGCCGCCAGCCCCGGCAACACCGCCTCGAATGCCGCCGCGCCACAATCGAAATGGCGGCACTGCGCGCAGCTCATTGGCCCAGATGCGCCCAATAGGCGCCAAACACCGCGGCCGAGAGGGCCAGACCCAAGAGCACGTTCACAACAACCCCCGCGCTGAACGCAGCCATGGGGCGCAGCCCAATGCCGGCTAAGTCGCGCACGCGCGTCGTGAGGCCGATGCACAAAAACCCGAACGAGAATGCCCAACTGCGCAGATTCTTCAGCGGCGTCACCAGCGCCGGCGTCGCCGTCTTGGCAAACGCGGCATGCCCAACCCCCTGCGCGATCAGCGTGACCGCGATCGAGGCCAGCAGGAAACCCAGGACAAATTTCGGAAATCGCCGCCAGATCTCGCCGGCGCCGGCACGGTGCGGTGTAATGCCCGTGTCCTCCCAGCGCAACGTCGCCACCACCGACAGGATCAGCGCCCATAGCCCGATCCACACATCGCGGCCCACCACCTTCATCAGCGTGAACGCCGCCACGGATTGCTCCGCCGCCCCGGCCGGCGCCCCAGGCACGTGCGCCGCGATTCCGCCATAAGCCTGCGCCGCCGCAAACCCCGCCGCATCCGCGAATTCCGATGTGCCGATCCAGGCGCCACCCACACCGGCCGGCAAGCCGAGCCCCGCGGCCGCGAACGGCAGTGCGAAAATCATCACGATTGCCCACAGAATCACGATGGAAATCACCACCGCCGCATCTTGCCGCCGTGCACCCACCGCCGCCGCAATCGCAATGGCCGCCGATACACCGCACACCGCCCCACCCACACCGAGCACGCAGGCCAGCCGCGGATCCAGCCCCAGCCACCGCGCCACCCAGAAAATCACCAGAAATGTCACGATCGACACGATAGAGGCCTGCAACAGCGCCACAGGCCCGGCCCAGATCAACAGGCTGAACGGCAGCGTCGCCCCCAGCAGCACAACGCCCAGCTTGATGTAAAATTCCACGCGGAACCCGTCATCCAGGCTGCGGGGCAATATCCCCAGGTTGGCGACCACCAGCCCGGCCGCCAGCGCCAGCAGCGGCGGTTCAAGATTATATGTCACCGCGCTGGCCCACTGGCCGGCCGCGAAGATCACCACACTCAACACATAGATCAGCACAAACGCCGGAACCGTGCGCCGCAACTGGTAACCCAGTGCCGCCAGCGCCACGGAAACCAGCGCCAGCCACAGAACGAATTGCGCCACGTAACGCGGCGCGGCGGCGATGAAATGATCCACGAGCTGCCCGAAACTTGTCCATTTCGGTGGCGTCACCGCGAGCCACGCCAGACTAGAGCCAGATGCGAACAGCAATGCCCCCAACGCCACCAACGCCAGCCCTATGGCGACCGCCCAGGCATCGTCGGTTTTCCAGAATCCGGCTGTCCGCGCCGGCGCGGCTTGGGTCACAACAGTGGACATGGGGCTATCCGAATCAGATTTGCGGATATCTGCCTGTGTTTTATTTATTTCGCAAGCTCGTCAGGGGCACAGGGAAACCACGCACAGGGATTGGATAAAAGGAAGCAAGAGTCTTCTTTTCTGAAGAAAAGAAGCAAAAGACTTTTATTCCTGGCCTTCCCCAAGGTTCCGGCACGCCGGCAACACCCACACCTGAACGAATAAAAGTTTTTTGGTTCTTTTTTTCAAAAAAGAACGCCTGCCTTCAAGGCGACGACACCACCGCGGGCGCCAGCGCCGCTTTCCGGGCATCGGGATGGCTGGGGTTGCGAAACCGCAACTCCGCGCACGGTGCGCCCTCTACCTCATCCGGTCCCAACAGTTCCAGCCGCGAGGAACACGTCACGGCAACCACGGCGCGCGCCTCCGGCCGTGTCATGAACTGGCGCGCTTCGCCTTCCAGGCGAAGCTGGTCGCGCAGCAGATGCCACTCCAGCCGATCCGTATCCTCGATGAACATCGCCAGAATACCCGGTCGGCTGCCGGTCAGGCGCGCCGGCGCAATCCCCGCCATGCGCCGGTGCACCGCGCCCGCCACCTCATCCTCCCGCCCGGCGCGTGCCGCCATCACGAACACGCCACTGCCCGCGGCGGTCACCGCCAGATGCGCCTCCGGGCCAAATTCCCGCCGCAGCCGCGGCAGAAGCCCGGGCTGCGCCTGCTTCGCGTCAGTCGCCTGGGCCGCCGCCAGCATCAGCGGATCCAGCCGCAGGATCGCGGCCTCGTCATGGTCCGCGCGCTTTTGCTCGCTGAGCAAGCGGGTGATGCGCCGATGTAGCTCGGCGAGCGGCGGCGCCGCGTCCGCCGCGTCGGCACCCTTCAGGCCCTGCGGCAGCGTCATCTTCAGCAAATACCTGCCAGGATGCGCCGCCAGCCAGCTTTGCAGGTCTGGATCCACACGATCCATCAGCTGCGACCACGCCCGCCGATGCAGATCCCGCCCGTCCTCAGCCGAAATGACATCGCATACGATCTCCGCCTCGGCCCCCTGCCGGTCGATCAGCAGATCGAACGGCGCGCCTTCGTCCAGGCCCGCGAAGGCGACGGCAAATCCGCGGCTGCGCTGGATGGACGCGGTGCGGATCACATGGAACAGCGGCACCAGATTGCCCGTGCCGGTAACAGCCTGAGCGAGCGCAGCGTCCAACCGAGCCCGGCCGGCCGCCGTAAACCCATCGGCCAGGCCCGCCAATTCGGCGGCGAGCGCGATTACGCGCCGGTCTAGCGCGCTGACCGGCATCGTGCGCCCCGGCCGGCGCAGCCGCTCGATCGTCAGCTCCAGCGCATGCAACTGCCCCAGCGCCCGGCCCGCATAGCTTGGCCCGCACCCCCGTTTCAGTTCCGCCATCCGCGCCTGCCACGCGCGCCTGCCGATCCGATCGACCAGCGCGTTGAGGGCATCGGTACTGTCGTCTGATCCCGGGATGTTCATGGTGCCTGACATTGCAGAGGGTCCAATCCGGAACCTACCCACATTTTAGTGATCGCAGGGATTTTTCGTCCTTACGAAGAAGTAATGTTGCTGGCCGCGCTGCCACAGCACGCCCTTAGGGCCCGTTCGACATGAACTGAATCGCGTTGCTGGGTCGAACGGGCCCTAAGCCTTTGTTTGACGCGGCATCTTTGTCGGCGTGCCGACGCACGTATTGGCCGACGATGCCTTCGGTAAGAACATCACGGCTCCTGGTCATAAACGCGCTGCCCGATGCCGCAGCACATGATCGGCGAGCACACACGCCACCATCGCTTCTCCGACCGGCACCGCGCGTATGCCCACGCACGGGTCATGGCGGCCGGTTGTACTGATGTCGGTATCCTGGCCGTCGCTCGTCACCGTATGCCGAGGCGTCAGGATCGAGCTGGTGGGTTTCACGGCAAAACGAGCGACGATCGGCTGCCCGGTGGAAATCCCCCCGAGGATTCCACCGGCATGGTTGGAGGCGAAGGCCAGCGCGCCTGCCTGCATGGACATCTCGTCGGCGTTCGCCTCACCCGATAGGCAGGCGGCCCCGAACCCGTCGCCGATTTCCACCCCCTTTACGGCATTGATCCCCATCAGCGCGGCAGCGATCTCGGCGTCCAGCTTGGCGTAGAGCGGCGCACCAAGCCCGCCTGGCACGCCTTCCGCCTGCACCTCGATCACCGCGCCGACGGAGGATCCGGCGCGGCGGACCGTGGCAAGCATCCCCTCCCACGCCGCCGCCGCCGCCGCATCCGGGCAAAAGAAGGGATTGCGCGCGACTTCGTGCCAATCCCAGTTCGCCCGGTTGATCACGTGCGTGCCGATCTGCACCAGCGCGCCACGGATGATCACGCCCTGCCCCAGCACCAGCCGCGCCACCGCCCCGGCCGCCACCCGGCACGCCGTCTCGCGCGCCGAGCTCCGCCCCCCGCCGCGGGGATCGCGTATACCGTATTTCAGGTCGTAGGTGAGGTCCGCATGTCCGGGCCGGTACGCCTGGGCAATATTGGCGTAATCCTTGGACCTCTGATCGGTATTCTCGATCTGCAGGGCGATCGGCGTGCCGGTGGTCTGCCCCTGGTACACGCCCGACAGGATACGGACCTGGTCCGCCTCCTGCCGCTGCGTGGTAAATTTCGACTGCCCCGGCCGGCGCCGGTCCAGATCCGGCTGGATATCCGCTTCGCTGAGCCCGATCCCCGCCGGGCACCCATCGATCACACATCCGATGGCCGGCCCGTGGCTTTCACCCCAGGTGGTGACGCGGAAGAGGTGGCCGAAGCTGTTGTGGCTCACCGGTACGCACCGTGGCCGGCGTTTCGTATCGCTCGCGAGGGCAAACGGATAACAGTTTTTTGGTTCTTTTTTTCAAAAAAGAACACTTTCTTCTTCCTACTCTTCCGCCGCGATATCCGGCGCCGCCGGATTCTTCATACCAATAATATGGTACCCACAATCCACATGGTGCACCTCGCCCGTCACCGCCGTGGAAAGGTCCGAGAGGAGATACAGCCCCGCGCTGCCCACTTCCTCCACGCCCACATTGCGTTCCATCGGGCTATTGAGCTGATTCCAGCGCAGGATGTAACGGAAATCCCCGATCCCATGCGCCGCGAGCGTCTTCACCGGCCCCGCGCTGATCGCATTCACCCGGATGCCGTTCGCGCCCAGATCCATCGCCAGGTAGCGCACGGATGCCTCCAGCGCCGCCTTTGCCACACCCATGACGTTGTAATGCGGCACCACACGCTCCGCCCCGAGATAGGAAAGCGTGAGCAGTGATCCCCCCTCCGGCATCAGCGCCGCCGCCCGGCGGCACACCGCGGTGAAGGAAAAACACGAAATATCCAGCGCCTGAAGGAACGCCTCACGCGGCGTATCCACGTAGCGCCCCCGCAGATATTGCTTATCCGCGAAGCCGATTGCATGAACCAGAAAATCGATATTGCCCCATGCCCCCTGCACAGCGTCGAACGCGGCATCGATGCTCGCCTCATCGGTCACGTCGCATGGCACCACGATCGAGGCACCGACGCTTTCCGCAAGCGGCCGCACGCGCTTGCCCAGCGCATCGCCCTGGTAGGTGAACGCGATCTCCGCGCCCTGCGCCGCACAGGCCGCCGCGATTCCCCAGGCCAGCGAACGGTCGTTGGCCACGCCCATGATAATGCCGCGCTTGCCCCGCATCAGCGAACCGCGCGCCGGCAGGGTAGGCGCCGGCAAGGTTTGGGGTGAATCGGGCATACGGTCCTCGAACTCGGCGTGTGGGGAGAAGGCTGGGGCGAACGGAGCGTGACGGCAAGCCCGGATCGGCAGGGCTGCCGCCGGAAGCGCCGACGCGAAGCCCGGTGTGGTGGCACAGGCCGCGCCCGGCAGGCAAGTGGGCAGCCGCATCTGGCAAATACCCGCGCGGCACCCTTGCCGCCCCGTGATGCAGCCCTGGCCGGCTTGCTCTATGCTACGGCGGATTGCAGGACAAACAACGATGACGGAACCAGCCACCGACCCCTTTGCCCTGTTCCAGGACTGGATGGCCAAAGCGACCCAAACAGAGATCAACGATCCCAATGCCATGACGCTGGCGACCGCCACAGCCGATGGCCGCCCCAGCGCGCGCATTGTGCTGCTGAAGGGCGCGGACCGGGAAGGTTTTGTCTTTTACACCAACACCGAGAGCCGCAAGGGCCGCGAACTGGGCGCCAATCCTGGCGTGGCGCTGCTGTTCCATTGGAAGAGCCTGGGCCGCCAGGTGCGCATCGAAGGCCTGGCCGAGCCCGTGGGCACGGATGAAGCGGACGAATATTTCGCATCCCGCCCGCGCATCTCCAGGCTCGGCGCCTGGGCCTCCGAGCAGTCGCGACGCTTGCCGGACCGGGCAACGCTGGAGGCACGCCTCCATGAGATGGACACGCGCTACCAGGCGGCGGTGCCGCGGCCGCCCCACTGGTCAGGCTACCGCGTACGGCCCGAAAGTTTCGAGTTTTGGCAGGATATGCCGTTCCGGCTGCATGACCGCACGGTGTTTCAGCGGACGCGGGAGGGGTGGGAGGCGGTTAAGCTGTACCCCTAAGAAAGATGTTCTTTTTTGGAAAAAAGACCCAAAAAACGCTTGTCCCTTTGCGCACGCTGCCGGCGAGACACACACCAACACCCAAAAGTTTTTTGCTTCTTTTTTTCAAAAAAGAAGGCCTTTCTTCTTTCCTTGGCAGGGGATGCGCCCCCATCAAACCCTATGCTATGATATTCCCCAGCCGTAGCAGGACACTGACAAAAATGGCCCAACTCCCCGTGAAGCTGGCCTTCGCTGCCGCCCTCGCCTGGGCCGGCGCCGCATGTGCACAGACGGCCCCCACCGCCACCCGGCCTTACGATCTCAACGTCTATCCCGCCCTGCCAGGTTCGGAGGGCGTCTACAACCTCAATGTCGCCAGCACGCAGAACGGCCCGCCGGGCACTATCGCGATGACCAGCGCGTCACCCCCGCCCGCCTATAGTTTCAAGGATGTGCTGGCCAATACGCATGGCTTCCTGGAGGCCGGCATTTCCAGCCGCGGCGGCCACGAATTCAACGCCGGCGTGAGCATCCCCCTCCTGCCCGGCAAAGCCGATCTCGATCTCGCCGCCGGATCAGGCCAACTCGCCGCCTGGCCGAAAACCGTGGGCGGCAAGACCCCGCTCCTGACCTACGATACCTATAGCGCCGGCCTCCACCTGCACCCCACCGACGATACGGACGCCTATATCGGGTTTACAGGCCTGCGCGTGCATGGAGCGACGCCGTATCCGTATGGGTTTGGGTATCCATAAAGTAAGAAATTCGGTCTTTTTTGAAAAAACGCAAAAACTTTTGACTATTGGCGCTTCCACAGTCCCACGAGCCGCCTGATTGGGGCTGTGAGGCGCCAGGAGGTAGAGGCCCGGATCATGGCGATGTCGCGGCCAAGCTGCACAACCTGGTCGGCCTGGCGCTCGGCATAAGCCTCTGTAGCGGCTTGCGCTGCGGCGGCATCATGAAGCAGACGCTGGGCCTCCGCGGCGTCCTTCATGCAAGCATCCGCAACATCCCGCGCCTCCCGTGCCTGGCGCATGGCCGCCTCGAAGCAGGCACGCTGATCTTCCATTTCACGGCGTTGCAGAGCGAGAGCGCGGGCCACCCCCTCCAGAGCCACGTTTGTCGCCTCCAGTCGCGACTGAACGATCCGCCTCTCCTCGGCTGCCGCCCGCGCCTCCGCTTCGCTCCGCGACCTCGCTTCCGCAAGGCTCGCGCCAAGTCGGCCGAGTTCCGATGCCATCAGCGCACGGTGGGCAGCTTCCGCCACCAGGATCTCACGCATAGATCCCAGCTCTGCGCTGATCCGTGCCGCTTGCGCCTCCGTGGCCGCGCCCTGACCGTGCACCTGCTCGAGCGCATCCGCCAGGGCACCGCCCAGCCGCGACACATCCTCGCGCATGTGCGACACCGTGCCGGCAACCCCGTGCACGCTGTCGGTAACGCGCACCATATCCTCGCGCAGAATGTTGCGCGTTGCCGCTATTTCGCCGGCAAAGCCGTGTACCGTCGCGTTGTGCTGAGCGCCTTCCGATTCCAGCGAGGCCCGCAAGCGCAGAACATCTTCCGAGAGCGCCGCAAGCCGCTGGCGAGCGGCATCCGTCTCATCCAGCCAGTCGGCCGCGCCACTGGCGGCCGCTCCGCTCGGGCGCAGCACCTCGGCCGCATATTGCGGCTTGTTGAGCATGCCAAGCACCAGGTCGTCCGCGGTTTGAAGCTTGATCAGTTTCTCACAGGGGCGTGGCACAATGCCATCGAGCCGCGCCAGGTCGGACGCCGGCACCGCCACGAGCGCCGCCTCCCGTGCCGCGCCGAAAACATTCTCCGCTTCACCCAGGAAATTGCCAGCAGCGAACGCATCAACCAGATGCAGCCGCGCCACATATCCCAGGCGGTGCAGTTGTTCCAGGCTGCGCAAGCCGTCGGCCACGGAATTACACTCGGCGTAGATCGCCGGCCCCAGGCGGCGGATCGTGCCGGCGGCCCCTTCGATGATCAGGCTTTCAGCACCCTCGGCATCGATCTTGATCAGGTCGCAGGCCTGCAAGTCCAGCGCATCGATCGTACCGAGCCGGACCTGGGTGCACGCTGAAGCAGGCGCCGGAAGCGCACCATGCAGCGCATCGTTGATGGAGGCGCTGCCAAAACTGCCGGCCAGCGCCACATCGATCGGCACCAGGGCGAGCTCGCCCTCGCTATTGCCCATCGCCATGTTCTCCAGGCGAACATGTGCGAGCTGGTTGTCCGCCACGTTGCGGCTGAGTAGCGCGAATGTGGCAGGCTGCGCCTCGATTGCGATCACCTGGCCCTGCGCGCCCACATGGCGGGCGAAGGCCAGCGTGTGGGTACCGACATACGCGCCGATATCGAGCACCGCGCCGCCCGGCGGGATCAGCCCGCAGATGAAGCTGATTTCGTTTTCCGCCCATTCGCCGTAGAGCGCCAGCGCCTTGCTGACCGCGCCGGTATCATTGGCAAAATAGCTCAGCCGGCCGTGGCGCGCATCCACCTGGCGCAGCAATCCGTCCATGATGGCTCCCGAGAAAAGAAAAGGATTTGTTCTTTTTTGAAAAAAAGAACCAAAAAACTTTTATCCTTTTAGGCGCGCAGTGCGGCAACAACCGTCTAAAGTTCCAGAAGTTTTTTCCTACCGCCCCCGCCACCGCANNATGCGGGTTTGCATCTGGTTCGTCCTGTCACGCAGCCGCGCCGACTCATCCTTCTCATGCATCAGATCGCGCCAGGTATACTGCACCTGCAGGCGTGTCGCCGCCACCGCCTGGTAGGCGCCCTCGTCCTTCGCGCGGTGCATGCGCACCAATTCCGATGCCACTTCCACCACCGGGGCTTGGCCCCCGGCCGCGATCGCCTGACGCGCAATATCCACCGCGCGCTGGGTTTGTTCCAGAAAATGGCGGCCACGCTTCTGATCGGGTTCGAGATACGTGCCCTCGCACCACTCATTCCAGGAATGGAGGAACACGATCCGCTCTTCCGGCTCATGCCGCCGATAGGTGTCCATCAGGGCCTGCAGCAGCCAGAGCCTGTAGGAATCCCCCTCATCATTGACGTGCACGATGGCGCGGTTGCCGTAGCGGGCCGTGTTGTCCCACGGCAGCATCACGGTACGGAACCGCTTGTAGGCCGGCATCGGCCGGCCGAGATGGTAGCCGGCGAATTTCGCATAATCCACGATCCGGCCGGTAAAACCCTCCGCCAGCCCCAGCTGCTCGGCGCCATCCTTGTGCACCGAGGCCGGAATGATATTGGACGGAATCTCATAGGAGGCGTCAAAGCCGAGGTCACGGGGGTGCGGCGGATCGGCGGTCCAGTCATCCACCATCACCAGGAACAGATCCGGAAAGCCGAGGCGCACGATCTCCTGCCGCCACAGTTCCGCGGTGCGGGCGATATTGGGGAACAGGTGCGTCTTGTAGATCATCAGCACCGGCTTGCCGGAAATCTTCACATAGCGCGGGTCCCGGAAGAGCGTGACGAGTTCCTCCAGCGCCAGCAGATCATCCTCATCGGAATGATGCTGGCTGATGATCACCTCGCTATCGCCGCCATCCCAGCGCCGCGTCCAGTTCTCGTTCGCCCACAGGCACATGAACGGGGCGTCGATATCGGATTTGAGAAAATTCGCGAGCGGCTTGAACAGCAGCTTCTTGCCCTGAAAATAGTAGTAGTAGAAGCAGAAGCCCTCGATCCCGTGCGACTGCGCCAGCTTGATCTGCTGATGCAGCACCTCTTCCGACCGCAGATCGTAATATCCTAGCTCACCGGGCACCCGCGGCTGATAATGGCCGGCAAACAATGGCCTGGCTTTGATCACGTTGTGCCATTCGGAGAAGCCGGGCCCGTGGGCGGCATCGTTCTCCGGGATGGGATGGAATTGCGGCAGGTAGAAAGCGAACAGCCGCGGCATGGCGAGATCACGCGGCGGCGGCGGCAAGGCAAGGCTGTGGGGCTGAGGCTCCTCAAAAAGTGCCGCGATGCTGCGGGACCATGCGGCGGTCCCTTCCCCGGGCGGCCCGCCCGGGCCGCGATCCGGCGCCGGGACCGCCCTGCCGTCCGACCAGCCGGCATCGATGTAGTGCAGCAGGGGGTTCATGCCCCGCCGCCGAATTTCCGGATCGGCGTCCTGATAGGCCTGGCCATTGAAGCGCGGGCCAGGATTGAGGCCCTCCCGCGCACCCCACTTCAAATAATGGTCGATCGGGTGCCAGGTTGAGTGGCAAACCTGCGGGTAGTGCACGGCATACCAGCCGGTATCGAACAGCCCGGAGTTTTCCAAATCGCGGCTGCGCGGCTCGCGGGGCATGTGCCACGGCAGGATGGACGCGGCCGATCCCCCGCCATCGGCCGGTTGGCGCGCCATTGTCCGTGCCGCCCCGGCCACATAGCGCACGGCATCATCCACATCCTGCACATCGATATCGGCGACCACGCCGAGCAGGTTGCGAACCAGCCGCACCAGCGGCGTGGCCTGCGCGTAGAATCCCGTATAGGGCTGGTATTTGCGGAAATTGCCATAACGGCCAAGCAGGATTACGCCCGGCACCTGCAGCGCATTGGCGAAATGGCTCGGCCCGCTATCGATTCCCACGAACAGCGTGGCGCGCCGTATCACCTCGGCCGTCTGCATCACGGGCAGCCGGTTGACGAGATCGATCACGCCTTCGATCGGCGGTGGCAGACTCTGCACCGCTCCGGCCCCGACTTCAACGATCGCAAGCCCGAGGCGCCCGCGCAGTGTCGCGGCGATCTGTTGCCAGCCCGCAGCAGTCCAGTCCTTGCGAGGATCGTTTGAGGAGCGGTGAATGACGCAGTAGGCTTCCGGCAAAGCAAGTGCATCCACCGCGCGCGCATGTTCCTGGCCGAGATACACACGCGGCTGGGCGGAGAGGCGCGGCAGCCCGGCGCCCACCGAGAAGGCTTCCAGCAACGCCCCGTAGTCGAAATATTCAAATACCGAGATGAACGGATTGCCGCTCCGCTTCGTCAGCGGCACCTGGCAATGGCCGCAGATGCGGTAATTCACATGCAGATCGACCACCTGATCGTAGGCTGCGTGGTTGGCAATGACCATCCACTCGGTCAGGCAGCCGATCACCACCGTTTCGTCGATAAACGGATTGCTGTCGATCAGTTCGCGGTAGGGTGCGGTTACGGCCCAGGCGATATGCGCCTGGGGATGATTGTATCGGAGGTATCGTGCAACAGGCTCGCAGGCAACGATATCGCCCATATGCTCGATCAGGCCGATGATGATGCGGGGGCACGCGGCGATAGGCCCGTGCGGGCTGTGCTGCGAATCCATCAGGTCCGCTTCCCATGGGGAGGGGCTGATTGCATAAGCCGCAACGAGAGGGATATCTGGCGTGAAAAAGCCCAACGGACGGAGGGTCGATCAAGGGTTGGCAGGCTGCATCACCTTTGTTAGAGCATAAGTATCGTGTATCTCGATGCGGCCATTTGGTCCATAGACGGCTCTTGGAGGCGAACAGGCTGTGGGCCGGCTGCGGGAGAGGAAGGCAGTGCGTTTCGTGCCGTATGCCCCGGCGTTCGGGCCATAGTCGGGGCAGCCCATTACGCCAACGCGCATTAACGTTGACGCACGCGACGTCCCCTCTCCGACCGCGCGTGGTGCGGAGAGGGAGGGGCCCAGCCAGCCAGGGCTGGGAGGGTGAGGGCCGGCCGCCCTGTGCGAGTGATTGGTTCTGCGGCTTGGTATTTAGGGCGCGCCCTGAGCCGGCGGGATGGCTGCCAGATCGATCGTCTGCAGCACCGGGCTCAATGGCGCAAGTCCGTCGTAGCCGTCGCGCTGGGCCGCCGCAAATTTGGCCCATTGCAGAAGTTTTTTCGCGGCATCCGGATCTTCGGGTGGGAATGCAATCACCAGGTCCAAATGGGTGATGTAAAGCTCCCAAACCTTAACCAGCGTATCATGCAGCTCAGGGCGTTTGGCTATCAACGCCTCAAACAGCACGGGCGGCCTGGCCAGGACCTGCACGCGCGCGGGTTCGGGCTGCACACAGAGGTGCTGTAGCGCGGGCCGATCCAAAGCGACGAGGTCGTAATAGCCATCGCCTATATTGGCAGCCGCGATGACGTAACGGGAGTACCCCGGCGAGCAGGCCACATGTTTGGCGAGACCCTCCTTGGTCAGGTTGAGTTGTCCGCGCGCGAGCGCGTATGGCATCGCGCGGCCGACACTTAACATCAGGAAAGCCAGGAGCAGGGCACACGCCGCCAAGCGACCCCTGGATCGGGTTGCAGCACCATCAAATGCATCAGCCAACGCCAGGAGCAGACCCAAGAGAACTGGGATGAGAAGCGGGCCCATGTGAAAAGCGGCAAGAGCCCATGGCAGGCCATACTGGTAGCGGCCGGCAGCAAACAAAAGTAAGAACCCCGCGGATGCGGAGATCAATACTACCGCCATGCGCAGCGCGGCGGTTTTGGGCGCCCTCAGAAGGCGCCACACCACCCAAATGCACGCGACGGCCACCACCGCTCCGCAAGCGACCAGGACGGGTTCGTCCCGGACGCCAAATTCCGCCCCAAGGAGGGCCAAGCAATAGAGACCGAATTTTATGCTAGCTATCTTATGAGTGATACCAGTTTGCGGCATGAACGAAAAGATTGCCAGGAGATTGATCGTGAAACCCGTGATTAGCACGCCAATCGTGAGCAGCCTCCGGCGATAGTGAGGGATTAATGAGACATGCAGCGCCGCGGAAAGCCAAAGCACACAACCATGCGCAGAAGACATACTTGCGAAGGCCAGCAGGAGCAGGACTAGCCCAATTGCTCTACCACCGAAGCGCTCCACCAGAACGACATTACAGACCGCCGCAGCGTTAATGAAGAACCACCCAACCTCGAAAGCCCAAATCAGGTGCCCGGCCTGGATCGGGTGAAACGAAAAGGCGAATATAAGAGCTGGCAGGATCGCTTTGATGATTTTATGATTGAAAAGCGTTCTTGAATATACGCTTAGTATTGTCGCTGCGCCAAAAATAATGGCGGAATTTAACCATATAACTGCCACCGGGTGAACCCCAAACAGCTTAAAGACAATAAATGTCATCAGATACAAAAACCCGAGAGGATGCATCTGGTTATGTTCTTGTAGCACCTTGAAGACTTCGTAGTGCCCGTGTGTAAACCACTTCTCATAAAGACGAACCGAGTCGAAGTCGTCAGCATTAGGCCAGTCATATGCATAAGTAACTACGTACATGAATACGACTGACAGAAGGCAAATTGGGACGACCGTCGCAAGGTTTTCGACTGTGATATATTTTGGGATCTTGGACGCAGGTTTGCCGGGACAAATTTCGTCGGCGGGCATGTTCATGACCAAAATAACTCCTGCTGCCGCTTCTGGCTTCCGTGCCAGTTTCGTCGTTTCTTTATGTAAGGACTATGGCTGACAGCCCCGAGACGCAGGCGTAAGAATGGGCCCCTAGCTACCGATGCAAGACAGCGCGACGGTAGATAGCCGCGCCGCCAGAAACCTGACAGCGGCCGCCGGATCGCGCGAGAACAGCAGCAAACGGACGCATAACCGAAGCTGGCACAGGCAACCGAGTGATCGTCGGCCTAAGCTGAGTGCGTGCGATGGAAGGCATCAAGGATATCCTCAGCAGCGAAGGGGGCGCTTTAAAGCGGCACCCAAAGGCCATATCAACGCAAGATCTCTGCAACCGCGCGCCACGGACAAAACCTCTCGCTACACGGCAGATTTCCGCCCCGGCGAGCAGCAGCCCCGGCGCTGGACGAGAACCGGACCAAGGCCTCAAGAGCGCGATTCGATGCTTGCTTCCTCCAACACTCCTGGGGTCTAGTACATTGCGAATCCGCGCCGCAAGCCCACTCACCCCCACCCCGAGCCCTCCCCCGTTATGTCTCGCCAGATCGTCACTTGGATGCACTTCCTTTCCTTCAGGCAGCATGTGTACGGTTTTGCCTGCGCGCTTGCAACAAGCCTACTCGCATTGTCGATGACTCAACCACCCTCGCCGCCAGGCAGCCTCAGACTGGAGGCTTCCTGGAATGCTGGGCTCAATAACCTCGGCTACAAGCATTTTTACGTCGTCACGCAGATCGCCTGCACATTTGGTCCGTTAGGCTGCCTGCCCGGTTCAGGCTATAGTGGCGGCAGCAATGATCACGATGAAAATGCATGGCGTGCGGATATAGTGAAGCGTTCCTTATTCACGCCATGATAACCGCGTAACGAGATCGGTTAGCAGGTCAATGATCATGCCCTGGCCAATCGCCGAACTCGCGGGCGACGCGCTACGCATTGACGTCGGCAGGTTGGTCCATTTTGACTCCGGCGCGTATTATGGATTCATTCTTATTCCGGAGATGGTGTAAAATGGCGACCGCACAGGAACGTTTTACCAACAGGCTCGTCCTGATCAGTGCGGTCGAAGCCACGGCTGCGACGGTGGCCTTCATCCTGGCGGCTATGACGCTTGCTTGGCAGCTTGGGCATCACTTCACGACCCTCTACCAGGATGAAATTTTCGACCAATTGCGATTTTTCAGGGCGGATAGCGGTTTCGCATCACTGCTGAATTATCTCACGACGGCACACAACGAACACCATATCATGACATCTCGGCTCGTCTTCATTGCCGACAATTATTTTTTTCGAGGGCGGCTGTGGGCGCAGGTGATCGTCACCACGACCCTACAAATGTTATCGTGTTACATTAGCTATTACGTCGCTGCTCGTCTGCCAGGCGGAACCCATTACCGTCCCGCCGAACGCGCGCTTTTATTCATGACATGTCTGCTCTTATTTATTAATCCGAATCTTTTTTACACGCTCTTGGTTCCGTTCCAGGTCGTACATGCAATCATGGCCTTTCTTGTGATCTTAGCAGCCTTGTTGATCGCCTGTGCGTCTGAATGGCGACAAACTGTGGCGAATTCCGCGGCCATTGTGAGCGGTCTCATCCTTCTTGCGATCGTCGCGACACTTACATTGGGCAATGCACCGGTGATCCTGCTTGCCGCACTGGCGGCAGCGGTGATCTTGCAGTGGCCTTTGCGCGTGGCAGTAGCGATCGGGGCGCTCGCGGCATTGCATACGGCTCTAATGCTTATAACGACGAAGTCCGTCGGTTCGCCTGCATTTCATCCCTTGGCAATGGTGAAATTCTCGCTGCTTTACCTGGGCGCACCCTTCCTACGCTTCGAGGCATGGCCGGCCCCCTATGCCACATGGCATTCGTCGCCGTACCTGGCTGCCGCGTTTGGCGCTGTGATGCCGGCGACCGCCATCGCCTTCGCGGTGTTCCGACGGGCGCGTCCAGGCCTCGGCGGGCGGCTTGGCGTCTTCGGATTCATGATTCTGGTGGTTGTCATCATTACAGCGATCGCTGCCGCGCATTCTCGCGCGCAGTTCGGGATTCTCGAAGGGGCGAGCCGGAAATACGCGTCCTTTTCCGCGCTCGGCTGGCTCGGGGCGATCGCGGTTGCCTTCAGTGTCGTGCGAGACCTGGTGCATCGCCCGGACCGTCCAGAAATGCTGGTGCTGGGGGCCGCACTTGTTGTGCTACTGCCTCTGACCATGAGAGGGTATTTGCGCGAAACACGAATCTGGCACTCGATGATCGACAGTAATCGAGAGTCCGCCCTTGCCGAGTTCATACACATCAATAACCGTGGCCGACTGGAGTTTCTCTACCCCGATGAGAAGGGTCTGGCTGAATTCATTGGCGATATCGAGAGAAATAGGCTCGGCGTGTTCTCTGAATTCCCATTCCACCTCGGCGATGACGCAGCGGCATTTCTCGCGGTCCGGGACCAAAGGACATGCCGAGGGGAAGTACAAACGCTCGCACCTCTTCCTCCATCAGATGGTTACAATATCTTCACCAACCCGCCTGGAACACAATTCACGGTTTCCGGCTGGGCATGGATGGACGGTGACGAAGCGCCGCCACATACCGTTATAATCGTAGACAAGAACAACCATATCGCCGGTGTCGCCTCGACCACGCAGACCGGAAGCCGGGCGGAAGACTGGCTTGGACAGAAACTTCCCGGAGATGTCGGGTGGTTTGGCTTCGCCCGGCTTACCGATCCCAATGGCGCCAAATTCTACGCCCTATCGAACGATCTTAAGACTTATTGCGCTCTAGGAACCGTCGGCAATTGGCGATAAGCTGGCAAGAATGCGCGCCCGCTCTTGTCCAGAATCGGACCAAGAGCCCGGACGCGCATTGCGGTGCTTACGCCATCCATCACCCCTGGAGTCTAAGTACTTTGTAAGTCCGCGGCTCAATCGTCATCATCCCTCATTATTAAGCCTAACCGGCTATCCATCACCAGGCCCTCAATGCGATGAATCTCGTTTCATTTCCGCGGCATGTCTATACCTTGGCCTGCGTGCTTGCGATCAGCCTGCTCGCGCTTTCAATGATACAGCTGCCGCAGCCACCAGCCGACATCAGTCTGGACGAATCTTGGACCGCCGCGCTGGATTATTTTGGCGTCAGGCATTTTCAATTCGGCACCCAGGTGGCGTATACATACGGTCCCTTAGGCTTCCTGACAGGCTCAAACTACAGCGGCGGCAATCTAAACATTTTGGTGATGGGCCGCGTCGCCTACGGCGTCATTTCCGCCTGCATTCTCGGCTATATCGGCTGGGCTGCCCGCTCGTATCTGCTTCTNNGGATCAGCGACCCTGGCCTGTTTCTGCGTGCGCCAGCCAGCCTCGGCACCCATGCTCTGCGCCACCGCCCTGCTTCTGAGCTTTGCGGCACTCAACAAATTCACCTACTTCGCCGAAGCCAGCTTCATCGCAGCCGCGGTGATGCTATTTCTTCTGCTCACGCGGCAAAGACGCCGTGCCCTGTTGTTCGCAGCAGTGGGATGCCTGTCGCTCTGCATCTTCTGGTCCGGCATCGGCCATCAGAACATTGCGCATTTTCCCCTCTTTGTCCTGCGAAGTTTTCTCATCGCAGCCGGCGATAGCGGCGCCATGGGGGGCGGCGCGGGCCCGGCTTCCGCCATGCAGCGGCTCGGCGCCTTCGATCTGGCCTTGTTACTGGTGCTGATAGTGATCCAGACCCGGGCGGCGGCCAGCCAGTCTATCGGGCAGATCCGCGCCGCCATGCTGATGGTGGCTGCCTTCATTGCCTGGAAGGAGGCCTTCACCCGCTCCGACGACAGCCATAATCTGACATTTTTCGTCGCCTGCCTGATTTTGTCCGCCGCGTGCCTCGCTCTTGTCCGCAGCAGCATCTCTACGACCGATAGACCCTCGCGCGGCTTGAAAAGCTACACCATCGCGGCTTGGGCGGCCGTCGCCGGCGTCAGCCTGCTATCGGGCTTCGCATTGCATGCGATCGCAGATCGCGGCTTTCCGGCAATGTTTTCGCCCTGGAGAGTCATCGGCCTATGGCAAAGCAATCTGCGCATCGCAGGCCACTATGCCGGCTATGCATCGTTCGAGAAAGACCAGCTCGCCGTAATTAGGAAGACTTTCTCTCTACCCAAGCTGGCCGACGATATCAAGGGCGAGAGCGTGGATATGTTCGGCGACGAACAAGGTTTGATCATTCTCAATGGCTGGAACTATCGCCCACGCCCGATCTTCCAGAGCTTCGCCGCCTTCACCAAGCCGCTGATGGACATCAACCGGAACTACATCCTCAGCGACGATGCCCCGCGCTATTACATCATGCGCCTGCTCCCCCTCGATCAACGTTCACCGCTCGAAGCGGATTCCGAAGCCTTCGAGGCGATCCTTCAGCGTTACGAACCCATCGACGCGGAGGGCGGCTACATGCTGTTCAGGCAGCGCGACGAATACCGCCGCGACGTGCTCGCGACCGGAACACTCTCCTTCGGCGAGAGCGTAACTATCCCCGCCCGCACGGCCAACACCATGGACTGGCTCACACTGGATATCCAGCCCACGCTTCTGGGCAGGATTCGCGCGGTGTTCCTGCACGCCCCACCCATCCTCTTGCGCTCGACCAGCCGAATGTATGGGGCAAGCGGCTTCAGGCTTATTCCCAGCATGGCCGCTGCCGGCATACCCATCAATCCACCCATCAGCGGCGTGTGGGATGTGAGCACGCTGCTCGATGGCAACCCGATGGACGACGCACGGCAAGTCAGCCTCATCATAGACCCCGGCGACGCAAGCGACTTCCGGGCCTCCGTGCCCTACACCCTCGTCCGCCGTGGGCTTCCCCCGGCCGCCGGCTCAGACGCTGCTTACGCCGCTTCCCTGACACCACTCGGGGCGAAAGCCGAGCGCATCGAGGCCAGCTTCCCCCCGGCGATCTTCCATCTCGACGGGGAGGACGTGATGTTCGTTCATGCACCCAGTGCCGTTACCCTGAAGATACCCCCGGGTGCCCGCAACATCAGCGGCGACCTCGGCGTACTCCCAGGGGCATTTTCCCCAGCCAGCCGCACACGCAGCGTCAGCTTCAAGATTGTCGTACCCAATGGCACAGCGGAAACTGTCCTGCTGGAGCGGCAGATGACAAATTCCGGACGTCTTCACTTTGAGAC
The DNA here is from genome assembly GCA_003133065.1 of Acetobacteraceae bacterium. Classification (GTDB taxonomy): domain Bacteria; phylum Pseudomonadota; class Alphaproteobacteria; order Acetobacterales; family Acetobacteraceae; genus BOG-908. The sequence continues at coordinate 34,212 of PKZM01000081.1, forward strand.
CGTACTGCCCGCCGCAGGCGGCGATAAGCTCATCCTGCGGGCAGACTGCTCACCAAATTGTGATTCGGGTTGGAGCTACTGGCACGTTGCACGTCTCAGCCCCTAAACGCCATCCTGCCGATCTGCTATTCGTCTCGCGCCTATGCAGCCTCGGCAAGAGGTGCCATACTAAGTAAAGTATTCGTTACTGCAAGGATGTGCGGCGGCCTGCCCACGTTAAATACGCTTACAACCGCAATATGCGGCAGGGGCTGGTCAATGGATGAAGTGCCGCAGATCGAGACTCTGAGAAAGCCTGCATCTGACGGCGACGCGAATGCCGACATCTTACGGCTGCGACATTGCCTGGCCGATGCCCAGCGTCTTGTAGCGGCGCTCGATCAGCGGCTAAGCATAGCCGCAACAGACGCCCGCGGTGCGGTAAGTCTGGATGAGATCTGGAGTTCTCGCAGTTACTTGCATGAACCGCAAAATACGAAAAATATAGCCCTTTGCCTTCAGCCGACGTCGTTTTCGGAGTTCGGCAAGCACCGTGAATTTGCTGAAGTGTCTGCCCTGTTCAAACAGGGAGATGAATTTCGCGGTCTGGATTTCGTCCGTATTTGGAGCATGATCCTCAATATTAAACACGCGCTGGCAAAATGCCCTGGCGCCGTGGCGGAGCTGGGCGTATATCGCGGGCAGTCATCCGCACTGCTGAGCTACTATGCCCAGGCCTTCATGCGCAAAATGTACCTGGCTGACACATTCAGCGGATTTGCTGAGGAACAGTTCGAAGAGGACATGGGCCCAGGTAAGCAAGCCGCATTCAAGGATATCACCGTCGAGAACGCTCAACGCATCGTTGGTAACTATGAAGGTAACCGCTGGATCGTCGGCATGTTTCCCGCGTCCGTCACGGAGGAAATGCGCGCCGATACATACGCGTTTGTCTCCATAGATTGCGACATTTACGAACCGATTATCCGCGGCCTGGAATTCTTCTGGCCCCGGATGAATCCCGGGGGAATCATCCTCGTTCACGATTACGGCTCCGGCCACTGGCCAGGCGCCACACGGGCCGTGGATGAATTCTGCGCCGAGAAGAAAGTGTCCGGGTGTTTAATGGCGGATTTTGCGGGGTCATTTGTGCTAGCAAGGTAGGAAGAACAAGTAAGCACTTCTTTTTTGAAAAAAAGAAGCAAAAAACTTTTGTCTTTTTAGTCGCGCGTTACCCAACGTTGTCGAGTACAAGGAATAAAAGTTTTTTGCTTCTTTTTTCAAAAAAGAAGTTCTTGCTTTCTTACTTCCTCGATATCAGGCTCCTCGCTCTCCCCATAAAAGCCCGCAAGGAACCCGTTCAGCCACGCACGCTGGGTAGGCGAGAACGGCGCGCATTCGGGGATGACCGGAATTGGCAGCGCGTTACTCATACGTCGCTTGCCCACAGATCCGCGCCAGGGCTGAATCGTCCTGCCCGGCTGCCCAATCCTGGAAGCCAGCCTGCGGCGCCTCCCTCTGCCACGCAAGCAGCAGCGCCAGCACCACCGGCGGCACATCTTCCGCGGGAATTTTCTCCCGCACCTTGCGCGCGATGGCCTGCCGCGGGCCGGCACCGCCGCCCACATGCAGGTCGTAACCCTCCACGCTGCCTTCGCCACGCCGCACACGCGCACCGATCAGCCCGATATCCGCGATCAGATGCTGCGCGCAGGAATGCGGACAGCCCGTGAGATGAATATTCAGCGGCGCGGAGACCGAAACACGGGCTTCCAGCCAGTCCACTAGCGATGACCCATGGCGCTTGGTGTCGCTGGCGGCAAATCTGCACCCGGCAGTGCCCGTGCACGCCACCAACCCCGCCCGTAAGGACGATACCGTGCTGCGCAGGCCCAGCGCCTCAATCTCGGCCAGCGCCTCGTCCACGCACGCCGCTTGGATGTCGGAGATGATCAGGGTCTGCCACACGGTGAGGCGTATGCTGCCGGACCCGAACCGATCCGCAACCGCCGCCAGGCCGATCATCTGGGCCGCACTCAGGCGGCCGACGGAACCTGCCAAGCCGATATAGCACAGGCCCTGCTGACGCTGCGCATGCACCCCCATATGTGCCAGCCGATCGCCCGGCACCGGCGGTTCAAGCGCGCCCGGCGGAACGCGCAACAACGCCTGCCCAAGCTGCGCCTCCACCGCCGCCAGGAATCGTGGCAGACCCCAATCCTCCAGCAGGTATTTCAGCCGGGCTTTGGCCCGATCCGTGCGGTTGCCGGCGCCAATGAACACGCGCAGGATCGCATCGGCCACACGCACAGCCTGATCCGGCGGAACCACCACCCCGGTGTCGCCCGCAAAACTGCCATGGCCCGTTATGCCGCCAAGTGCCAGGCGGTAATACACGCCCGCCGATACGGCATCCCCACGCGCAACGCGCGCTGCCTTGAAACCAATATCATTGGTATCTTCCAGCACCGGCACGGCGGCCCCGCCATCGAACGCGATGTTGAATTTCCGCGGCAGACCATACAGCGCGCGCGTGTTGAGAATATGGAAATGCAACGCGCGCGTATGGGGCCGTGTATCCAGCAGCTCGTGCCGATCGATGCCGGCGGTGGGGCTGCCGGTGATGTTGCGCACGTTGTCCGCGCCCGAGCCGCGCGATGTCAGCCCGATCTCGCTCAGCCGCCGCAGCACCTCCGGCGCGCCGGCGGCGGTGATGCCGCGCAACTGCAGATTGGCCCGCGTGGTGCAATCGGCGAAGCCGCCTGCCAGATCCTGGGCTATCTGCGCCACGCCCCGAAGCTGATAGGCGGTGATGATGCCGCCGGGGATCCGCAGCCGGCACATGAAGGCATCTTCGGCCGGCGCAACGTAAAACAGCCCATGCCAGCGTGCCAGAAAATTGTCGTGGCCCGAGGGGAATTGTCCGGCTGCCGCCCGCGCCTCAATCTCGTCCATCCTATCCAGCGGGTGGCGCGCCCGCTTTGCCGTCTCCAGCGCGCTGAGCCGGCCTCCGGCGGCAAGCAGCCGATCCTGCGCGGCGCGCTGCGGGTCATCCGGATCGGCCGGCGCCGTGCCGCCAGAGGGGCTGGGCGGAAGGCCGGCGGCGGCACGGCGCGCCTCCACGCCGGCGATGAACCCCTTCAGATACTGCTGCTGTTCGGCCGTGAAGGGTTGATCGTTCATCCGCGTGGGGGTGCGCCGGCCAAGGCCGCGATCAGGCGGCCGCCTGCTCCTCTACAACATCCTTGAGGTCCAGTTCAAACATCACCGGCTGTGTCTCCAGGAAGGATGGGCGGGATTCCAGCGCCGCGGCATAGGCCGCCAGGTTGGGATACAGCGGCCGCCAATTGAATTGGGTTATGCTGGCGGCGTAGTTGCGTTCAATGATGAAATCCAGCATGCGCAGCGTGCATCCTGCGGCGATGTCGCCGAGGGTGATGGCATCCTGCGGCGCGGGCGCCCGATCCCCGATCAGCTTGGCCAGTTCCGCCAGGCCCGTGCCGACCTTGCGCGTCTGGCGATCCAGCCAAGGGGTGCTGGGATCCGGCCGGGCGACTTCGAACACGATGATCTGCGCGAATTCGGCAATGCGTTCGCCGAGCAGACGCAGCAGCAATTCATGCGCGCGCGCATCAGCATCCGAGGGCAGCAGCGGCGGCGTGGGGTAGTGGATTTCCAGCCAATCCAGGATGTAGCTGGAATCATAGACGTTCTTGCCCTCGTCCGTGATCAGGATCGGCAGTTGCTGTAGCGGGCTGTACTCGGGGACGATGGTGCTGGCGATCCAGGGGATATCGTATTGCACCTCGTAGGGGATGGATTTTTCCTTCAGCGCAATGGCGACCTTGCGGCCATAGGGGCTGGGGGTGGCGTTGATGAGCTTCATAGGGGAATCTCCAGAGAAAGGAAGAAAGCACTTCTTTTTTGAAAAAAAGAAGCAAAAAACTTTTATGACTTAGGCGCGCGTTGGCCTACTGTGTCGGGTCCAATAGGTAAAAGTTTTTTGCTTCTTTTTTTCAAAAAAGAAGACCTTCCTTAAAACCTATACGTCCCCATAAACCCAAACATCCTCGGCATCCCCGGCACCGCCGTATTGATGCCGAGGATAGTACCCGACGGAAACCCGCCGACATAGTAACGCCTGTCCGCCAGGTTGTTCACAAAAGCGGAAACCGAGAATTTCGTGGCGAAGATATTGTTCCAGTCCGCATGCATGTTGATCAGCGCGTAGCTGGGCAGCACTGTGCCCGGCGTATTGGTGAAGTTGGTATTCGAGAAATACTGGATCGTCTGGGCGTAGATATCGCCGCGCACCGAGGCCGTGCCCGATTGCGGCGGCAGCGGCAGGAACACCTGGGCGAACACATCGCCGGAGAAGCGTGGCGTATCCGCGTAGGAGTTGAACACGTAGTTCTGGCCGAACAGATCCACCTTCGGGCTGGTATAGGCCGCGTAGGTATAGGCGCCCGATCCGCCGATGCGCAGCCAGTCTACCGGGGCGAAATCGCCGTCGATTTCGATGCCCTTGATGTCTGCCTTGGGCACGGAGGCGGTGATGGCGATCAGCGCGCCGTTCAGATCCACATAGGCGGTGCGCTGGGCGTCCGTCACTTCCTGATCGTAGAGCGCCACGTTCAGGTGGGCGGCGCGATCCAGGATATGGCCCTGGTATTTGGCGCCGAGTTCGAAGTCGATATCCGTCTCTGGCAGGAATTCGTTGCCGCCGCCGGAGGCCAGCGCCTTTACGCCGGGGGCGGCGCCATTGAACCCGCCGGCGCGCCAACTGCCACGCTGGTTGAAATAGACGATCCAGTCGGCACTCGGCTGGTATTCCAGGCCGAACTGCCAACTGGGCTTGGAGTTGGATTCCTTCTCGTCATCCACGCCGAGGGTCTGGTAAATCGTGCCGCCAATCCCCTGCTGGATTTCGTTATAGTCCCACGTCTGCCGCCCGCCGAGCGTGATGCTCACATGGTCGATCAGCGCGCTCAAATCATAAGTGCCCTGGGCGAAGATGCCTTCCGAGTGGTTGTGCAGGATATACACATCGGTGCCGTTGCCTGGGCTGATGATCGGCGTGAGATCGGCTGCCTCGAAATTCTGGTGGTTGTGGTCGGTTTCCGAGCCGTAGTACAGCCCGAAGATATATGTCAGCGCCTTGTCGAACGCGTGGCCCAGCACCTGGAATTCTTCGGAGTATTGCTCGGTATCGAAGATGATGCCGCTCTGCCCCGTGATCGCGTCGTAATTATGCTCGATCGGGAAGGGCGACCCGTCGAGATCGGTGTACATGTGGTTGTTCTGCAAGCCATAGCCGAGGATGTTCTTCACGGAGATATCCGGCGTGATCGCATAGGAGATCACGTTGCTCACCATGGTGCCGCGCACATTATAGCCTTCCGGCTCGTCCAGATCCGCAAGCCACGGCCCGAGCGCTTTCTGCTCGGAGAGGAATTGCAGAATACCGCCATAGGGCAGGCCTGGATGTGCCGCGAGGAACGCGTTCCAGGCGGTGGGATCGCCCGTCACGCTATCCAGGATCGGGCTGTACAGGCAGGCGGCGTTGGAATTGAGCGTGATGCTGCCGTTCTTTGCGCCGCAGGCATAGGCGGAGTAGAGTTCGCCGCCTGCATCGGTGCCATGGTTGTTGGTCATTTGCAGGGTGGTTGTGATCTCCAGCCCCTCCACCGGCTTGGCCACAACGGTGGCGCGGCCCGATGTCTGGTTGATCGCGCCGAGGCCGCTGTTGGTGAAGAGATTCTCCACGTAGCCATCGCGCACTTTGTTATCGGCCGCGATGCGCACCAGCAGTTTGTCCGGCACCAAAGGCAGGTCTACCGCACCCTGGAATTCGTGCCCGCCATAATTGCCGATGCCGGCGGTGACATAGCCGTCGATCGTGTCTTTAGGTTTCGCCGTCGAATACAGCACCGCGCCGCCGGTTGCGTTACGGCCGAACAGCGTTCCCTGCGGCCCTTTGAGAACCTGGATCGACTCCAGATCGTAGAACGCGGAGGAGGCACCCGAGGGCACCTGCACATCATCGAAATACACAATCACAGCCGGGCGAGATCCGCTGAATGCATCGATCGTCTGCCCGCGGATCGCGAAGGATATCTGGTTGGCATTGAAGGTTTCGCGCAAGGTAAGGCCGGGAACCGCGCGTTGCAGATCGGATTCCGTGGTCACGGCTTTCTGCTTGAGCTGTGCCGCGCCGATGGCGGTGATCGCATCGGGAACCTTGGCGAGGGATTCGGCACGCCGGCGTGCCGTGACCACCACGTCCTCCACGCCGCGGCCGCTATTTTGTGCGGCGGGGCTTTGTGTTTGCGCGTGGCTGGGGTAAGCGAGGCAGCACCACCCCGCCATGCTCAGCGCGGTGGCGGCGAACATCCAGGCGCGGCGGTGCGTGGCGGGGAACCGGATCGCCATGGCGCCGGAAATAACAGTGTAAGGCAACGAAGACGGCTCCTTGAACTGGATAGGCCAGGCACTCCGAACAGTGGCAGACCCGAACCGATGCGGGTTTGCCTCAGAACCATGCAACCTTCGGCGCGGTAATGATCACAGCGATCAGCTTTGCGGCACATCCTGCGCCGTGGGCGAAATCTGCCCAATGCCCCGCGTTGTGTCTTTCAGGAAAGCAACCTAGTTTGTCATAATATTCTGCATCTCCACTGGCGCGGGGAAAGCTTGTGACGGCTCCGACAAGGCCTGTGCTGCGCGTGGCGGACGCAGCGTTTTCCGCCGATGAAACCCACGGCCATCACGCCCTGATGGCCCATAACCGTCTACTGGCGCATAGCGATGGTCTTGGCTGGCGCAATATGTATGCATCGATTGCACAGGAGCGGCCGTGGTCCGGCACCATGGCGCCCGTACATCATTACTGTATCGGCTACTGCATCGGCCAGGCCGGCCTGATCTCACGCTGGGCGGATGGCGAACGCAGCCCGGTGAAGGGCATGCTGAAGGCCCGCCAGTTCGGCTCCATCCCCGCACACGTTCCCTCCACCTGGCGCCTCGATGGCTCGCCGGACATGCTGCATATCTATCTGCGGCGCTCCATGGTGCATGCGGTCGCCGAGGAGATGTTCGGCATGGACCCCGATACGGTGGATCTGCAGCCGATCCTGGGCGTGATGGACCCGATGCTGGAGCAACTGGCGCTGAGTGTGATCACCGCCCTGCAACGGCCTGAGGACGCCTATAACGGCCTCTATATCGATCAGGTGGCCACCATGGCCGCCGCACATTTGCTGCGCCACTATGCCGCCCGCCCCGCGGCGCGGGTGCTGTCGGTTGCCGGCGGCCGCGCCGAGCCCGGCCTATGGCGGGCCCGCGATTACGTGCTGGCCCATCTGGATGGCGATCTCGGCCTGGATGTGCTGGCGCGCGAGGCGGGCATGAGCCAAATCATGTTCGCCCAGCGCTTCACCAGTGCCTACGGTGAAACGCCCTACAAATTCGTGGTGCGTCAACGTGTGGAACGCGCCCGGCAGCTTCTGGCGGGATCCGATCTGCCGATTTCCGAAATTGCCCTGCAAACCGGCTTTTGCAGCCAGAGCCACCTCTCTGACGTGTTCAGGCGCCACGTGGGGGAAACCCCAAAGGCCTTCCGGCACTCAAGCAGGGCGGTGCCTGTTGGGCCCAAGACATAAGGCAAGGTCGAACCATAGGCAAATTGCCGTCTGGCTCTTGTGGTGAGTATTTCCCGAACCTGATATTCTGCATACATCCGTCCAACATGCGTGCTTGAGCCATATGTCGGCATGGCAGAAGGGCGACAGGGCGGGCTTCTCCGAATCAAGGCAGCCGCTTGCACGCCGCATGACAATCCCGCCGGCGTGGAGATCGCTATGCCTGCACATCACGGCTGCGGCAAGCCCGTACGGGAGAGCACTTGGTGTACAGGGCGGAAATGCCATGAGCGATAAGCTGCCACCGACGGCACGGTCACACTTTCCCATCGTCTGCGTGGGGGGATCCGCCGGCGGGTTGGATGCCTACGAAAGGCTGGTTCGCCACCTGCCAACCGACATCGACGCCGCGATCGTCATCGTCAACCACGTCCGCATTGGTCCGACGCAGCTTCATGAAATCCTGCCATTCTACACAAAAATGCCAGTGCGGCTCATTACCAACGGACTCGGCATTGTGCCGGCCACCGTGTTCATCATCCCCGAAAAGCATGATCTGCATGTGTTGAACGGTGAATTTCACCTTAGACCAATCTCGAAGCCGCATGGCTGGCCGGACGTGATCACGGTTTGCCTGACATCTCTCACCCGCCATTGGAAGGGGCAACTGGTCGCTGTGATCGTATCCGGCTACGACGGGGATGGCGCTGCGGCCTTGTGCGGGATCAGAGACGTAGGGGGAATTACCATCGCACAAAAGCCGGATACGGCCGGCGTGCCCGACATGCCGGAATCCGCCATCGCAAGCGGGTGCATTGATTTCGTTCTCTCGCCCGAAGCGATTGCCCGAAAAGTCGAGAGTATAGCGCGACAGTTTGCCTGAGACTTTTTATCGGCGGCTAGGATGGTTTTGCGCTATCGGATCAAAGCTGCTGAGCAAATCTACGACATGCTCAAGAGTCGATGCCGTCCCACAGCGGCCACAGTCCGCGGACTATACCGGCCGGGGCGACACTCAGGGTAGCGGCGTTCGCCGTATCGCAAAGATAAGGAACACACGATGGACTCCTCACACGAAACCGCCGGCGAAGGCACACGAACTGACCGCTGCCCACCGCTATCAGCATCCGAGCGCAGAACACTGGACGCCATTTTTCGCCACCCGCTGCAGCACAACCTGGAATGGACTGATGTAGTTGCTCTGGCCGAGAGGCTGGGTGAGGTGGAACCGAAAGCCAATGGCAGCACAATTTTCATCATAAGGCGCGAACGCTACGTCATGCACAAGCCGCACACAAAGGACCTGGCATCACCGGAGGTTCTTGAACTGCGACATTTTCTGATCCGCGCCGGGTTCTCACCTGAATTACCCTCTCAAGCGCCAGCCCAGCCGGATCCTGCTCCGCCAAGCCTGCTGGTCGCGATAGACCATCATGGCGCACGCATTTATCACATAGATGTTTCATCGGCGGATGCAGCCAAGCACGTCATCAAGCCCTATGATCCACATCACTTCCTGCACCATATGCGGCATAAGGACCAGGCACGCGAGCACGGGCAAAAGGCCGCGGAGGACCCAAGCTACTATGTTCGTATAGCCCAGGCCCTTGCAGCCGGCGGCCGCATCGTCGTTATCGGACACGGACAGGGAGATAGCAATGCCGCGCACCATCTGGCCGCCTATCTGCGCGAGCATCACCGGGAAACCTATGCGCGCATCGTCGTACAAGCCTCGGCTGATCTTTCGAGCCTCACTGATCCTCAGCTTCTGGCTCTTGGCGCAGGGGCGTTGGCGGGAGGATAAGGAAGATGTTCTTTTTTGAAAAAGAAACCAAAAAACTTTTGTTCGTTTAGGTAGGGGCTTCCCGTAGATGTCGGATCGTCGGCAAGGCCAAAGTACGAAAAAGTTTTTTCTCCTTTTTTAAAAAAAGAGCCCTTCCTTTCTCAGTATCCGAGCCGCCTGTTTAATAAGCCTCCTTACCAATACTCGTTATAGCCAAAGAACTGTAAGTAGTTTCCGAGCCTAACGTCCGCGCGCATATCGGCCCAGACTCCATCTTGTCGTGGCCGCGGCATCATGTTTCTGGCCGTTGCCGGCGGCGCCAACCAAAAGTGCACAGGGCTGAGAAGCAACAAAAAGAATGCGCGTGCTTCCGGCCGGTCACATTGAATGAGGCTCAAAATGGAATATCAAAGTGTCAATCCGTTTGACAATAAGTTTGTTAAATCGTTCGACGAAATAACCGACAAAATGTTGGAAGAAAAGATCGCGACCGCGACGCAATGCTTCGCCACATGGAAGCTGAAGAGCTACGCAGAGCGCGCCAAGATCGTCAATAAAGCGGCAAAGCTGCTCCATGACCAAGCAGACCATTTTGCCCACATCATGACGCTGGAGATGGGCAAGCGCATTAGCGAAGCCAAGGGCGAAGTAGAGTTCAGCTCGCAAATCCTGGCCTACTATGCCAAGAATGCCGAAGGCTTTCTGGCCGATGTGAAGCTGCACCCAAGCCACGGCGAGGGCCATATGGAGAGCTCCCCGATGGGGGTGATCTTCTGCGTGGAGCCTTGGAACTTTCCGTACTATCAGCTGGCGCGCGT
>PKZM01000081.1:44475-59927 GCA_003133065.1 Acetobacteraceae bacterium
GGCAGCACTGCGGCTGGCCGGATCATCGCCAGCTCCGCGGGCAAGAACCTCAAGCCATCATCGATGGAACTTGGCGGCAGTGACGCTTTCATCGTGCTGGAAGATGCCGACATAGCGCACACTATCAAGTGGGCGGTGTGGGGCCGGATGTATAATTGCGGTCAGACATGTTGCGCCGCCAAGCGATTCATCGCCGTGGATGCGATCGCCGACAAGTTCCTCGCCGAGTTCAAGAAGGCCCTGGCCGCTTTGAAGGCTGGCGATCCGATGGATGAAAAAACGACGCTGGGTCCGCTCTCCACGGAATCGGCCTTGCTGCAACTTCTGGCGCAGGTAGATAATGCGGTCGCCCACGGCGCCAAGGTTGAACTGGGTGGCAAGCGGATCAATCGCCCGGGCGCGTTTATGGAGCCCACGATCCTGACGCATGTCGAGCCGGGAAACCCCGCTTTCCGTGATGAATTCTTTGGCCCAGTCGCGATGTTCTTCCGTGTGAAAGACGAAGACGCGGCCATCGCCCTGGCCAATGACTCCGATTTTGGTCTCGGCGGTTCGGTGTTCACCAAGGACGTTGCGCGTGGCAAGCGCGTGGCAAGCCGCGTGGAAACCGGCATGATGTTCATCAACAACATCTCCTGGTCAGATGCCGATCTTCCTTTCGGCGGGATCAAGGATACAGGATACGGCCGCGAACTCGGCGACATGGGTATCCAGGAGTTCGTCAACCATAAACTGGTCCGTTACGTGGTTGCGGAAGCACCCGCTGTCTGAAGCCTCCGCGTCATATCAAAGGGGGAGGCGTGGTCGCGTCTCCCCGCACCGCCCTCACGGCGAGGGCGGCGGACACGATCGGAAAATACGATGTACGTCAACGTAGCCATTCTTACCGAAACCCGCCCGCAGGAACACAGGGTTGCGTTGGCGCCCAACGCGGTTGCCAAATTGGTCAAGGCCGGGGCGAGGCTGCATATGCAGAGCGGCGCCGGAGATGCGAGCCAGTTTCCCGATACGGCCTACAAGGACGTGGCCTTCTGCGCGGATCGCCTGGCGCTGGCAAGTGCCGCGGATGTGCTGCTCGCGGTACAGCCACCGCCGGACGATGTAGTGGCTGCCATGAAGACCGGCGCCATCCTGATCAGCTTCGTTTATGCCGAGCATGAGCCGGAGCTGATCAAGGCTCTTCTCGACAAGCAGATCACCTGCTTCGCCATGGAGCGTATCCCGCGCATAAGCCGCGCACAGGTGATGGACGCGCTCTCCAGCCAATCCGCGCTTGCCGGCTATTATGGGGTGCAATTGGGCGCCACACATTTGGCCCGCGTGCTGCCGAAAATCACCTCCGCCGCCGGCGCCATCGGTCCCGCGCATGTGCTCGTCATGGGCCTTGGCGTGGCCGGGCTGGAAGCGGTGGCAACAGCCCACCGGCTTGGTGCGGTCGTTGAAGGATACGATGTGCGGCCGGACACCGCCGAGCAAGTGGCCTCCCTGGGTGCAACCTTCGTGACCACCGGCGTGGATGCAACCGGCCATGGCGGCTACGCGCGCGAACTGACCCAGGCCGAGAAAACCAAGATCGAGGGCGTTCTGACCAAGCATATCCAGCTTGCCGACCTGATCATCACCACCGCTGCCATTCCGGGCAAGCCATCGCCCAAGCTGATCAGCAAGGTGCAGGTCGCCGGCATGAAAACCGGCGCCGTGATCGTGGATCTGTCCGCGGAGGGTGGCGGAAACTGTGAGGATACAAAACCTGGCGAAACGACACGGATTGGCTCCGTCACCATTGTGGCGCCGCTGAATGTGCCCTCGCTGCTCGCCCAGGATGCAAGCGAGCTCTATGCCAAGAACGTGGCCAGCCTGCTTGGCCTGATGTTGAAGGATAACATCATCACCCTGAACTGGGATGACGACATTCTGGACGGCACGGTCCTGACCCATGGGGGTAAGCTGAGCCACGGCAAGTCGGAGAAGGCGGCTTATCCCAGCAACGCGGCCGTCAAGGCAGCCTAAGCAAGGTCTTCTTTTCTGAAAAAAAAGAAACAAGAAACTATTAAGGACAAGACAATGGATTTCGCCATTCACATCACTGGCTTCGTTGCCGTTTACATTTTCATGCTGGCGGCCTTCGCGGGTTGGGTGATTATCGGCGGCGTGCCGGCCATCCTGCACACGCCGCTGATGTCCGGATCCAATTTCGTGCACGGCATTGTTGTTGTCGGCGGCATGTTCGCGCTGCTCAACGCGAGCACGCTTCAGGAGCAGGCCTTCGGCTTCGTGGCCGTTCTGCTCGGCGCAGGTAATGTCGCAGGTGGCTATACGGTCACCAACCGGATGCTGGCCATGTTCAGGACCAGTGCGCACCCAGTGCATGGCCACGCGAAATCCAAACATCCGAAATCGGTTTGAGGAGCTGACATGACACTCCCGAATATCGCCCTGCTCATCATCGGGGCCGTGGATCTGGTCGCTGCCTTCCTGTTCATGTACGGCCTCAAACGCATGTCATCGCCGGTCACCGCGCCATCGGGAATCCATGTTGCGGGCCTGGGCATGCTGGTCGCGGTGATCGCGAGTTTTCTGTACGTGCTGGATGTCGGTGCGGCCGCGCGNNCAGATGGTGGCGCTGTATAACGGCGCCGGCGGCGGCGCAGCGGCGGCGATCGCGGCGGCCGAACTTCTGGGTGGCAAGGCCCCCGGCGTCACGGCGCTGGTGGTGACGCTGGTGGGCGCAATGATAGGCTGCATTTCGCTCTCCGGCTCCCTGATCGCCTGGGCCAAACTACAGGAAGTGCTGAAGAATCCGCTGCGCTTCGCTGGCCAGTTCACCTTCAATCTTCTGATTCTGCTGGCCACCTTCGTAATTGGTGCATTCCTCGTCTATCTGTCGCAGGGCGGCAGCTGGAAAGTGCTGACAACGGATGATGTCATCTACATCTTCTTTGCCTGCGCGTTGCTCTACGGCATCGCCATGACACTGCCGATCGGCGGCGCCGACATGCCGGTCGTGATCAGCATCTACAATGCGGCGACAGGACTTGCGGTCGGGCTAGAGGGCTTCGTGCTCGCAAACCCGGCCCTGATGATTGCCGGCATGGTCGTGGGTGCGGCCGGCACGCTGCTCACGCTGCTGATGGCGCGGGCCATGAACCGTTCCGTCTCCAACGTGATCTTCACGAATTTCGGTGGCTCGAAGGTAAAGTCGCACGGCCATATGAAGGGCAGCCTCAAGCCGGTGGCGGCAGCCGATGCCGCCATCTTCATGCATTACGCGAAATCCGTGATTATCGTGCCGGGTTACGGCCTGGCTGCGGCGCAAGCCCAGCAGAAGCTCTTCGACTTCGTCAAGCAATTGCAATCCTCGGGCGTCAGCGTCAAATTCGCCATCCACCCCGTGGCCGGACGCATGCCCGGGCAGATGGATGTTCTGCTCGCCGAAGCGGGCGTTCCCTACGATATGATTGTCCAGTTGGATGATATCAACGACGCGTTCGCGACAACCGATGTTTGCCTGGTGATCGGTGCCAATGATGTGGTCAATCCCGCCGCCCGCACAGACAAATCCTCACCCATCTTTGGCATGCCCATCCTGAACGCCGACCGCGCGAAGCATTGCTATTGCGTCAAGCGTGGCCAGGGCAAGGGCTATGCCGGGATCATGAATGCCCTGTTCTTCGAGGACAATACGAACATGGTTTATGGCGACGCGAACGTGGTGCTCGGCGAGATGATCGAGGCCGTCAAGGGCCTGGGAAAAGCTGCCGCCGAGTGAGCCAAAAGCCCCTTAGAAACACCGGAGAAGTCTAGATGACACAGAAAATGCAGGCCGCCATTGTGGAACATTTCGGCAAGCCGCTTGTGATGCGCGAAGTTGACGTTCCCAGGCCGGGTGCGGGGCAGATACTCGTCAAGACCGAGGCCTGCGGCGTTTGTCACACCGATGTGCACGCCGCCGAAGGCGACTGGCCGTTGAAGCCGACATTGCCCTTCATCCCCGGCCACGAAGCCATCGGCCGGGTTGCCGCCATCGGCGCCGGCGTCACGCTGGTGAAGGAAGGCGATCGCGTCGGCGTGCCCTGGCTCTATTCTGCCTGCGGCCACTGCGAATACTGCCTGACAGCCTGGGAGCCGATTTGTGCCGAGGCAAAGTTCGGGGGCTACACGCAGAACGGCGGTTTCGCCGAATATCTTCTGGCTGATCCCAACTATGTGGCCCATATCCCCGCGGGCNNAAGGAGGCGCAGCTCAAGGCCGGCGACTGGATCGTTATTTCCGGTGCGGGCGGCCTCGGCCATCTGGCCATTCAATATGCCAAGATCATGGGTCTTCAGGTATGCGCTGTCGATATCGACGATGCCAAGCTGGCGCTCGCAACGCGAATCGGGGCGGACCTTGTGGTGAACGCAAAACATCCCGGCGCGGCTGAAGCCGTCAAGAAAGGCACCAGCGGTGGCGCCCATGGCGTTCTGATCACCGCCCCCTCACTCTCGGCCTTCAAGCAGGGTGTGGAAATGACGCGCAAGCGCGGCACCTGCGTGCTGGTCGGCCTTCCACCCGGCGACTTCCCCGTTCCCTTGTTCGATGTCGTCGCGAACTGCATCACCATCCGCGGTTCGTTCGTCGGCAACCGCGAGGATATGGCGGAGACTCTCGCCTTTGCCGCGCAGGGCCACGTGAAGGCCGACATCGAGCTGCAACCTTTGTCCGACATCAACAATATTTTCACACGCCTCAAGCAAGGCCGCGTCGCAGGCCGCGTGGTGATCGACTTTGCCGGCGCAGCCGCAAAGACATCCACCAAATCCGAGCCGTCCAAAGTCAGACAACCCGAGCCCGCCTGACCAACCCGCCATGAGGGCAAAATGATGCACGCCATGGTCCTCAATACGCTCAAATCGCCCCTGGTCTGGACCGAACTGCCGGATCGGCATCCCGGCCCCGGCCAAATCCGCGTCAAGGTGGCCGCCTGCGGCGTCTGCCGCACGGACCTCCACGTGGTCGACGGCGAACTGCCGGACCCCAAACTGCCCATCATCCCGGGCCACGAGATTGTCGGCAGGATCGATGAAATCGGTTCCGGCGTCGATGGCCTGGCGCTGGGCCAGCGCGTCGGCATCCCCTGGCTCGGCCATACCTGCGGCATCTGCCCCTATTGCCGCATGCACCGGGAAAACCTGTGCGATCATCCGATTTTCACCGGGTTCACGCGAGACGGTGGTTTCGCCACCGCCACCATCGCCGATGCCCGCTTCGCCTTTCCGCTCGGCGAGGCCGGCAGCGACGAATCTCTCGCCCCACTGCTCTGCGCCGGCCTGATCGGCTGGCGCTCGCTCGTCATGGCCGGCGATGGCCGCAAGATCGGCCTGTATGGCTTCGGCGCCGCCGCCCATATCATCGCACAGGTCGCCAAATGGCAGGGGCGGTCGGTATTCGGCTTTACCCGGCCGGGCGATACCGGCACGCAAGCCTTCGCCCGAAGCCTCGGCGCCACCTGGGCCGGCGGCTCCGATGACATGCCCCCCGAACCGCTCGATGCCGCCATCATCTTCGCAACCGTCGGCGCGCTCGTTCCCCTCGCATTGAAGGCGGTTCGCAAGGGCGGCCGCGTGGTGTGCGCCGGCATTCATATGAGCGACATCCCTAGCTTCCCCTACCGGTTGCTATGGGAAGAACGTCAGCTGCTCTCGGTGGCCAATCTCACACGGCAGGACGGTATCGATTTCCTGGGCCAGGCGCCGGCGATGGGCATCCTCACCACAAGCACAGCCTATCCGCTGCAAAAGGCCAATGAGGCGCTGGCTGATTTGCGCGCGGGGCGGTTTCATGGGGCGGCGGTTCTGAAGCCGTAAAGAAAGAATCTTCTTTTCTGAAGAAAAGAAGCAAAAGACTTTTGACACTTGGCGTGTAACTCGCCGGCAGCGTGCGCAAAGGGATAAAAGTTTTGGTTCTTTTTTTAAGAAAGAACATTCTTCCTGATTTGGGAACAATAACCGTATCCCCGCGTTAATTGACCAGGGCGCTGCTGCCCCCCAGGCAAGGCAATGCTCAAACGTGCGCAGGCGATAACACAATGGGTGAGCACACAGGCCAGCGCCATGGGCCTGGCGCTGCCGATCGCCACCCTGCTGATCGCCGGTATCACCACATGGCAGCTTCTCACCGCCATCCAGGTGTCCCGCAACGAACTACGGCAGAGCTACAAGATCGTGGACACGCTGCAAACGATCGGCCTGTCGCTGTCCACCGCCGAAACCGGCCAGCGCGGCTACCTTCTCACGCGGCAGGATGAATACCTGCGCAGCTATCAGGCTTCCGCGTCCCAGGTGGGCCGATACAGTGATCAGTTGCGCGTGCTGGTGCAGGACAATCCGGAACAGCTCGCGCGGGCAACGGCGCTCACGACCGTGCTGAAGGTCAAGCTTGCGGAAATGGCCGGCACCATGCACTTGGCCATTGGCGCGCGCGCCATGCCGCGGGACGTTATCGCCGCGGTCGGCGTCGGCCGCGCCGACATGGCGGCGACCGCCCAGGCGGTGGCGCGCGTCGCGATGGCCGAACATGCCATGCTGCTTGCCCATATCCACGAAACCGATCGCAGCCTCGATCGCGTGCGGTTTCTCGGCGCCGGCGGAACCCTGCTCGCCTGCCTGGTTCTGCTGTGGGCGGCCCGCCGGCTGCACCGGGCCTCCCGCACCGACTCCCTCACCGGATTGCTCAGCCGCAACCGCATGTGGGAACTGCTCACCATCTGGCGGCTCTACCCCGATGCCAGCGGCGCCGCCCTGATCATCATCGATATCGAC
This sequence comes from Acetobacteraceae bacterium, assembly GCA_003133065.1. Classification (GTDB taxonomy): domain Bacteria; phylum Pseudomonadota; class Alphaproteobacteria; order Acetobacterales; family Acetobacteraceae; genus BOG-908. Next base: position 51,276 of record PKZM01000081.1, read on the forward strand.
CGTTTCAGATCGGTCAACCAAGTGTTCGGCGCCGCCACCGGCGATGCCTTGCTCGTCACCATCGGCAGGCGCCTCACCGCCATTGCCGGCCATTACCCAGTGGTGCGTTTGGGCGGCGATGATTTCGCCCTGTGGTGCCGCGGCATCACGGAGGAGGATGCCGCCCTGCTCGCCGTCATGGCGGCAACCGAGCTATCCCGCCCTTTCACCGCGCAGGGCCACAGCCTGCATCTCACCGCCAGCGTCGGCGTCGCGCACAGCGAATCCGCCGGCCAGTTGGATCTGCGCCAGGCCTCCGACGATGCCAGCTACGCCGCCAAGCAACTGGGCGGCAACCGCGCCACCATCTTCATGCCCTCGATGCATGACGATCGGCGCGACGCGGCGGAACTGGAACGCGAGCTACATCTCGCCTTGCTGGCCGAGGATCAGATCTTCATCATGTTCCAGCCCATTGTGGCGCTGTCCGATGATCGCCTCGTCGCCCTGGAGGCTCTGGCCCGCTGGACCCATCCGCGGTTGGGCGTCCTATCGCCCGGCGTCTTCATCGCCCTGGCCGAGACGCGTGGCATGATCGACCAGTTGGGCCGCAAGCTGGTGGAGATCACCATGCGCCAGGCCCGGCAATGGCACACCGATTATCCCGGCAAATGCCCGTTGATTCACATCAACATCTCTCCCTTCCAGTTGGCCGGGGGCCACCTGATGGCGGATCTGATGCTGCTGCTCTCCTTCTATGGTCTGCCGCCCTCCGCCTTCTGCCTGGAAGTCACGGAGAGCGCCTTTGCCGACAGCGATGCCATCGCCGCCCTGGTCACGGCCCGCGATGCCGGCTTTGGCGTTTCGATGGACGATTTCGGCGTGGGCTATGCCTCGCTCTCGCAAATGCCCCGCCTGCCGATCGCCTCCATCAAGCTGGATCACAGTTTCATCTCCAACGCCGTCAAGGCGGAGGGTGATGCCGCGGTTCTGGCCGGTATCGTGCAGATCGCCCACGCCCTGCACGTGCAGGTCATCGCCGAGGGTGTCGAACGCCCCGATCAGCTCGCCGTGGTGGCAAAAGCCGGCTGCGACGCCGTCCAGGGCTATCTTTTCTCGTGGCCATTGATGCCGGAGGCGGTGGCGCGCATCCTGAGCGCGGGGCACGGGGTAGCGGCGCAGGTCGGGGAGACCCGGAGTGTGGGATCGCCCACGTGACGGCATCATGGTAAGGAAAGGTCTTCTTTTTTGAAAAAAAGAAGCAAAAAACTCTTGAACGCGCTATCGCGGAGTTGCCGGCAGCGTAAGCTATAGATCGAACGTAGCTTCATAAGATGCGCCCGGTTCTCGCATTATCAACCCCGGTTCCGGTCTACCGCCGCGACATCGACGGCTTGCGGGCTACCGCCGTGCTGGCGGTCCTCTTGTTTCACGCCTTCCCCACGCTCTTGCCGGGCGGCTTTGTGGGCGTGGACATTTTCTTCGTCATTTCCGGGTATCTGATCACAGGCATTCTACTCAGAAACCTGGCCCGCGGCGACCTTCAACTCTTCGATTTCTATCAGCATAGAGTCCGCCGCATCTTTCCGGCATTGATCTGTGTACTGGCAGCATGCATGGCGGCAGGTTGGCTGGTGCTGTTTGCCGGAGAATACGCCCAACTGGGCCGGCACGTTACTGCCAGCGCCGTATTCGCCTCCAATTTCAGCTTGTTGAACGAGTCCGGGTATTTCGACGTCGCCGCTGAGACGAAGCCACTGCTGCACCTGTGGTCCCTGGCAGTGGAGGAACAGTTCTACGTGCTATGGCCGCCACTTCTATGGCTGGCCTGGAAGCTTCGCGTGGCACCGCTCGGGCTCGCCGCTTGCTGCGTGGTGGCCTCCTTCGGCATCTGCCTCTGGCTCGCCGCTCACGACCAAGCCGCCGATTTCTTCTCGCCTGCGGCCCGATTCTGGGAAATTCTGGTGGGCGCTGTACTTACCAGCATTGAAATCACCCGCCGCCGCCCACCATCAAAAATAGCCCGCACCGGGCTGTCGCTGGCAGGTGGCATGGTGTTGGCCGCATCGCTGACGCTTCTCCATGGCTCGGATCCCTATCCAGGATGGCGCGCGGCCATTCCAGTGGTTGGCGCAACTCTTGTAATGGCCGCCGGCCCGGAAGGCTTGGTCAACAGACGGCTGCTGGCGGCCAGGCCCCTGGTATGGATCGGGCTGATCAGCTATCCGCTCTATCTGTGGCATTGGCCGTTGCTGGCCTTCGCGCGCATTCTTTGTGGTTTACAGCCGTCGGCTGAAACGCGCGTTGCTTTGCTGGTCACCAGCTTCGTTCTTGCCGCTCTCACCTACTTAACTGTGGAACGCCCCTTGCGGTTCGGCCGGCGCGGCACAGCCAAGATGGCGGCCTTGTGCATCGGGCTGCTGCTGATCGGCAGCTTCGGACTCGATGACTGGCACCGTGATGGCCTGGACTTCCGCTACATCGCCAAACATATGCCAGTGACAGGTAAAGCTGCTGTCGGCAGCGGCAACCCGTTCGTCGCAGATTGCGTCCGCCAACCCGGGCAGACCTGGCAGGGATATTGCGAGACCGACACGCGCGAGCCGCCCCGCTACGCTGTCTGGGGGGACAGCCATGGCGAGGCACTGTTCTGGGGTCTGGTTCGCATGTCACAACCCGGCCGACGATGGCTCCTGGTGGGCCGCCCCCACTGTAGCCCCATGGCAGGCATTGAGCGCGTCACGCACGAAGGGCGGCCGAATTTTGCGTCGAATGATCCCGCACTCTGCGCAAACGTCAACGCAGGTGTCCTGCGCCTGCTGCTACGCACGGCCTCCGTAAAGGTGGTTCTCATCGCCACCGCATGGCGGGTACTAGGGGGCGAGGGCTACGCCGCGCACGCCACGGACAAGCCAGCCCCCGGTGGCGCACTGGCGGGGATGTCTGCTGCTGTGAGCCGCCTGGAGCAGGCCGGCAAACAGGTCGTTTTCCTGCACGACAACCCAGCCGTGGGCGAAGCTGCCGACTGTATCGAACGCCATACCGGCTTTACAGCACTTGACGCACTCCTGCCGCGGCGGCTTGGTGTCAAGTGCGGTGTGCCTTACGATAGTTACATCTCATCCATGGCACCCTATCGGCAGTTCATCGGGTCGTTGCACGCGGCACATCCGGCTATGATGGTATTCGATCCGACCCCCCTGCTATGTGATCCGACTGCCAACCGCTGTCCTATTTCGCAGAACGGCAGCTTCCTCTATAGCTACGGCGATCATGTGTCCGGCTATGGCAGTCAACGCATAGCCGCCGACTTGCTGCCGCTGATCGACAATTTGGCAGGGCCTATGTGACAAGTTGCGCGCAGCGCGCGCCGTTGGGCCGGGCGATATTTCCGGCCGGGCTGTGTGGCCCCGCGGTGAAATAGATGTTGGAGGATGTGTGACATGAACGACCAAGCGGGCAACGCGCCGAGCGGAACGGATGCGACACTTTGGGATTTTCGTGGCAACTCCGACCAACCGTTTGGTGCCAAGACCTATTCGCAGTTCGGTGAGGATCTCATCCTGCAAAACATCTTCCACATCCTGGGGATTGAGCGGCCTGGCTTCATCGATGTCGGTGCGCACCATCCAGTGCACATCAGCAATACCGCCCTGCTCTATGCGCGCGGTGCCCGTGGCATCAATATTGAGCCCAATCCGAATTTGGTCGGCGCCTTCTCGCGTGCAAGGCCAGAAGACATCACGCTGAACATGGGCGCAGGCCCATCTGACGGGGTGCTGGATTTCTACATGATCGATGAATGGTCTGGCCGGAACACCTACGATCGCGCGACCGCCGAGGCATTCGTCGCCGCTGAACCCCAACATCGCATCAGCATCGTAAAGCAGATCCCGGTGCGCACGCTCGATTCCATCGTTGGGGAGCATTGCGGCGGCTGTTATCCGGCCTTCCTCAGCATCGATGCGGAAGGCCTCGACTACGCGATACTGCAAGCAGCGCATTTCGGGCCGGAGGGGCCACTGGTGCTGTGTATCGAGACCGGCAGCGATTCAGACAGAATCAGCGCCTTGCTGCATGGCCGTGGCTATCTACCATTCACCCGCACCGTCGCGAACACGATCTTTGTACGGGCTGCGGAAGCACACCGCCATAATCTTTTCGTGCAGACCGGCGCGATCACGCCAGTGCCCTGGACTCCCACGGACCCATCAGAGTGCCCGGCGGAGACCGCCACGGCGGCGGATCAGTGGTCCATCCTCGTCGATTGTCGCGAGCGCCTCATCAATATCGAGAACAAGGTCAATGGCATGATGGCCCACTCACCAACGCCTGCCGCCTAACCATTCACTGACGGAACATCAAAGAAAGCCGATCGCACCAAGGAAATAGTCCGCAGCGGCGTGGTTGCACGGCATATCAAGCTCGGTCGGAAACACCTTTGTACAGGGGATGAACGTATGGTCGCGCCGCCGCACATACGTTACCTCAAAGGTCTCCGGCAAGATGACGCCCCCCGCAAGAATGAGTCCACCGCAATTATTGGCATGCAAATGCACCAATTGATGCGTCCGATTTAAAGTCTCCAGCGCATTGACAAACCGCCTGACATGAAAGGTTTCATCAATGTAGTTCATCCAATGGAACTCGATAATAATCTGAGAAAATTGCAACAATGTTTTCTCGGCGATCGTCTGCAATAAGGCCCATTCAGTACCTTCGATATCCATTTTCACAATGAGATTGTCGTGCGATTCATGGCCGTTGCGCTCGATCAATGCGGCGATCGTCGCAAAGGTCGGATCTTCCGTCATGCGATCGGCGATCCCGATTTTGTGCCAATGCATGCGCGGATGATCATAGGGGAGCGCATCGATGGTATGGTCGTATTGATAAACGTCGCAGCCGAGCTCGACCATATCCATATCCCAGGACACATCATCATTTATGCCTAGGCTGTACGCAGTGGCGTTCTTGAGCCCGTGATCGAGCATAACATAGCCGCCATCAAAGTCCCGTCCCTTGCGAACCATGCGCCCACCAGCAACATCCTGCGGGCGCAGCAATGACCATATCCTGCGCGCGGGCAGCCCCAGCAACGGGTTGTTCTTGTTGTAAATGATGGGACTTTGGTTCAAGTCAGCCACGATCGATCTCCTGCTGAGGCCGAGACATTAGAATTTCGGACGATGCCACGTTGCAGCAGCATGCCGGCACGCGGGGCACCTGATGGGTGTCCCTTGCCTGGTCTCCTCACCCCTATGTCAGATTAGGCACTAATGTCACATCCTGTGGCGCAAGCGTTGGCAGTTCGAACACAGACACCGCTTTGGCAATATCCATCTCGTCAAGGGCCGAAAGCACCCCATCAGCCACAGACTCGGGCGGAGTCATGGACAGGCAAATGGGATCGCTAAAGCCGCGCGGACAATTGGTCATCCAGTCCTTCGTCACCCACCAGCACCCACCGCACTCTTTCGGCGCGATATTGACATTCTGGCTGTAACCGAAATACCCTACGGGAGTAGGCCCGAACACGACACATGAGCGTGTGCCCACGCAAGCCGCCAGATGCACCAGCCCACTTTCGTTATCGATATGCAATGTCGATCCCGCCAGCAAGGCAGCCGTATCGGCAAGACTTGTCTTGTTGACAAGCTGCACGTCCACACCTGCCACCGCGCGACTGGTCTTGGAGCCGAGTTGCACGATCACCAAATCCGGCCGGCGCCTGCGCAGCACGGCCACCACATCATCGAACTGCGCATAAACCTTCGTGGATCTGTTGGCGAACCCATAGGCCGTTTGAAATTCGGCATCGAATCCATTATGGATTGTCACATACGGTCGACCAGCCAATCCGAATTTGTCAAGACAGGCAGCATCGACGTCAATCCCCATCCTGTCTCCGCCATAGGTAATGCCCGACATGGCATGGGAGAAGTCGCTTCTCGACAAATTCAGGAAAACAGCCTTCAGCCCGAGCAAGTTATCCAGGCGCGGGTGCGCTGAGACAATCTCGTTCATGTCCCGCGAGTGCCGAAATCTGTCTATCGTTTCGCATACGCGGACAAGCTTCGACTTCTCCGTATTGAGCTTAAGCCAATCTATCGTCTCGTATTGCAGCACCACAAACTGCGATACCCACATCGCAAGAGGATAGAGTCGATAGTACTGCTTCGCATGCCACGAGAAATACTCATCGTAGCAGCGATTGAACTGGGGCATATGCCCAAACACCCAGGCCGCCACCTCCGGCCGGGAACTATAGATGTCGAAACGGAACTCACCCACAGCAGAAATCAAATCCCGGATATACCGGGCCGCAAGAAGATGATCGCCAATCCCACCGCCGATCTTGAAGGCAACCAGGATATCCGTCGTATCCGGCTGACTTTCACGCTGCACCACAAGAGCAGGAGCCGACGGGCCAGACCCGACAGGCCGTCCGGCTACTCTCCGGATGAACCTGCCGACGCGCGTCCCTTCCAGGCCAAGCACGAGATAAAGCCTAACCATCAACATTCGCAGCATGAATTTGGGCCACCCTAAATATACCGGCTCGTATATCGTGCTCAGCGGAGGGAAGAAGGAAGAATGTTCTTTTTTGAAAAAAAGAACCAAAAAACTTTTACTCGTTCAGATACGCACCGGTCCTACCGTGTCGGATCGCCGGGAAGACGACGACATAAAAGTTTTTTGCTTCTTTTTTTCAAAAAAGAAGACCTTTCTTTCTATCTCGTCGGCCGTGGCGGCGTCACAGAATAATCGTAAAACCCCCGCCCCGCCTTCCGCCCCAGCCAACCCGCCTCCACATATTTCACCAGCAACGGGCACGGCCGGTATTTCGTGTCCGACAAACCCTCCAGCAGCACCTGCATGATCGAAAGGCACGTGTCCAACCCGATAAAATCCGCCAGCTCCAGCGGGCCCATCGGGTGGTTGCACCCCAGCTTCATCGCACAATCGATCGAACTGATCGTGCCCACGCCTTCATACAGCGTATACACCGCCTCATTGATCATCGGCATCAGAATGCGGTTCGCCATAAACCCGGGGAAATCCTCCGCCAGCGCCGTGGCCTTTCCCATCCGCGCGGCCAACCCCGCCACCGCGGCATAAGTGGCATCATCCGTGGCAATGCCGCGGATCACCTCCACCAGCTTCATCACCGGCACCGGATTGAAGAAATGCATGCCAATGAACTTGCCCGGCCGGTCCGTGCCCGCCCCCAGCCTGGTGATGGAAATCGACGATGTATTCGTTGCCAGAATACAATCCGGCCCAACCGCCGCGATCACACTTTTAAAAATGGCGCGCTTGATCTCCTCCCGCTCGGTGGCCGCCTCAATCACGATGTCGCAGCCGGCCAACCCCGCGTAATCCCGTGCTTTCGTAATCCGCCCCAGCGCCGCCTCACGATCGGCCGCGGTCACGCTGCCTTTGCTCACCTGCCGGTCCAGATTCTTCCCGATCGTGGCGAGCGCCTTTTCCACAGCCTCCGGCTTGGCATCGAGCAGCCGTACATCCAGATCGGCCAGCGCCGCCACATGGGCAATCCCGTTGCCCATCTGCCCGGCCCCCACCACGCCAACACGCTGAATGGCGGCATCAGGCATCAAGCGCGCTCAAGCTCCGCCTTCAGCTCCGGCAGCGCGGTGAACAGATCCGCCACCAGCCCGTAATCGGCCACCTGGAAGATCGGCGCNNATGCCGGCCAGATGCTGGATCGCGCCGGAAATGCCGATCGCCATATACAGCTCCGGCGCCACAATCTTGCCGGTCTGCCCCACCTGGTAATCATTGGGCACGAACCCCGCATCCACCGCGGCACGCGAAGCACCCACCGCCGCGCCCAGCCGGTCCGCGATCGGATCAAGCAAATGGAAATTCTCCCCGTTCTGCATCCCCCGCCCGCCGGAGATAACCACGCGCGCCGCCGTCAGCTCCGGCCGCTCGCTCTTGGAAAGCTCGGCGGAAATGAAGCGGGAAATCCCCGCATCCGCCGCCGGCGCCACATCCTCGATGCTCGCGGAACCCCCCTCGGCCGGCACCGGATCAAAGCTCGCCGCGCGCACGGTGATCACCTTGCGACTGTCGGAGGATCGCACGGTCGCCAGCGCATTGCCGGCATAGATCGGCCGCACGAACGTATCGGCATCCTCCACACCCGCGATGTCGCTGATCGGCTGTACATCCAGCAACGCCGCCACACGCGGCATCACGTTTTTCCCCACGGCGGTGGAGGCCGCGAGCAGATGCGAGTACTCCCCCGCCAGCCCCACCAGCAGCGCGGCCAGCGGCTCCGCCAGCGCATGCCCGTAGGCCGGCGCATCCGCCTTCAGCACTTTTGTCACCCCCGGCAGCTTGGCCGTGGCGTCCGCCGCCGCCGCCACACCCACGCCGGCCACCAGCGCATGCACCTCGCCCAGCTTGGTCGCGGCCGCCACCGCGCTGCGGGACGGCTGCTTCAGCAGGCCGTTCTCATGGTCAATCAGCACCAGCACGGCCATCTCAGATCACCTTCGCTTCGTTACGCAGCTTGTCCACCAATTCGGCAACCGACCCCACTTTCTTGCCGGCCACGCGCTTGGGCGGTTCCACCACCTTCAGTGTCGTCAGCCGTGGCGCCGGGTCCACGCCCAGATCCGCCGGCTTGATCGTCTCGATCGG
>PKZM01000155.1 GCA_003133065.1 Acetobacteraceae bacterium
GTGATCGGCGGCTGGCTGACCGAAACGGTCAGCTGGCGCTGGTGCTTTTTCCTTAATTTACCCATCGCCGGCGCACTGGTCGCCCTTATCCTTCTGGGTCTGAACAAAGAAAAACTGCGCATTGACCGATTCATCCACGCCGACTGGCTTGGGATCATCGGCATGACCATGGGGCTGAGCGCTCTCACCGTGGTCTTGGAGGAAGGCCAGCGCGATCGCTGGTTCGAATCCAGCTTCATCACCATCCTAAGCATGGCCTCGGCGATCGGCTTCGCGACCCTGGCCGTCGCCCAGGTGATCAGCCCCAACCCCGTGATCAAGCTTCGGCTGATGCTCAACCGGTCCTACGCGGCGGTGATTGTCATCGTCATGGCGGTGGGCATGGGCGTTTACGGCATTCTCTATGTCATTCCCCAGTTCCTGAGCGGGATCTCGGACTACAACGCCCAGCAGTCCGGCCAGATTCTCTTCCTGTCGGGGGTGCCGGCCTTCCTGATGATGCCGATCCTGCCCCGGATGCTGAGGATTGACCTTAGACTCCTGGTGCTCGTCGGCCTGATGCTCTTCGCCACATCCTGCTTTATGGACGCCCACCTGACCGCCCAATCCTCCGGCGATGATTTCGTCTGGTCGCAGCTTCTGCGCGGCGCCGGCCAGATCCTGGCGTTCATGCCGCTCAATCAGGCCTCGGTCGGATCGGTGTCGTTGTCGGACGCGGCCGATGCGTCGGGCCTCTATAACATGGCGCGCAACCTCGGCGGCTCTCTGGGGCTGGCTCTTATCGGCGTATTCATCGACCGGCAGACCGACACCCACGCCCAGTCCATTGGCGCCTCGGTCACGGCCAATTCCCAGCTCGCACAGTCGCAGCTCGCCAGCCAGGCGGCGGGCATGGCCTCCCAGAACGGGGGCGATCTGGCGCAGGGCCACCTGCAGGCCATGGCCTCCCTGGCGGCGACTGTGCAGCAGCAGGCCGAAGTCATGACCTACTCGCAGGCTTTCTACATTCTGGGCATCGCCATGCTCGGCATGATCCCGCTCCTCCTGCTGCTACGCCGCCCCCCGCCCGGCGGAATGTCGGCGCAGGCCGCGCAGGCCGCCCACTGATGCCGCACCAATGGTTTCGCTCCGGCTCCGGCCGTATCGCCGCCATGGCCTTGGCCGCGGTTCTTGGCGGCTGCGTAGTGGGACCGAACTATTCCGGCCCACCCAAGGTCGCGGCGGAGGCGGTCTCGGCGCCCGCATTCCATCGTTCCGGCCAGGCGAGCGCGGAGCCGCCGCCGTCCCACTGGTGGACCGAGCTGGGTGATCCCGAACTCGACCATCTTATAGAAGCGGCATTCACAGCCAGCCCCGACGTCGAGATCGCCACCGCACGGCTTCGCCAGTCCCGGGCCACCCTCAAGGGCGACCGCGCCAACCTCTTCCCCACCACCGGCGCCAACGCCGTCCTTCTGCACACAAAAGGGCTGACCAGCGCTTTCACGGGCCAGCAGGGTGGGGGCGCCGGCGGGAGCGACAGCACGCTCAATTTTTACGACGCCAACTTCGACGCCACCTGGGAGCTGGATCTATTCGGCGGCAAGCGCCGGGCCGTGCAGGGCGACCAGGCCCGGGCCGAAATCGCCAGAGCCAATCTCGAAGACGCCGAGGTGAGCCTCGCCGCGGAAGTCGCGCAGGACTACGTTGCCCTGCGCGATCTCCAGACGCGTCTGCGGCTGGCGCTCAGCAACGTGGAGGTCGAGACTCGCATGCTTGACCTGGTGAGGCTCCAGCGCGCCGGCGGCGCGGCCTCCGATCTAGATGTGGAGCGTCTGGTCACGCAGTTGCAGGCAGCTCGCGCGCAAGACAGCCCCCTGGAAGCGCAGATCGCTGACAGGCTGGATCGTCTGGCGGTTTTGACCGGCCGCGCGCCGGGCGATCTGGATGCGGAACTTAACCCTCCGGCGCCGGTCCCCCTGCCGCCGGAAAAAGTCGCCGTGGGCGATCCGGCCGCCTTGCTGAAGCGCCGCCCCGACGTGAGGGCTGCCGAGCGCGCCATCAAGCAGAAGACCGCGCTGATCGGCCAGCGCACCGCCGATCTCTTTCCTAAAGTCACCCTGCTGGGCGAGGTGGGCTATGGCTCAAGCCAGCTCTCCACCCTGCTGTCCAGCAACGCGTTTTCCTACGCCGCCGCACCGATCCTGCAATGGAGCCCCTTCGACTTCGGACGCACCAGGGCCCGGATCGATGAGGCCAAGGGCGAGCGGGACGAAGCCCTGGGCCAGTACCGCAAGACGGTGCTCGGGGCCCTGCGCGACGCCGAAACCGCCCTGGAAACCTACGGACGGCAGCGGGATGAACTGAAAAGTCTCGACGCCGTCCAGGCCTCCGCCGACCGCGCCGCGCGCCTGACCACCCTGCGCGCCCAGGGCGGCACGGCCACCATTCTCGACGAGCTCCAGGCCGAGTCGAGCCGCGTAAACGCACAGTCGAACGCGTCACAGGCCCGGGCGCAGCTCACCGAGGATTTCATCAGCCTGCAGAAGAGTTTGGGGCTGGGCTGGTCGGCGCAATAGGGGAGCGAATGCGGGCGAGGGGGCGTTTAAGTCGTTTTCCCAACGGCATCTCTATTAAGCGATTGAGTTCAAGTCCTTAATCCCGCGAGAGCGCAGCAGGGCCCCATGCGCTAATCCTCTGGGTAGTACCCGCCGTGGTCTTTGGCATTCGCGATACGCTCTTGTGGCCACGTGTTGCACCAAAGGCAGCACCACGCCAAGTTCCAGAACTCGTTGTCGAAATCCCCACCGAAGCGGCTGTAAAGGTGCTCCAGGCTCCCGATTCTGCGGCCCACCTGCGCCCAGGCGACGGGCGCGCCATTGGGCGCTGACGGCCTCGTCTCAACCGCTAGTGAACCGCAGTAAAAACACCGGCCCTTGACCTCGGCCATGACATCCCAAACGTCCTTCCCACGAAGTTGAACTTTTGGTGCCTGAGATAGCAGCCGCTTTCGGTTCGCCTTCTTTGCCGCGGCATGACAGCGTCTCATTCGTTCGGCGTAAGTGGTACCGGCGACGTAACCGGCCCACGATGCAAACACTGGCGGCGGCGGGTCTGGAACAGGATTGCCGGGCATCTGCCAAGCCATGACGCACCCGTGATCTCGGACGACGGCGGCCTGAATTAGTGCAATTTCGTGGACGCAGTATCAATTGCGAAAACATTATTCAGGCACCCCTCGCGAAGCCATCCATAGCGGCGCGGCCTTGGCTGGTCGGCACCTATGAGTTCTGGAAAAGCATTTCCACCATCCGTCGAACCACATCGCCGGCGGACGCGCCGCTCCTCATCGGGCCGGACGCCAGGCCCTCCGCCTCCAGCATGACCAGACCGTGGAGCGTCGCCCAGACCCACAGGGCCGTTGCGTAGAGCCGATCGGGCGGGACCTGACCCTTCAGGCCCCTCAACAGGAAATCGAAGGATTGCGCCGCCGCCCGCGTGAGGGCGCCATCGCCGGCGGTCCGCAGGAGATTGGAGGCGAACATCAGTCGGTAGAGCCCCCGGTTGACCCTTCCGAATTCCAGGTAAGCAAGGCAGGCGCGCTCGAAGGGTTGATCGGCAAGTTCCGACTTTGCATCAGTCAGCGCCGCCTCGAAGCGCACGAAGCCCTCGGCCGCAACGGCGGCGAGCAGGGCTTCGCGGCTGTCGAAGTGCCGATAGGGCGCGGGTTGCGAGACGCCCAGTCGGACGGCCAGGGATTTCAGCGTGATCGTCTCCGGGGCCTGGGTCTCCAAAGCTTCCCGCGCCGCGGCCATCAGAGCTTCACGCAGGTCGCCATGGTGGTAAGCCTTGGCCGGTTTTACGGCCTTAATCGCTGTGATGTTATTGGCCATAACTTTGACTTGACGGGCCCGATACGGCGTGATGTTATTCGTCATCACATAGGGAAGGATCGCAACCATGTCCACTGCGGCGCTTATGGAAAAGACCCGCGAGAGCGAGGCGGCCCACCCCTATCTGCGGGGCAATTTCGCGCCGGTGGAGGTGGAGACCACCGCCTTCGACCTTCCCGTGAAAGGGCGCATTCCCGAAGCGCTTGAAGGTCGTCTTCTGCGCATCGGCCCCAATCCCGCCCGCGCCGTGGATGAGAACACCTACCACTGGTTCATGGGCGACGGCATGGTGCATGGGCTGCGGCTGCGCGGCGGCCGTGCGGAGTGGTATCGCAACCGCTTCGTGGGCTCCGACTCCGTGGCCTCGGCGCTCGGTCGCCCCCGCCTGGCTGGTCCTCGCAACGGATTTGGCGACACCGCCAACACCAATGTTATCGACATCGGCGGCCGCGCGCACGCCATCGTGGAGGCCGGCGCCCTTCCGGTGGAGCTGACCTACGAGTTGGAGAGCGTGGCCCGCAGTGATCTCGCTGGCACGCTGCCGCATGGCTTCTCGGCCCATCCCAAATTCGACCCCGCCAAGGACGAGCTGCAGGTGCTCGCCTATCAACCGGGGCTTGAAGCCCTGAGCTACCTCACGGTGGACCGGGCCGGGCGCGCGCGCACGGTCGCCGAGATCTCGGCGCCTCATTTTCCCATGATCCATGATGTGGCCTTCACCGCCTCCAGACTGATCATTCTCGACCTGCCGGTGGTGTTTGACCTCGCCTATCTGGCGAAAGGCTTTCCTTTTGCCTGGGATGACACGCGCACGCCGCGCATCGGACTGCTCCCCCGGAACGGCGATCTTTCGGGGCTGCGCTGGATCGAGGCGCCGTCCTGCTACGTCTTCCACGTGATGAACGCCTTCGACGCGCCGGGCGCCGTGATCATGGATGTCGTGCGCCACCCGAAGATGTTCGCCACCGAGCATCGCGGCCCCGACGAGGGAGATTCACCGCTGGTCCGCTGGCGGATCGATCTCGCGTCAGGCGCCTTGAGCGAAACCGTGCTGGAGGAACGCGGCTGCGAATTCCCGCGCTTCAACGACGCCTTCGCCGGCCGGGAATATCGCTACGGCTACACCGCGTCCTTAAAGAGCGGTGATCGCCTGGGCCCAAACTTCAAGCATGATGTTACGAGGGGGCGCACCGAGGTTCACGACCATGGGCCGGGCAGAACGGCCCTGGAACCCGTGTTCGTCGCCCGTCCGGGCGCCAAGGCGGAAGACGACGGCTGGGTGCTGTCCTACGTTTATGACGCGGGGCGGAAGGCCTCCGATGTCGTCATCCTGGACGCCCAGGGCTTTTCCGACGAGCCCGCGGCCGTGATCCCTTTGCCCGTCCGCGTTCCCTATGGATTTCACGGCAACTGGCTTCCCGATCCGGCCTGACCCATTGGCGCTCTTCTTCTGGCCATCACGCAAATGCGGGAACCCGGCCTGCGTGGCGGCGTTTGTCGCCGATCAGAAGATTGGCTGGAAGGAAGCCCTGGGATGCGATCGACTCTCATCGTCGGAACACTGGCTTTTGTGACGGGGATCCTGTCTTTCGGGGCTGGCGCCAACGCCGCAGCCACCGCGCAGTCACGCGCCTGCTGGGTCAAGGCCGATAACCAACACCTGCACGGCATGGAGCGCGTCAAGTTTCACGCCACCTGCCTTAAAGGCGCCGGCGCCGCGCCTGTCGAGACCGGACGAACCGAGGCGCCGTCATCGTGGGCCAAGGCGGTGACCTCGCCCAGCGGCGTGACGCCCGCGACTCGCTCCAGGCAATGCTCCCAGGAGGCCGACCGACGCGGCCTAACCTCAAATAAGCGGGAATCATTCCGGTTGGCTTGCATCGGCAGTGTGGCCCCCGTCCGCGCCGTGGGCGCCGGGCAGGAGAAACCCGCCCCGACCCACGCCAAGGGCGATTCCATCGTCAACGCCCCCAATAACACGGGGCATTAGCGGGGATCAGCCCCAGATCGGCGGCCGCCGATCCTTCCAGGGCTGTTCCTTCTCCAGCTGTCCGGCGAGGCGGTAGAGCGTGGCCTCGTCGGCGAATTTCCCGGAAAACATCATGCCGATGGGGAGTCCAGCCTCGGACTCCCAGAGCGGCAACGACACTG
>PKZM01000059.1 GCA_003133065.1 Acetobacteraceae bacterium
GCTGGGCAATTTCTCGTTCGGCGACTATTTCAAGCCCGAGGCGATCGAATTCGCCTGGAAACTGATCACCCGCGACTTCGCCCTGCCGCGCGACAAACTTCTCGTCACGGTCTTCTCCGAGGACGAGGACGCCGCCGCCCTGTGGCGCAAGATCGCCGGCCTGCCCGATGAGCGCATCATCCGCATCCCGACCGCCGACAATTTCTGGCGCATGGGCGATACGGGCCCCTGCGGCCCTTGCTCGGAAATCTTCTACGATCACGGCGACCACATTCCGGGCGGCCCGCCCGGCAGCCCCGGCGAGGATGGCGACCGGTTCATCGAAATCTGGAACCTGGTGTTCATGCAGTATGAGGAGGGTCCGCCCGGTGTGCGCGCCCCCCTGCCCCGCCCCTCGATCGACACCGGCATGGGGCTGGAGCGCCTGGCCGCCGTTCTGCAAGGCAAGCACGACAATTACGATACGGACACGTTCCGCGCCCTGATCCTGGCCAGCGCCGATGCCACGGGCGTGGACCCGGACGGCCCCTTCCGCGCCAGCCACCGCGTGGTGGCCGACCATCTGCGCAGTTCCTCCTTCCTGATGGCCGACGGCGTGCTGCCCAGCAACGAAGGCCGCGGCTACGTNNCGGATCATGCGCCGGGCGATGCGGCATCTGCACATGATGGGCGCGCGCGATCCGGTGTTCTACCGGCTCGTCCCTGCCCTGGTGCGCCAGATGGGGGTTGCCTACCCCGAGCTCGGCCGCGCCGAGAAACTGATCAGCGAAACGCTGCATCTGGAGGAGACCCGCTTCAAGGCGATGCTGGACCGCGGCCTTTCCCTGCTGGCCGAGGAGACCTCTCGCCTGGGCGAGGGCCAGACCCTGCCCGGCGACATCGCCTTCCGCCTTTACGACACGTTCGGCTTCCCCCTGGATCTGACCCAGGACGCGCTGCGCGAGCAGGGGCGCGCCGTGGATGTGGCGGGTTTCGCCGCCGCGATGGCCGAACAGCGTATCCGCGCCCGCGCCGCGTGGTCCGGTTCCGGCGAGGCGGCAACCGAAAGCACATTCTTCGAGCTGCGCGACAGCATCGGCGCCACCGAGTTCCTCGGCTATTCCACCGAGAAGGCGGAGGCCGAGATCCGCGCGCTTCTGGTGGATGGCGCGCCGGCCCAAACCGCCGGCCCTGGCACGGACGTGGCTGTTCTGCTGAACCAGACCCCTTTCTACGCCGAAAGCGGCGGCCAGGTGGGCGACACCGGCACCATCACCGGCCCCGGCGGCCTGCGCATCGCCATCACCGACACTCAGAAGAAGCTGGGCGCGCTCTTCGTGCATATCGGCCGCGTGGAGTCCGGCGAGGCGTCCATCGGCCTGGCCGTGGTGGCCGAGGTGGACCACGACCGGCGCGGCCGTATCCGCGCCCATCACAGCGCCACGCATCTTCTGCATGAGGCGCTGCGGCGCGCGCTTGGCACGCATGTGCAGCAGAAGGGCAGCCTGAACGCGCCGGACCGGCTGCGCTTCGATGTGAGCCACACCAGGCCCATCGCTCCGGACGAGCTCGCCGGCGCCGAGGCCGTGGTGAACGCCCGCATCCGCGAGAACACCGAGGTGACCACACGGCTGATGACGCCGGAGGCCGCCGTGGCCGAAGGTGCCATGGCGCTGTTCGGCGAGAAATACGGCGACGAGGTGCGGGTTGTCGCCATGGGCGAGGGCGATGCGGAAAAACCCGCCTGGTCCATCGAGCTGTGCGGCGGCACGCATGTGCGCCGCACGGGCGATATCGGGTTGTTCCGCATCGTGGGCGAAAGCGCGGTGAGCGCCGGCGTGCGCCGGATCGAGGCGGTGGCAGGCGAGGAGGCCGAGGCGCTGATCGCCGCCAACGACCGGCGTTTGCAGGATGTGGCGGCGGCGCTGCGGACCAGTGCCGCCGAGGTGCCGGAGCGGGTGGCCGCGCTGATCGAGGACCGCAAGCGGCTGGAGCGCCAGGTGAGCGAGCTACAGAAGAAGCTGGCAACCGGCGGCGCCTCGGCCGAGATCGAGCAGATTGCCGGTGTGCGCCTCGCCGCCCGCAATCTGGGCGATGTGCCGGCGCGGGACCTGAANNGCCGAGGGCAAGGCCAGCATCGTGGTGAGCGTTTCGCCTGATCTGACCGCGCGGTTCAGCGCCGTGGACCTGGTGCGCGCCGCGAGTGGCGCGGTGGGTGGCAAGGGCGGCGGCGGGCGTGCGGATTTGGCGCAGGCGGGCGGGCCGGAGGGGGGGCGCGCCGAGGCAGCCCTGGCGGCGGTGCGGGCGGCGCTGGTCGCGTAACTCAGGGGTCGGCGCGCACTGTTCGCGACAATCTTGCGGCATGGCCTGGTTGATGTACCCATGTACCTAGCACTGTGTTGCTGAGGCAAGGGCGTGATGGCTGATCAGGTTCACATACGCAACGTGGAGGCCGCGCAATTGGCGCGGTCGCTGGCGCGGCAGACCGGCAAGCCGATCAGCGATGTAGTGCTCGAAGCCTTGCGCCAGTATCGGCCCGGCGGGCCAGAACCAGAAGCCGCAGCGCGTGCGGCGGACTGGCGGCGCATCTTGCGTGAGGATCGCGAGGGGGGCGTGATGCACCCGCAAACCCCCATCGACGCGTTTTACGATCCGGCGACCGGCCTGCCCACGTGATTGTGCTCGACAGTTCGGTTCTGGTGGGGGTGATTAAGGGTGAACCGGATATGGAGCCGTTACTGGATATTCTGGCATCCCAGGCCTGGGCGGTAGGCAGGACATAACCCGGCTTGCAAGGCCTTGGTGAGTGTGGGCCGGCACCGCGGAGGAGTGCTTAACTGAATGGTATTGATTTTGCTGCACCTCGCCGGCACCCTCCCACACTGTGGTTACGGGCAAAGTAAACGATGCCGACTGTGGCGCAGATTCCAGGTGGCGTGAGGATCGAGCAATACCATGGCGATCATCCACCGGCACATTTTCACGCTATCCACGGCGATGACGTCGCTTCGATCGGCATTGCCAGGGGCTTCAAAGTGCTGAGTGGCAAGTTGAAACCGGGGGCAATGAGGGACGTGATAGACTGGGCGACGCCCCGGCGCGCTTTACTGGCGTTGAACTGGGTCGACGCCGCGGCCCAAGAGCCTATCCAAAGGATACCCTGATGACCGACTTTCCGACCCCCCGGAAAATCCTGTCCGTCGAGGCAAGGCCGGGATACAGGCTGGTGCTTGGCTGGGGCGGCGGCCGTCAATCGATCGTTGACCTATCCGACATGATCAGCCGCGGCGGCGTGTTCGCACCATTATCGGACCAGAACAAATTTGCGGCCGTGCGGGTGGGTGAAAAGGGCAGATTGATAGAGTGGCCGGAGCCCAAGGATGACCTCGGCTACCCAATGATCGAGATAGACTCCGCCGCCCTGATCTATAAAGTTCAACAGCAGCTTGATTCTACCCTGCTGGACACTGTTAAGAGCGCTTTTGAAGCACTCGGGCGAAAAGCACCCAAATCAGCAACATCGGCGGCTAGGTCTTAGCCATATCAATCTTCGTATCCCACCCACGCCGTGGCCCACCATCCAGACCGCTAACCGAACAAGTTGATTGCCCGCTCCCGCTAGTTCAAAGAGCCCCTGCGGCAGCGGTCTGAGCGTCGCGCGCTGTTCCTCGTACAAGACCATCGTTAACCAACAAGCCACTTGCGACATCGCTGTATATTGCCGTTGCACCGTTTGAACTCGGCACGACAGAACCGGCAGATGTGATTGTCAGCACATTGGAATAGCTGCCGCTATCGAGCGTCACCGTTGTCGAAACGGTTCCTGAGATCGTGCTCATGGCATTACTCCTTTCGATCCCTCTGGAAGCGATCCGGCTTCATAAAAGTCCTTCTGAGCGCAGCCAGACCAGCGATCCTCGTCCCACCGACAGTGATAGCAGCCCTAACGGTACACTTATTCTTCGCCGGAGCGCGACCACACCCTAACGATTGCCATGACCACGGAATAATTGGCTGGCTGCATAAGGTCACTAATTTTCAGACCTTTGCAGCCTTGTGTGAAAGCGCATATAGCGAGAACCGCGCTGTGCCTGACGTCAGCTATAGGGTCCTTCAGGGCTGCGATCAGCGCGAATACAGCTTCTTTGGTATGAATCCCCCTAAGCGCCTGGGCAGCAGCAATGCGCATCTGCGGGTCGGGAGAGGCAAGAATCTTCACGATAGCCGCAACATCAGGGCTATAAAGAATTGCAGATGATAACTCTCTCTCAAATGCCTCTCGAGGAAAGTTCGCTTGCATTCCGGGATGCGTTGTATACCAGACAACACTCTCCAATCCATCGGTATTGCCATGGTCTAAGAGACTGACAACGATCCAGCCTCGGGCAACAGGATCGCTACTTTTAGATAACGCTTCGTCTAGCAGAGGTATGACGACCTCGCGTGGAATTTCGGATAGAACTTGGTAGGCAGCGTCGTAAATCGAATTACCTGGCAGCGGATCCGGTATATAAAGAACTCTCTGCGATGACAAGTCGGCTCCGTATGCCGGAGCTTGAACAAAATCTGACGCCAAGACCGCGGCAATTCGAGCCTGCGTGCTGTTGTTCACCTCGGTTATCACTGGCACACCTGCGGGTGCAGGCAGATCCGGATAGGCAGCTTCGGTAAAAGAATATTTGCTGTCTTGCCGGGCCGTCAGAAAGAACATCCCATATTCATTTTGTCCGATTGGCGGAGTAGGTTCGCGCTCGTATGAACTCAGCTTGTATGCCGGGTATACATCAATAATACCCCCAACGCTGGCGCCCGCAATGACCTGGTGTACCGCGATTGAAAATCGTGGCACATCAACCTCGTTCGACGCACTGCTCTCACGCCTAACAATCTGCCCTAAGACCACGACCGAAGACTCATAAAGCAGTTTATGGCTATCGATAACGTCCGGAGGCGCCGCACTGGCGAACTGCATATTCACAGCCATGAAGGCCGCTGACAAGAAGAACGACTTAGTCATAGGAGGGCTCCTTGCCTACAAGCGCGCGGATCTAGTGTGATGGCACTTCACAGTTGCTTCGTTCAAACTCGGCACGACAGAACCAGCAGATGTCATTGTCAGCACGTTGGAATAGCTGCCGCTATCGAGCGTCACCGTTGTCGAAACGGTTCCTGAGATCGTGCTCATGGCATTACTCCTTTCGATCCCTCTGGAAGCGATCCGGCTTCATAAAAGTCCTTCTGAGCGCAGCCAGACCAGCGATCCTCGTCCCACCGACAGTGATAGCAGCCCTAACGGTACACTTATTCTTCGCCGGAGCGCGACCACACCCTAATGATTGCCACGACCTCGGAATAATTGGCGGGCTGCATAAGGTCACTAATTTTCAGACCTTTGCAGCCTTGTGTGAATGCGGCCGTCCCTCCGGAGCTATAATAAGGTATCAAAGGCGGAGTTAGGGCTGCGGGCAAAATCGGCGGATGAACGGGATCACCCATCATTCCACCTTACGGTTTCCCAATAACACCGCAGCCACGAAACATATCACCAAAGGCAGAAAGACTCTTCTTTTTTGAAAAAAAGAAGCAAAAAACTTTTACCTGTGGGGCGCGTCCCTCAGCTTGCGGTCGGGCAAAAACACAACGAGCGCAAAAGCCAGCAACGAAACCACGGCAGCCGTCGCGAACGTGGCCGATAGCGCATGGCCATACGCGCCCAAAACCTCGGCCCGTAACGCAGCCGGCAAATCCCGCAGCTCCGTCAAACCCGCATTCACCACACCCCCCTGCCCGGCCGGAATCCGCGCATGCAAGGTCGCCGCCAAAATCGCACCCGAAACAGCCACACCCAACGCACCACCCAACGAACGGAAAAACCCCAGCGTCGCCGTGGCAATCCCAATATCGGAGGGCGCCACCGCATTCTGCACCGCCGTCGTCATGTTCGGCATGATCAGCCCAATGCCCAACCCCAAAGCCACCAGCAAACCATCAAACGCATTGGCACTCGCCCCCGCCCGCGCCGCCCACGCCATGGCCACAAATACCCCCGAAGCGGCCGCCAAACCCACCACCGGATACAGCTTGTACCGCCCCGTCTTGGTCACCATCCGGCCCCCCAGCACCGCACTGATGATCAACCCACCCATCATCGGCGCCATCCGCAACCCCGCCTCCGTGGCCGAAGCCCCCAGCACCACCTGGAAGAACAACGGAATAAACACCAAAGCCCCAAACAACGCCGCGGTGGAAAGCGTCACCACCGCCACACCCACCGTGAAAACCCGGTCGTGGAACAAATGCGGCGGCACCGCAGGCTCCGCCGCCCGGTGCTCCACCGGCACCAGCACACCCACCATCACCACCGTCAACGCCGCCAAACCCAACACCGGCGCGGAAAGCCACGGATACACCACCCCACCCCAGCTCAGCAGCAGCAGCCATGTGCACGTGGCGCCGATCAACAGCCCAAACCCCAGCCAATCCACCCCGCGCGAAGGCCGCCCCACATGCGGGCGCAAAGAAACACTCAATATCGCCAGCGCCGCCGCCCCGATCGGCAGGTTGATATAAAAAATCCACGGCCAGGAAAGCATGTCGGTGATCAACCCGCCCACCAGCGGCCCGGCCACACTGCACAGCGCGAATACCCCCGCAATCGCCCCCTGATACCGCCCACGCTCCCGCGGCGAAACCAGGTCGGCAATGGTGGTCTGCGACAGCGTCATCAACCCGCCGGCCCCCACACCCTGCACCGCCCGGCTGACGATCAACGCCGGCATGCTGCCCGCCGCCCCGCAAAACACGCTGCCNNAACGCCGTCACCACCCAGGACAAATGCGAAAGCCCGCCCAGATCGCTCACGATCCGCGGCAACGCCGGCCCCACGATGTTGCCATCCAGCGATGCCAGCGCCAACACCAGCATCAGCCCGAAAATGCACCGCCGGATCTCCCGCGGTGTCGCCGGCGGCAACCCCACCGCCTCAGCCGGCGAAAGCCCCGTGTTCTGCGAACTGTCTATAGCATCGCTCATGCAACGCCATGGGACTTGAACCACGCCAGCGCATCCGCCCAGCCCTGCCTGGCGGCATCGGCGTTGTAGGTCGCGCGATAATCCGCATGAAACCCATGCCCAGCATCGGCAAAAACCTTGATCTGAACACTATGCCCCGCATCGCGCGCCACCTGCGCGGCCGCCTGCACATCGGCCAGATGAATGCTCGGGTCACGCCCGCCATACAGGCCCAGCAACGGGCAGCGCAGCGCCGCCGCCAGGTCGGTCGGCGTCTGCGGCTGAATGGCCGAGGTCGGGCTCTTCACCGGCCCATACCACGCAACGGCCGCTTTCAAATGCGGATTATGCGCCGCGTACAGCCACGTATCGCGCCCGCCCCGGCAAAACCCCGTCACCCCCAGCCGCTTGCCATCCCCACCATGCGCCTCCGCCCACGCCACCGTGCTGTCCAGATCGGCCAGCATCGTCGCATCCGGCGCCTTCATGATCACATTCCGCACGATCTCCTGCGGATCGGACATCTTGGAAAGATCCGCGATGCGCGCATACAATTCCGGCGCCACCGCCAGGTAGCCCAGCTTGGCGAAGCGGCGGCACACATCCTTGATGTATTCGTGAACGCCGAAAATCTCCTCGATCACCACAATGGTCGGGAACGGCCCAGCCCCCTGCGGCTTGGCGAAATACGCCGGCAAATGGCCATCCGCCACCGGGATCTGCGCCTGCCCCGCCTCCAGCCCTGTTGTGTCGGTATGGATCGCCGGCGTTTGTGCGCGCGCGACCGCGGTGGTGAAACCGCTCATCAGCGTGGTCATCAGGAAGATGCGACGATCCAACATGGTTTTTTTCCAGATTCACAAGGAAGGAAGGCCTTCTTTTTTGAAAAAAAGAAGCAAAAAACTTTTAACTGTTGGTGCGCGACTCGCCGGCAGCGCACGCAAAGGAGTAAAAGTTTTTTGGTTCTTTTTTTCAAAAAAGAACATTCTTCCTTCTCACGATTTCGCCATCGCCGCCTTTAAATTCTCATCGATCTTGCCCAGAAAATTCTGCGTGTTCATCCAAGCCTGATGCGGCCCCACCAGCACCGCCAGGTCCTTCGTCATCGCGCCCGATTCCACGGTTTCGATACACACCCGTTCCAGCGTCTCGGCAAACGCGGTCACGTCCGGCGTATCATCGAAGCGGCCGCGATAGATCAGCCCGCGNNTGCTCGCGGTAATGCCGCGTCACCGTGCCATGCGCCGCTTCGCTTTCCACCGTGCGTCCATCCGGGCTCATCAGCACGCTGGTCATCAGCCCCAGCGATCCGAAGCCCTGGGCCACGATATCGCTCTGCACGTCGCCATCGTAGTTCTTGCACGCCCACAGATACCCACCGGACCATTTCAGGGCGCTGGCCACCATGTCGTCGATCAGNNTCCTTGAACATGCCGTCATAGGCTTTGAGGATGGTATTCTTCGTCGAAAGGTAAACCGGGTAGCCGCGCAGCAGCCCGTAATTGAAGCTGGCGCGCGCGAAGCCGGCGATGGAGGCCTGGGTGTTGTGCGTGGCCATGGCCACGCCCGGCCCCTTGAAATCATGCAGTTCGTAGATCTGCGTCTCGCTGCCGTCGGCGGGTTCGTACACCATCGTCACGCGCCCTGGCCCGGGGATTTTGGTCTCGGCGGCGCGGTAGATATCGCCATAGGCGTGCCGGCCGATCACGATCGGTTTGGTCCAGTGCGGCACCAGGCGCGGCACGTTGGCGCAGATGATCGGCTCACGGAAGATGGTGCCGTCCAGGATATTGCGGATGGTGCCGTTGGGGCTGCGCCACATGCGCTTGAGCTTGAATTCCTCCACCCGCGCCTCGTCCGGCGTGATGGTTGCGCATTTCACGCCCACGCCGTACTGGCGGATGGCGTGCGCGGCATCCACGGTCACCTGGTCGCTGGTCTGGTCGCGGTATTCGATACCGAGGTCGTAGTACTTCAGGTCGATATCCAGGTAGGGCAGGATCAGCCTATCTTTGATGAACCCCCAGATGATCCGGGTCATCTCGTCGCCGTCCAGTTCCACGACCGGCGTCTTAACCTTGATCTTTGCCATGCCCATCCCTCGCCGCTTCATCGGTCAAGGGGTCTGTGTGCCCAACCCTCCGGTTCGCGGCAACCATGCGCTGACGCACCGCAGCCATCAGGCAAGTGTTTTTTGCGTCTTTGTGTTCAAAAGAGACGTGCTTTCTGTCACCCTACCGCCGGTGCCGCAGCCCGGCCGCGCACGCCAGCACCCCCACCGCCAACGGCACCAGTGATCCCGGTTCCGGCACGTTCACCGGCCCCTCAACCGCATAGGCCAGCGAGACGCCCCCGGAATCGTCGGCAAACGTGCCGTAATCGTCCACCGCGAACGTCACCGCGCGCGCCACCGGCAGGGTGAAGGTGAACGGCCCCGCTGCCTCCCATGCGTCCAGCGCCGTGGTATCCGAAATGGTGCCGAATTCACCCTCCGGCAGATCCGCCGCCTCGCTTTGGTATCCCGCGCCGGCGCCAAATTGTTCGGCCGATGTGCCCTGGTTGATCAGCGTGCAGTTCCAGATGCACACGCTGAACGCGTCCGACCAGACATAAGGCGAGGTCGGCTGCGCCTGGAAGTCATAGGCATTATAGAGCCCACCACCGGCGATACCCACCACGTTCACCACATACGTGCCGGCGGCCAGCAAGGGGGTCGTCACAAACGCGTGGCCATCGCTGTTGGCGGCGTCCAGATTGACGATCGTGGCGGCGCGCAGCGGCGTCATCGCCAGGAACACAGCCCAAACCAGGCCTGAAACCGCTCGTAATTTCATGAGACCCTAATCTTTTTTAAACAAATTCAGATTAACGTCTCATTTTTATACTCATTCTCATCAAAAGGCAAGAGGCGCGTTGCCTCGGCCTCCCAGGCTCCTACCGGCGGCCGAACAGCGCCAGCAGGATCTCCACCAGGATCAGCACCACCACCGCCCCCTCCATCAGCCCCGCCCGGCTGCTCGCCGCCTCGTCATACAGCGCCGCATACGTGTCGCGGATGATCGCCAGCTTGCGGTCCACCGCCGCGCTCACGGATTTCACGCGGAACAGATCCAGCGCGGCGGCATAAACCCGGGCCAGGTAGACGTCCTCCGTCACCTGCAGGGCGTTATCCACTTTCTCCGTCAGCTCGGTCACCTCGGCCACCAGCGTATACAGCCGCCGGGCAAGCCCCGCGAACCGCCGCGGCCCCAGGCTCAGCCGCCGCGTCGCCTCCTCCACCAGGTCGTACATCCGCGGCAGCTCGGCATCCAGCAACTCGTCGTAATACCGCATCTGCAGGAACTGCGCGTTGGCCACCTCGATCACGTCCGCCACATCCGTGTCCCGCCGCGGCTCGTAGATGAAGGCGCGGTCCCAGGTCAGNNCAGGTCAGCACCACCAGATCGTCGGTGTAGTAGGAAAACCGACGGCTCAGCAGATCGGCGCGCGCCCCCTCCGCCAGCTTGCGCTGCTCGCCGCTCAGCAGCGGCACCAGATCGATCTCCCGCCCGATCGCGGAGGCCAGCACCGGCTCGCCGAAGCGATGCACGGTCGCCACCAGATAATCCTCCTCCAGCTCCGACCGGTTTGGCCGCGTCAGCGCCGCCTCGATCGGCTCGCGCAGCTGCGTCAGCAGGCCGTGCCAGATATCCACCTCGGTCTGCGGCCCGATCGCCGTCTCCACCGCGTTCACCCGCCCGGTGAATTCACCCCAATCCATCCCATCGGCGGGGAATTGCAGCGCCAAGGTCACCACGCCAAAAGCATACAGCCGCGCGACCACCGAGGCCTCCACCTCCACCGCCGCGCCCCCCTCCAGCAGCAGAAGCCGGATCGGC
>PKZM01000050.1 GCA_003133065.1 Acetobacteraceae bacterium
GGGCACCACATCGTGGCGAGTGAGGCCGGCGAGCGTGGCGTGCAGCGTTGCGGGGGGGATGAGAAAATCCGAGACGAGGAGAACCAGGCTGCGGCCGGCGGGCAGGCGCGCGGGAAGGTGCAGCAGGCCCGCGGTTCCGCTTCCAGTGGGGGTGTGGGCGCGCAGGGCGGCCGCGGCGTGCTGACCGGCCATGCGGCGGCGCGTGGGGGGCAGACAGAGGTCCTCACGGATGTGTTTGTCGAAGGCGAGGAGGCCGAAAGCGTCGCCGGCGCGGGCGGCGGAGCGGGCGGCAGCTTCGATCAGGCGGGCGGTGGCAGCCAGGCCGGAGCGGGCGGGGGTGGGGGCCATGGAGCGGGAAACGTCGGCGGCGATGATGAGGGTGAGGCTGCTGCGCTGCTGCACCTGGCGCACGAGCACATCGCCCGCGGGATCGGTGATGGAGCGGCGGACATCGATNNACCCCCCTGCCCCGCATCGCGCGCGGCGTGTTTGCCGGGGCGCGCGGCGCCGGCACGGCCGCGGATGCAGTAATCGAGATAGGCGGGTTCTTCGATCATAAGGAGGGGGGCATCACGGGGCGGGCACGTGCTGGAAGACCTGGCGTGTGAGATCGGCCACCAGCTCGGCGGCGCGGGATTCGTAGAGCGGGGCGATGAAGATGCGGTGGGACATGGTTTCGGGGAAGACGGCGCGGACATCCTCCGGCAGCACCATATCCCGCCCCGCCAGCCAGGCGTGCACGCGGGCGGCGCGCACGAGGTAGCTGAGCCCGCGTGGGCTGGCGCCGCCCTGCACGAGGCGGGACATGTCGATGCCCGGGATTTTCAGGCCGGCTTCATCGGGGCGGCGCAGTGCCTGCCAGATAGCCACGACGTAGGCTTCCAGGCGGGGGCTGGCGTGGGTGGTGCGCTGGATGTCCGCGGCCAGCGTGGCCAGCGCGCGGTAGTCGAGAATGCCAGGGGGGATGCTGTCGATCAGGGCATCCACGTCGTGATAGCGCGTGTCGAAGATCAGTTGGCGGCAGATTTCGGGGTCGGTGGGGGCGTGGACGGCGATTTCCATGAAGAAGCGGTCGCGGGCGGCGGCCGGGAGTTCGAAGGTTTCCTCACGTTCGAGCTGGTTGCGATCGGCGAAGACCAGCAGATGCGGCAGCGCGGTTTCCTGGTTGAAGGCGGTGACGCTGCGTTCGGCCATCAGGCGCAATAGCAGGGCGTGCACCTGGGGGCGGGCGCGGTTGATCTCGTTGAAGAAGAAGATGGCAAGGTCCGGGCCGTGGCGCAGCACGGGGCCGGGATCCAGGCGCGGGCGGCCTTCCTGGGTGATGGAGGCGTGGTAGATCAGATCGGCGGGCATCAGATCGATAGTGCCCTCCACACGTTCGTAGGGGCCACCAAGGGCGCGGGCGATGGCGCGCAGCAGGGTGGTTTTGCCCACGCCGACATCGCCCTCCAGCAGCGCGTGACCGCGGGCGAGGATGGCGATGGTGAGCATGCGGATAACACGGGTCTGGCCGATGACGGCGCGGGCAATTTCCGCCTCGAAGGCGGCGACGCGGGGGAGCCAGAGCGACATGAATTAGCCTAAAAAAGAAAGAATGTTCTTTTTTGAAAAAAAGAACCAAAAAACTTTTACCTATGGCGGGCGCTGCCGGAGAGGGGCACGCCAACGAACAAAAGTTTTTTGCTTCTTTTTTTCAAAAAAGAAGGCCTTCCTTAGTCTCACACCAACTCCCGCCCCTTGAGCAGCGCCTTCGTGCTGGGCGCCCGCCCGCGGAAGGCCACGTAGAGTTCCATGGGATCGATGGTATCGCCCGCGGAGAGGATGGTTTTCAGGCGCGTGGCGGTGGGTGGATCGAAGGGGTCACCGGCTTCAAGGAAGGCATCGAAGCCGTCGGCATCCAGCACTTCGGCCCACATATACGCGTAGTAGCTGGCGGCATAACCACCGCCGGCGAAGAGGTGCTGAAAATGCGCGGGGCGGTGGCGCAGGCCAATCTCCGCCGGCATGCCGATGCCGGCGAGCACATCACGTTCGAAGGATTCGATGTCGATCGTTTCGGGGGCGGGGTGGGTGTGGAGTGCGAGGTCGATCAGCGCGGAGGAGGTGTATTCGACCGTGGCAAAACCCTGGTTGAAACCGCGCGCGGCGAGAAGGCGGGCGATGGTGGCGGGCGGGATCGGCTCGCCGGTTTCGTGGTGAAGGGCGTAGCGGGCGAGGGTCTCCGGCAGTTCGAACCAATGTTCGTAGACCTGGCTTGGGAATTCCACGAAATCGCGTTTCACCGATGTGCCGGATTGCAGCGGGTAGCGAACGCGGCTGAGCAGGCCGTGCAAAGCGTGGCCGAATTCGTGGAACAGCGTGCGCGCATCATCGAAGCTGAGCAGGGTGGGTTCCGCCCGAGCGAGATTGTTGTTGTTGACGATGATGGGGGAGACCGCCGTGCCCATGTTTTCCTGATCGCGAAAACTGCTCATCCAGGCGCCGGAGCGTTTGTCCGGGCGGGCGTAGGGGTCGGCAAGGAAGATGCCGACATGGCCGGTCTCGTCACGCACTTCGTAGGCGCGCACATCGGGGTGATAGAGCGGCAGATCGGGCAGCGGGATGAAGCTGAGGCCGAACAGGCGGGAAGCGGTGTCGAAAGCGGCCTGCTGCATGTTGGGCAGGGTGAAGTAAGGCTTTATGAGCGACTCGTCGAGATCGTAGTCGGCGGCACGCACTTTCTCGGCGTAGTAGCGCCAGTCCCATGCGGCGAGGGTATCGTTGAAACCTTCGGCGCGGGCGACGGCGAGGAGGCGGGCGCGTTCGGCGGCGGCTTTCTGTCGGGCGGGTTCCCACACTTCCTGCAGCAGGTGTTCGACGGCCTGGATGGTGCCGGCCATGCTATCGGCCAGGCGGAAGCTGGCGAAATCGGGGTAGCCGAGCAGGCGGGCGCGTTCGGCGCGCAAGGCCAGGATTTCGGGGATCAGGGCGCGGTTGTCGTGCGCGCCTGCGTGCATGCCGCGGGCGATCCAGGCCTCAAAGGCGATCTGGCGGAGGTCGCGGCGGGCGGAGAAGGTGAGGAACGGCTCGATGAGGGAGCGCGAAAGTGTGATCGCGTAGCCATCGAGGCCGCGTTCGGCGGCGGCCTGGCGGGCGCCGGCGCGCAGGAATTCGGGCAGGCCGGCGAGGTCGGTTTCGGTGAGGGGAAGGTGCCAGTCCTTCTCGTCATGCAGCACGTTCTGGCCGAACTGGGTGTGCAGGGTGGCGAGGCGTTCGGAGATGGCGGCCATGCGGGTTTTTTCCGCCTCCCCCAGGGCTGCGCCGCTGCGGATGAAGCCGAGATGCACGCGGTCGAGCAGGCGGGCTTCGTCGGGCGCGAGGGTGAGTGTGTCGCGCTGGGCGTGGAGGCTATCGACGCGGCGGAAAAGGGCGGGGTCGAGGGCGACGCGCATGCCATGGTGCGCAAGCTTGGGGGACATCTCGGTATCCAGCGCTTCGAGCGCCGGGCCGCCGAGGCTGACGACGAGGTTGGAGAACACGCCGGCGACGCGGGCGAGGGTTTGGCCGGCGCGCTGCATCGCCTCGATGGTGTTGGCGAAGGTGGGCTTGGCCGGGTTGGCGGTAATGGCGTCGATTTCGGCCAGGTGTTCGTCCATGGCGTGGGCGAAGGCGGGGGGGAAGTGGTCGGGGTGGATGAGGTTGAAGGGGGGGATGCCGAAGGGGGTTTCCCAGGGGGCAAGGAGGGGGTTGGGGCTCATGGAGGAATGGGGTGCAGAAGAGGGGGGATTGGTCCGGGGTGGGGGGATTGTTGTGCAATGCGGAATGTTAAGGGAGCCGCCATGCCGTAGGACGCGCGGGCGGAGCGCGACGCATCAGTCATTACGGGCTTGGGCACAGATTGTGCTGCTGCGATTGTGCTGGTGGGTATGGGAGGCTTTGCGGTGGGGGGGCTGGTGCCGGTGGAGATCCGGACGACGGCATGGGCGTCGCTTCGCTCACCCATCCTTGTGTTAGCCAAAGGGGCTATGATTTGGGATGCCGTGCTCAGGGTTGCCGCGCGGGGCAGAGCGGCTGATGTCGGATCGCGCCGATCCTACAGGAGGGCCGGCACGATGTAAGGATGGAAGGTGCTAGGCCTGGTGGCGGCGGCGGACCATGGCTAGGGCGAGTAAAGCCCCCCCGAGGATGGCGACAGAGCCGGGCTCGGGGATATAAACTTCCGGGGTGAATGTTAGACCGGTCGACCCGAGCGTGTTGGAGGTGAGCGTCCCGCCGGTCCCAAAATATCTAAGTTCATTGAGGTTGCCGTCCTCCAGAGCGAGGACGGTGTCGTTTTGCGGATCATAAAGTTCAAGCTCGGCCGCCGTAACGACACCACTTGCAGAGACCGTAAATGAGTTGTGGTCAATCGTCCCGAATGGTGCCCAGTCCACGTCCAATTCCGATGGATTGAATGTGGTCGCCGGCGCGCTGAGGAGAATCACATCTGAGGCCGCAACGCCGGTTCCGGAGGTCTGGAACAGCAACTCGCCGGTGACGGTACCCGTTGTCCCGGAAGTGCCGGTAAACGAGAAATCAACCTCGATCGGGTTGGCTTTGGCAGCGCCGCCGAGTAGCAGAACAAGAGCGGCGGCGGCTTTGAGCGTGTTCACGAGCGAGACCCTTATACAGATGCCGTGGGGCACTATGCACCGGCTCTGTTACGCCGTGCGTATGTCAAGGTATTTGCGGCGCGGCCTTGCGTCAAGCAAAAGCATGATTCGTTGCGCAGGCCGCTTAGGCCGGCCGCAGTAGGGGCATTGGCTTTTGCCACTTGCTGAGTTTTCCCCGCGGCGCTGAACGGTGCAGTACCGACGTATTTTACACGCCATGCGTGTGTGGGGTGGGTTGGTGTGGTGCCCAAGCGCCGCGCACGCGGATGAAGTTGAAGGGGGGGTGCGGATGGAGAGGGGGACGGCATGGGTGTCGCTTCGCTCACCCATCCTCCGGGTGCTAGACCAGCCAGCGACGGCGGATCATGGCGAGCGCGAGCAACGAGGCACCGAAGAGGGCGACGGAGGCGGGCTCAGGCACTGTGGCGGTTGGCGAGCTGTATGTGACAGGGGTGTATGCGTAGCTGCGACCTCCGTTTGGACCATCCAGTTCGCTGATGCCGGAGTCATTGAGTGTTAAAACGACTTCCAAAGAACTGTCAGTGATATCGAGTTCGCCCGTCGACACAACGCCCGAAGCGGAGACCGTGAATGCGTTGGCGCCAAGGTCCCCAGCTGGAAAGAAATCCTCGCCGAATTCTGCCGCATTCAATATGCCGGCCGGCGCTGTAAACACGTAAGCGTCTGTCGCGGCGACATTGGTGCCGGCGCCGGCGAACACCAGTTCGCCCGTCACTGGACCGGTGCCGGCGCCGCTCAAACCAATGGTGGTGGTAAACGAGAAATCGACGTCGATCGGAGCGGCTTGTGCGGTGCCACCCAGGAGCAGGAGCAGTGCGGCGGCGGCTTTGAGCGTGTTCACGTGGGAACCTTTCGTCGGAAATCGGGCGGCGCTGCGCGTTCGGCCTCTGGTAATCGTTACGCTTTAGCAGCCTATGGGCCATGCGCGTTTTCGTCAACGAAAGGTGAGAGTATTTTTTGCACTGATCTCGCGGCCACGGACCTCATTTGAGACTCGGAGAGAGATGCAATCGCAAGTGATGTTGCACCCTATGATCGTCTCGCCTGGAAAGAGGAACGATCATGAGTTGCATGCGCGTGCGGGCGTTTTGGTTTTGTTCTGGGGGGGCGCGTTGGTGGGCGCAAGCCCACCCTACGGAGGATGTGGCGGGGCTTGCCACGAGGGACGGATGCCGTGGTCAAGAGGTGATTGATTCTGTCGTTCACGAAAGAAGAGTTCTACTTGCTGAGCCCGCCTGAGCTTTTGATGAAGGCGGCGATTTCGGGGACGCCGTGGCCGGCGCGGATGTTGGCGAAGAGGAAGGGGCGGTCGGCGCGCATGCGGCGGGCGTCACGGTCCATGATTTCCAGGCTTGCGCCGACATGCGGGGCGAGGTCGATCTTGTTGATGACGAGAAGATCACTGCGGACGATGCCGGGGCCGCCTTTGCGGGGGATCTTGTCGCCGGCGGAGACGTCGATGACGTAGATGGTGATGTCGGCGAGTTCGGGGGAGAAGGTGGCCGCGAGATTGTCGCCGCCGCTTTCAATGAGGATCAGGTCCAGGGCGGGGAAGCGGCGGCGCATTTCGGTGATGCCGGCGAGGTTGATGCTGGCATCCTCGCGGATGGCGGTGTGGGGGCAGCCGCCGGTTTCGATGCCGAGGATACGCTCCGGCGGCAGGGAGCCGGCGCGGGTGAGGAATTCGGCGTCTTCCCGCGTAAAAATGTCGTTGGTGATGGCGGCGATATCGAAATCGGCGCGGAGCGCGCGGCAGAGTCCGTCCATGAGGGCGGTTTTGCCCGTGCCGACGGGGCCGCCGATGCCGACGCGGAGGGGGCCGTTTGCTGAGGTCATGAGCGGAAGAGCCTGGCGTATTGGGTTTCGTGGCGCATGGCGGCGATGTCGGCAAGGAAGCAGGCGCCGCCGAGATCGTCCAGCGTGGCGGTGGTTGTGGTGGCGGCGGTGGCGATCAGGGTTGGTTCGAGGGCGGCGAGAACGCGCAGGCCCGCGGATTGGCCGCAGAGGCTGAGGCGGATGGCGGCGGAGATCTGCGCGCTGGCCCAGGCGGCGAGGTAGCCGAGGGTTGCGTCATCCTCGGTGACGCCCTGCGTCGCGGCGAAGGCGCCGAAGACGACCGGGTAGGCCCCCTGCCCTATCGCGCCCCAGGCCTGGGTTGCGGCGGCGAAGGCGGCGCCCTGGGCGAGGGTTTCGGCCTGTCGTTCGCTGGGCCAGGTGGTGGCGGCGGCGAGGTCGGTGAGGTTTTGCACGGCGGATGCGTCGGCGTGGGCGCGGTGGGCGTGGCGCAGGAGGATGGCATCGGTGCGGGTGGAGCCGTGGGTGAGGGTGTCGGCGAGCCAGGCGGTAAGGGCGGCGGGCGTGGTGACGGCGCCGGACTCGACGGCCCATTCGAGGCCCTGGGAGTAGGCGAAGCCGCCGGTGGGGAAGGCGGGCGAGGCGAAGGCCAAAAGGCGCAGGAGGGCGGCTGAATCAGTGGTCATGAGGGTGGGCGTGATCGTGGGGCTCGTCGTGGTGATGGTGGTGGGCGGCGGCGGCGGCGTAGGCGCCGGGTTCGGGGTCGAAGGGGGCGTCGATGGGGTGGGCGTGGCCGCCCAGGCCGGCGACCATGTCGGCAATCACGTGGTCGGCGCGGATCAGGATGCTGCTGCCGGCGAATTGCACGGGGAGATGGCGGTTGCCGAGGTGCCAGGCGATGCGCATCAGTTGGGCGTGGTCGTGGGCGGTGATCCGCAAAAGGGGTTCGGGGCGGGCGCAGATGCGGATGAGGGTGCCATCTTCCAGCGCCAGCGCATCGCCGTCGCGCAGGCGGACGGCGTGGGGGAGATCGAGAAGCACCGCAGTTCCGGTGGTGGTTTCGAGGAGGTAGCGGCGGCGGAAGCGGCGGTCGAAATCGATGAGGATGCGGTCGGTTTCGGGCGTGTCGGGCCAGGTGCCGGCGGGGAGGATGGTGGTGGCGCGGAGAGTCATGGAAGGAAGTGTTCTTTTTTGAAAAAAAGAACCAAAAAACTTTTGGCCGTGGCGTACGCTTCCGGCGAGTCCGCGACAGCACAGTCAAAAGTCTTTTGCTTCTTTTCTTCAGAAAAGAAGACCTTTCTGTCTTTANNGTTGCATCGTTGTGGATCATGTTGCGTTTGCCGATGCTGCCGCGGGTGTCGGACACGGCGACCAGCCGGCGGTGCAGGCCGAGGGTTTTGCCGATGTCGTTCTCCAGAGCGGCGGCGGAGACGAAGGTGATGGCGGATTCGACCTGGGCGCGGCCGTAGGCGGCGAACATCGGGCGGTAATGCACCGGCTGGGGCGTGGGGATGGAGGCGTTGGGGTCGCCCATGGCGGCGCTGATGATGCTGCCGGCCTTGATCACCATGTCCGGCTTCACGCCGAAGAAGGCGGGGGACCACAGAACGAGGTCGGCGAGCTTGCCGGGTTCGATGGAGCCGATTTCGCGGGCCAGGCCTTGGGCGATGGCGGGGTTGATGGTGTATTTGGCGAGGTAGCGTTTTACGCGCGCGTTGTCCGCCGCGCCATCACCGGGCAAAGCGCCGCGCTGTTGTTTCATTTTGTGGGCGGTTTGCCAGGTGCGGATGATCACCTCGCCGACGCGGCCCATGGCCTGGCTGTCGGACGAGATCATGGAGATGGCGCCGAGATCGTGCAGGATATCCTCGGCGGCGATGGTTTCGCGGCGGATACGGCTTTCAGCAAAGGCGACATCCTCGGGGATGGAGGCGTCCAGGTGATGGCACACCATCAGCATGTCGAGATGTTCCTCGAGCGTGTTGATGGTGTAGGGGCGGGTGGGGTTGGTGGAGCTGGGCAGCACGTTCGGCAGGCCGGCCACCTTGATGATGTCCGGCGCGTGGCCGCCGCCGGCGCCCTCGGTATGGAAGGCGTGGATGGTGCGGCCGGCGAAGGCGGCGATGGTATCCTCGACGAAGCCGCTTTCGTTCAGCGTATCGGTGTGGATCATCACCTGCACGTCATAACGGTCGGCAACCGACAGGCAGCAATCGATGGCGGCCGGCGTGGTGCCCCAATCCTCGTGCAGTTTCAGGCAGCAGGCCCCGGCGCGGATCATCTCTTCAAGTGCGGCCGGCTGGCTGGCGTTGCCCTTGCCGGCGAAGGCGATGTTGACGGGCAGGCCTTCGGCGGCTTGCAGCATGCGGGCGAGGTGGAAGGGGCCGGGGGTGCAGGTGGTGGCGGCGGTGCCGGTGGCGGGGCCGGTGCCGCCGCCGACCAGGGTGGTGATGCCGGAGGCCAGCGCATCCTCCACCTGCTGCGGGCAGATGAAGTGGATATGGGCGTCGATTCCGCCGGCGGTGAGGATTTTGCCTTCGCCGGCGATGATTTCGGTGCCTGGGCCGATGATGATATCCACCCCCGGCTGCACATCGGGGTTGCCGGCTTTGCCGATGCGGTGGATGCGGCCACCGCGCAGGGACACATCGGCCTTGATGATGCCCCAGTGGTCCAGAACAATGGCGTTGGTGATGACCGTGTCGGCGGCGCCCTGGGCGTTGGTGGCCTGGGATTGGCCCATACCGTCACGGATCACCTTGCCGCCGCCGAACTTGACCTCCTCACCATAGAGGGTGAGGTCGCGTTCGATTTCGATGAACAGGCCGGTATCGGCCAGGCGCACACGGTCGCCGGTGGTGGGGCCGTACATGTCGGCGTAGGCGCCGCGGGAGAGGCGGGTCATGGCAGGTCGCCCATGGTGAGGCCGCGGAAGCCGAACACGCGGCGGGCGCCGCGGTAGGGGATCAGGATGATCGTGCGGGTTTGGCCGGGTTCGAAACGGATGGCGGTGCCCGACGCGATATCGAGCCGCTGGCCTTGGGCGGCCGCGCGATCGAAACGCAGGGCGGCATTGGTTTCGGCGAAATGGTAGTGGCTGCCAACCTGGATGGGGCGGTCGCCGGTGTTGGCCACCTCCAGTTCCGTGCGCGGGAGATCGGCGTTGATCTCGATGTCGTCGGGGGCGAGGAGATATTCGCCGGGGATCATCGGATCGGCTCGTGCACGGTGACGAGCTTGGTGCCATCGGGGAAGGTGGCTTCCACCTGCACATCGGGGATCATTTCGGGGATGCCTTCCATCACCTGATCGCGGGTGAGCACGTGGGCGCCGGCTTGCATCAGGTCGGCGACGCTGATGCCATCCCGCGCGCCTTCCACCACGTAGTCGGTGATCAGGGCAATGGCTTCGGGGTAGTTCAGTTTTACGCCACGCTCCAGACGGCGGCGGGCCACCATGGCGGCGGTGGCGATCAAAAGTTTGTCTTTTTCACGCGGCGTGAGGTTCATCGGCGGGCTCCGTGCGGCCGTAACGTTCAGCAGTTCCAGACGCGTGGCAAGGGTGCTTCGCGTAAGGTTGCAAGGGCGGCACGGATGGCGGCGCGCAGGCGCTGGCTGTTGGGGGCGACGATGCGGGCGAGCAGCAGATCGTTGCGGGTGGTGGCGCCCGCGCTGACCTGGTGGGCGTGGAGCGCCGCGCGCAGGGCGGTCAGGCGGGACGCGGCATCGGGGGCGGCGTAGATGAGGCTGCCGATGGCAGTGGCGCCGGCGGCGGTGGCGGGGCCGGCAAGGGTTTGCGCGGTGTTCTCGCCGAGGATGATCGCGTCGTGCAGCAGCAGGTGGCCGGCGCGGCGGAGTTGAACGCTATCGTGCAGGCGGGTGTGCTGAACGGTTTCGCCGGAGGCGGCGCGGCCGAGGACCAGCATTTCGACACCGAGATAGGTGGCGTTTGTGTCCAGATCGATCCGCAGTGTGCGGTGCAGGGCGGATTGATCGAAGAGGATGGTTTCCTGCGGCAGGTAGGCCAGGCGTGCGTGGGCGGCGGCGGAAATGCGTACGTTCAACTGCGCGGGGGCGGCGCCGGGGCGGGCGCGGTAAATGCGCTCGGCGGCGGCGGTGGTGATGGTGAGCGCGGCGCCTTCGCGGCCGTGCAGGCTGGTTGCGAGGATGTCGCCATCGGTGATGCCGCCGGCGGTGTTCAGAAGCACCGCTTCCAGCGTGCCGTGTTCGGCGCGGGGGAACAGGGCGCGCAGGCAGCCGGATTGGTGCAGGGTGTGCAGGCGGGCGGGGGCTTGGGCGGTGAGGTGGATGGTGCCTTTGGATCGCTGGTGCGTGGGCGCGGGGTAGGACTGGTCCATGGGGGGGATAAGGCCCTCTTTTTTTGGGAAAACGACCGGACTGCTTTTCACATCTGATGCGTGATGATGGCGCAAGGCACTGCGGTTTTCCGCCCTACGCGGACACGGCATCGGTGCCGGTGGGGCGGTTGCTGCTGAGCAGGGCGGCCAGCGCGGTGAAGGCGGAGCCGCGGGGGTCGGTGCTGCGCCAGGCGAGAACAATCGTGCGGCCGGCTTCCGGTTCTGCCAGGGCGCGGCAGGAGACGAGATCGTCCATGCCGGGGCGGCCGGCGAGGCTGAGGGCGGGCATGAGGGAAAAACCCTCCCCGGCGAGGATCATGTGCCACAGTGTTTCCACGCTGGTGGCAAGGCGCGTTTGGGGTGCGGCGCCGGTGCAGAGGGAGAGCGCCTGGTCGCGCAGGCAATGGCCCTCCTCCAGCAGGATCAACCCTTCCGAGGCGAGGTCCGGCAGACGCAGCATGGGCAGGGAGGCAAGCTTGTGACTGGCGGGGCAGACGAGCACGAATTTCTCGCGGAACAGCGGGGCCGTGGTGAGGCCTTCATCGGGCAGGGGATGGGCCGCCAGAACGAGGTCGCAATTGCCGGAGCGCAGTTCATCCAGCAGGAAATCCGTTTGGCCTTCGGCGAGGCGCAGCACCAGATCGGGGTGGGCGGCACGCAACTGGCGGACCAGGAAGGGCAGGTAGTAGGGGCCGAGCGTTTGGATCGCGGCCAGGCGGATGGTACGGACCAGGCCGCCGCCATGGGCCATGTCCAGCAGGCTGTGCGCCTCCAGCAGCACGCGTTCGGCGCGGATGAGGAGCGCGTGGCCTTGTTCGGTGACGTGCACGCCACGCCGGCCGCGTTCGAACAGCGGCGCGCCGAGCAGGGCTTCCAGCTTGCGGATTTGTTCGCTGAGCGCGGGCTGGCTGACGCCGCAGCGATCGGCAGCGCGGCCGAAATGCTTGGTTTGGGCAACGGCGACGGCGTATTCCAGGTCGCGCAGGGAGAGGCCGCCGAGGGTGAGGGTCATGGCGGTATGATAGGTTTTTCCGAATGGCAGGGTAAGGGCAATCGTATTGACCTTAGGTCTTTCGCAGCTTGCGTCGGAAGCTGGTGCCCAGGGCCTCAAAGCCTGTCGCGGCGCAGAATTGCACGAGCTCCGGGTGTTGGCCGTGCACCAGGACTTCGAGTTCTCCGCAGCCGGCGACGCGGGCAGCCTGGGCGGCGGCCTTGATCAGCAGGCGCCCGATGCCGCGGCGGCGGGCCTCGTGGGCTACCAGCAGCAGGCCGATCTGCGCGACCGGCGCGTCTGCCAGCAGACCCCGATACCAGTGCACGACGACGACGCCGCTGGGTGGCCCCCATTCCAGCGCCACGAGCGCAGTGCCGGCGGCGGAAGCGATGGAATCCAGGCGGTCGGCAAGCATGCGCGGCGTTGCGATTATGCCGGCCTGGGCGAGCAATTCCGCAAGCCCGGCGGCTTCGGATGAAGTGGCCGCGCGGATTTCGAGGCCGTATCGGGAGGTTGCCAAAGTTTAAGCCAAGGGAAGGAAGACTGTTCTTTTTTGAAAAAAAGAACCAAAAAACTTTTGCCTTTTGAGTCGGATGGTCGCCTCAGCACCCACCTCAAAGTCCAAAAGTTTTTTGCTTCTTTTTTTCAAAAAAGAAGACCTTCCTTCCTTTCTAAATCAGCAGCGCGCGGCGCGCCGCCAGCGCCGCCTTCAACGCGGAAATATGTGCTGGCGCATCCGCCTCGCGGGCTTGTGTCAAGGCGCGCCGGAGAAGATCCGCGTGAGCAATCAGCGCGCGGTCGGCGGCGAGCAGGCGGGTGAGAGTTTCGGCTTCGGTGCGCAGGCGTTCGGTCATGCGGTCGGATTCGGGGGCGGGGAGCGCGCGGATTTCGCCCTCCAGCGCGCCGATCGCACGGCCGAGCGATTCCAGCGCCTGGGCGCGGCGAACGGCGGCGGGGTCGGGCAGCGGGTTCTGGCGCGTGGGCGGGGGCAGGTGATCGCGGCGATGCGCGGATTCCAGGGCGGCGACGGCCGCGCGGGTCTGGCCGAGCAATTCGCCGCAGCGCGCGCGGATCATCAGGTCGTCGGCGCGGAGCTGGTTTTCCAGGCGATAGAAATTATAGCCCCAGCCGTAGAAAAGGTTGGTGGCAATCTCGTCGAGTTCGTCGGCGGTGTAGAAGGGTGACGTGGTCATGGTTTGAGAGCGGCCGGATCGATGCCGGCATAGGTGAGGCCGATGTTGAAGGGCGCGCCGATGGCGGCGTTGGCGGCGGATACCAGGCCTTTTTCCGCCATGCGCAAAGCGAGATAGGTGCGCACCGCCTCGATCGGGGTCAGGCCGATGGCCTGCAGCGAAATCAGTTCGCGCATCCGCTCATCCTTCGGCAGGATCAGGATTTTCAGATCGTTCAGCATGATGCCGAAGACGGCCAGGAAATCGGTGAGGTGCGCTTTGACGTTTTCGCGCAGTTCGTTGATGTGCTCGTTGATGTTTTCCAGCTTGGTCACCTGGATCACCTGGTTGATGGCCTGTTCGATGGCGGGGCCGGCGTAATCGGCGATCTCCTTGGTGTCGATCAGGTTGCCGTTGAACGGCAGGTGGGTGATCAGATCCAGTGCGGCTTCCTTGGTATCCACATGGATATAGTAGTCGGCCTGGTAGGAAACTTCTGCCATCTCGGCGCTGGTGGCGGTGCCGACGCTGCGCACGAGCAGCTTGCTGCGGTTGATGTAGATGACCTCATAGACCCAGGGGGAGGCGCCACCGAAGAAGCCTTGCACGATGGAGCCGACAATCGGCTTGTCGGGGGTGACGAGCGCGTATTGCCCCGTTTCGTAGATCTGCAGCACCGCGCCGCGCGATTTGAGGATGCAGAAATGGTTGGATTCCACGGTGAGGAGCGAGCCGGAGACGATGCTTTCGTCGGCGATCTTGATGGCCACATTGCGCGTGCCCAGCATGTCGGTGCCGTTGGGGTTGAGCGCGGTGATGACTTGCCGGGTCAGAGCCATGGGAGCCTCCCTTTTGGTCGCAGGCTGGTTGATATCGGGGTGGGAAGGAAGAGTTCTTTTTTGAAAAAAAGAACCAAAAAACTTTTGTTCGTTCAGATACGCGTTGACCCGACCGTGTCGGGTCGTCGGGAAGACGCACAGGTAAGAGTTTTTTGGTTCTTTTTTTCAAAAAAGAACACCCTTTCTTCCCTCCCCACCCGATGTGCTACGCGTCGCCCCCATCCACTTCAGGCCCCATCNNCTTCAGGCCCCATCCACTTCAGGAAGGACTCCAGCGTGCTTCGCTTCACCCTTGCTCTCGTTCTGTTCGCCGGCGTCAGCACCGCGGTACAGGCGCAGGATTACATCACCATGACATCGGGGCTGGAGTATCACGACGAGGTGGCCGGCACCGGGCCGGAGCCGCAGCCGGGGCAGAGCGTGACGGTGCGCTATACAGGGTGGCTGTATGAGGATGGCGCGAAGGCCGAGAAGTTCGATAGCTCCGCCGATCATGGCGGCACGTTCACCTTCACGCTGGGCAAGGGAAAGGTGATTGCAGGCTGGGATCTGGGTGTGGCCACCATGCATGTGGGCGGCAAGCGCACCATGATCATCCCGGCGGCGCTGGGCTATGGGGATAAGGGCGCNNGACCAGGCTGATTGCGCCGCCTCCTTTATGGAGGCGAAAGGCTGGGCGAACCGGTTTGCCGCCTTGCAGGCGGAGTTGGACTCGGGCGATCCGGCGCTGCTGTGGCTGGGCGACAGCATCACCCAGGCCTGGGAGAACGCGAGCCCGCAAGATTGGCGGAATTACCGGCCAGTGTGGGATCATTTTTACGCGCCGCGCCGGGCAATCAATCTGGGGTTCGCGGGGGATGGCACGCCGCATTTGCTGTGGCGGATCGGCCATTGGCGTTTCGATCGCGTGCGGCCCCGTGCGGCGGTGGTGATGATCGGCACGAATAATTTTGGCGGCCACCGTTTCGCGGCCGGCGCCACGCAAGGTGGCAT
Source organism: Acetobacteraceae bacterium (assembly GCA_003133065.1). Classification (GTDB taxonomy): domain Bacteria; phylum Pseudomonadota; class Alphaproteobacteria; order Acetobacterales; family Acetobacteraceae; genus BOG-908. Next base: position 14,802 of record PKZM01000050.1, read on the forward strand.
TGCCGCGATCCTGGCTGCCCTGGCGGAAAAACTGCCGCAGATGCGCGTGCTGTTGCTGGGCGTTCTGCCGAGCATTCGTGACGACTGGACGGATGCGCAGACCGCTTCGCTCAACGCCATGCTGGCAGCGCGCTATGGCGGATCGGACAAAGGCCGGGTGGTTTATCGCGATCTGTCTGGGTTGTTCCTGCGCGGCGGACATGTCGATCCGGGGGCCTTCATCGATCCACGGCTGACGCCGCCCAAGCCGGCACTTCACCCCACGGCGCACAGTCAGGCCAGGATGGCTGCCGCGATCGAGCCCATCCTCAGCCGCATGCTGGGGGAGCGGCCGGGCTGGAAGAGGCGCGTTTTCGGGCGCTGGCTGCCGTGACGCGGCCGGCGGCGGAGGTGTTCGGTTTTCTGCTGGTGCCGCGGTTTTCCATGATGGCGTTCGTCTCGGCGCTGGAGCCGCTGCGGGTGGCGAACCGGCTGGCGCAGGATACGCTGTATCGTTGGGAGATCATCTCACGCGATGGCGCAGCGGTGGTGGCGAGCAACGAACTCTCCATCCTGGCCGATCGCGCCATGGGGGCCCCTGCCCGCTATGACCGGTTGGTGGTGGTGGCCTCCTTTGCCCCGGAGACGGCATGTGACCGGGCGACGGCCTCGTGGCTGCGGCGTCTGGATCGGGACGGCGTGGCGCTGGGGTCGATCGACACGGGCAGTTTCGTGCTGGCGGCGGCGGGCCTGCTGGATGGCCACCGCGCGACGACGCATTGGGAGAGCCTGGACGGGTTTGCTGAACAATTCCCGCGCGTGGATGTGGGGTCGGGGCTCTTCATTATCGATCGCACCCGGTTCACCTGTGCGGGCGGCACGGCGGCGCTGGATATGATGCTGCATCTGATCCGGCTGCGGCACGGCCACCCGCTGGCGGCTTCCGCCTCCGAGCAGTTCATTCACGCCAAAATCCGCGATCCGCAGGAGCGGCAGCGGATGGATGCGGAGCAGCGGGATGGGATTTCCCGGCCGGCCTTGGCGCAGGCGATCGCATTGATGGAAACGCATCTGGAGGAGGTGCTGGGGATCGGGCAGATCTGCACCACCGCCGGCATTTCCCGCCGCAATCTGGAGCGGCTGTTCCAGGTTCATTTCCGGCTATCGCCGCAGCGCTATTATCTGGATCTGCGGCTGCAGCGGGCACGCGCGATGCTGCGATACAGCGATCTGCCTGTCGTGGAGATTTCGGTGGCCTGCGGCTTTGGCGCGGCGGCGCATTTCTCACGGGCGTATCGTGCCTGGGCAGGCCACCCGCCGAGCGCGGATCGCCGCGGCTTGGTCCGGGGGATCACGCCCCACCTCAGATGAGGTGGGGCGCCGGTGTGCTAGAGCATTTGCCGATCGTTTTGACTCAGGTGAGCCGGTCGGAAAATGCTCTAGCTATTTGTTTTGACGAGCATCTTTACCCGACGGGTAACCCCGTGTGGTCGGATGATGCCCTAGCGTGCGCTGCTGACCTGGACGCGGGCGGCGTTCGCCTGGGCGTTCACCGGACGCACGTCCTGCAGCGTGTTCTCCACGCACTCGTCGAGGCTGCCGAAATCTCCGAACAGGTCCGACTGCAGCGCCTTGCGGCAAACGTCGGTTGCTGTCTGCACCAGTTGGGCGCGGGCAGTCTGGCTGTTTTTGTCGATGGTGATGATTCTGGTCTCGTCGGCCTGGGCGGCTGAGGCGATCAGAAGACCGGCGGCGAGAACGGTACGAAAGAAGTTTGTCATGTCAGGAGCTCCTAAGAAGTGAAGAACTCCCTCCCCGGCGGCGCTTCGCGTGTGAGCACCTAGGACTTTGGTAGCATAGGCCGAGACGGCGTCGCGATGAATTTGTTGCGGTGCAGCATGACAATGCTGCATTGCAGCATTGCGCCGAGCGATGGCGCAAACAGTCATGGTTTTGGCGCGATCGGATAGGGCGGCAGGCGGCGAGAGGGGCAGGGTTGCGCGATACTGAGGAGGCGGCCAAGCATCATGAACAGAGAGGTCATTGTTACCTGCGCCGTGACCGGCGCCGGCGACACGGTGGGCAAGCACCCGGCCATTCCGGTCACGCCGGCACAGATTGCGGCGGCCGCACTGGAAGCGGCACGGGCGGGGGCGGCTGTGGCCCACATCCATGTGCGCAATCCGGAAACGGGCAAATTCAGCCGCGATCCGAAACTCTACGCCGAGGTGGTGGAGCGGATCAGGGCCAGCAATACCGACGTGATCATCAACCTCACGGCCGGCATGGGCGGGGATTTCGAGCTGGGCGCGGAGGATCCGAAACTGGCGGGGCCGGCCACCGACCTGGTGGGGCCGCTGGAGCGGCTGGTGCATGTGGAGCAGTTGCTGCCGGAAATCTGCACGCTGGATTGCGGCACGCTGAATTTTGGCGACGGCAACACGATTTATATCAGCACGCCCGATTACCTGCGCACCGGCGCCAGGCGAATCCAGCAACTGGGGGTGAAGCCGGAACTGGAGATTTTCGATACCGGGCATCTGTGGTTCGCCAAGCAGATGCTGGCGGAAGGGCTGCTGGATGCGCCGCCGCTGTTCCAGTTCTGCCTCGGCATCCCCTGGGGCGCGCCGGCCGATACCACCTCCATGAAGGCGATGGTGGATAACGCGCCACAGGGTGCGGTGTGGGCCGGGTTCGGCATCGGGCGGATGCAGATGCCGATGGTGGCGCAGTCGGTGATCCTGGGCGGCCATGTGCGCGTGGGGCTGGAGGATAATCTTTACCTCGATCGCGGCGTGTTCGCCTCCAACGGCAGCCTGGTGGAACGGGCGGTGAAGATCATTGAACTGATGGGGGCACGCGCGCTGACACCGGCGGAGGCCCGCAACAAGCTTGGATTGAGGGCGCGGTCATGAGCGGAGCGATGAATACTGAGGTGACCGGCGCGATCAAAACAATCGGCATCGTGGGCAGCGGCGTGATCGGCGCCGGCTGGGCGGCGCGCTGCCTGGCGCATGGGCTGGATGTGGTGGCGTGGGACCCGGCACCGGACGCGGAAGCCAAATTGCGAGGGAAAATCGCCAATGCCTGGCCGGCCCTGGAGCGGGTGGGCCTGGCCGCAGGGGCAAGCCCGGACCGGACGCGCTTCGTGCCCACGCCCGAACAGGCGGTGGAAAACGCCGATTTCGTGCAGGAAAGCGCGCCCGAGAACGAGGACCTCAAGCGCCGCCTGATAGCCCGACTGGATGCGGCCGCCCGGCCTGACACGCTGATCGCCTCCAGCTCCTCCGGACTGCTGCCCAGCCGGTTCCAGGCCGATTGCCGCCACCCCGGCCGGGTTCTGGTGGGCCATCCGTTCAACCCCGTGTATCTGCTGCCGCTGGTGGAAGTGCTCGGCGGCGAGGCAACCGCAGCCGCATCGCTGGATACGGCCACCGCGTTCTATACCGCCATCGGCATGCGGCCGCTGCGCGTGCGCACCGAAATCCCCGGCTATATCGCCGACCGCCTGCAGGAAGCGCTGTGGCGCGAATTGCTCCACATGGTCGCCGAAGGCGTGGCCACCACCGCCGAAATCGACGACTCCATCCGCTTCGGGCCGGGCTTGCGGTGGGCCTTCATGGGTACCTGCCAAATCTATCACCTGGCGGGCGGCGATGAGGGTATGCGCCATATGCTGCACCAGTTCGGGCCGGCCCTGAAACTGCCCTGGACCAAACTGGAAGCCCCGGAGCTGACGGAGGAACTGATCGACCGCATGGTGGAAGGCACGCTGCAACAGGCGGGCACCCACTCGATCGCGGCGCTGGAAAGGTATCGGGACGATGCGCTGATCAGTGTCCAGGAGGCCGTAAAAGCCGCTAAGAAGAGGCACGGGATCGATGAATAGAGAAACGCCAGGGGCGGTGCCCCCCATACGTGAAGGAGGGACCCTGGCTGGGGCCGGAAGGCCCCAGACCCCATTCCTAAGCCAGGTGATCCACGAGTACGTGGACTATAATGGCCACATGAGCGAGGCGTACTATGTGCTCATCTTCGGGCACGCGACCGATGCGTTCTACGATCATGTCGGGCTGGATCATGCGTACCGGGAGCAGCACCGGATATCCATCTACACCGTGGAAGCGCATATCCGATACCTGATCGAAGCCCATGACGGCGACGCGTTGCACATCGCAACGCACGTACTCGGCTACGATTCCAAACGCCTGCGCCTGCACCACACCATGCGCCGCGGCACGGATACGCTGGCCGTGACCGAACTGATGCTGCTGCATGTGGACAAAACCGCCCTGCGCGCCACGCCGTTCCACCCCGAACCACTCGCCCGCATCGCCGCCATCGCGGCCGCGCAAGCCAGCGCGCCGCCGCCGGAACCCGCCACCAGCCGGCATTGGGGGGCTTGAAGCTGATGGATTTCAGCCTCAGCCACGAACAGCAGATGGTGGTGGATACCGTCCGTTCCTTCGTCGAAACCGAATTTTACCCGCGCGAAGCCGAGATCGAACGCACTGGCGTCGTGCCGATCGAACTCGGCCACGAAATCCGCCGCAAGGTGATCGATCTCGGCTTCTACGCGGCCAATATCCCGGAGGAATTCGGCGGCGGCGGGCTGGATCACCTCACCTTCACCCTGCTGGAACGCGAACTCGGCCGCGGCAACATGGGCCTGGGCGTTTGGTGGGGGCGCCCCTCCGGCATCCTGTGCGCCGCCCGCGCCGATCAGCGCGAACGCTATCTGCTGCCGGCCGTGCGCGGCGAGAAGATGGACGCGCTGGCCATGACCGAGCCCGATGCGGGATCGGACGTGCGCGGCATGAAATGCACCGCCACGCGAAGCGGCGGCGATTGGGTGCTGAACGGCACCAAGCATTTCATCAGCCATGCCGATATCGCCGATTTCCTGATCGTGTTCGCAACCACCGGCCCGGGTCGCATCACCGCCTTTCTGGTAGATCGTGGCACACCCGGGTTCGAAATCCGGCCGGGCTACCGATCCGTCTCCCATCGCGGCTACCAGAATTGCATCCTGACTTTCGAGGATTGCCGGCTGCCGGATGCGCAGATCCTGGGCGAGGAAGGCCAGGGCTTTGCACTTGCCAATACCTGGCTGCACGCAACCCGGCTGACCGTGGCGGCACTCTGCGTCGGGCGTGCCCGCCGCGCATTCGATCTGGCGCTGGGATATGCCGCGGAGCGCCGTCAATTCGGCCAAAAAATCGGAAAATTTCAAGGCGTCTCCTTCCAGCTTGCCGATATGGTTACGGAGATCGATGCCGCGGATTACCTGACGCTGGCGGCGGCGTGGCGGCTGGATCAGGGGCTGCCGGCCAATCGGGAGATTTCCCAGGCAAAACTCTATGCCTCGGAAATGCTGGCCCGGGTGGCCGATCGCGCGCTGCAAATCCATGGCGGCATGGGGCTGATGGAGGATTTGCCGCTGGAGCGAATCTGGCGCGATGCGCGCGTGGAACGGATCTGGGATGGCACCAGCGAAATCCAGCGGCATATCATTTCGCGCGAATTGCTGCGGCCGCTCGGCGCATGAACGCGGTAACACCCCCACGCGCGCAGGCAAGCCTGGCGCGGCTGCTGCGGCCGCGCACGCTGGCGGTTGTTGGCGGGCATGCGGCCGCGGTGCTGGTGCGGCAGGCGGAGAAGATCGGGTTTGCCGGGGAGATCTGGCCGGTGCATCCGCGGCATAAGGAGGTCGCGGGCCGCCGCGCCTTCGCGCGCGTGGCGGACCTGCCGGCGGCGCCGGATGCGGCGTTCATCGGCGTGAACCGCGTGGCCAGCATCGATGTGGTGGCCGAGTTGGCGCAAGCGGGGTGCGGCGGGGCGGTGGCGTATGCCTCGGGCTACGCGGAAGCCGGCGAGGCGGGGCGCGCGCTGCAGGATGAGCTCGTCGCGGCGAGCCTCGGGATGCCGGTGTTCGGCCCGAATTGCTACGGGTTCATCAATTACCTCGATCGCGCGCTGGTGTGGCCGGATCAGTTCGGTGGCAAGACCGTTGCGCGTGGCGTGGCCATCATCACGCAATCCGGCAATATCGGGTTGAACATGACGATGCAGCGCCGGGCGCTGCCGATCGGCTATCTGATCACGCTGGGCAACCAGGCGAGCCTGGGGCACGCAGCCGCGATGCAGGCGGTGCTGGACGATCCGCGCGTGACGGCGATCGGGCTGCATATGGAGGGTTTAGGCGATCCACGCGCGCTGGCGGAGGCCGTGGCGCGGGCGCATGCGCAAGGCGTGCCCGTGGTGGCGCTGAAAACCGGGCGGTCGGCGGCGGGAGCGGCGATCGCGCTGAGCCATACGGCATCGCTTGCAAGCGGGGATGCGGTGGTCGCGGCGTTCTTCGCGCGGATTGGCGTGGCGCGGGTGGAGAGCGTACCGGCGCTGCTGGAGACGCTGAAATTGCTGCATGGGCAGGGCGCATTGCCGGGGCGAAGGATCGCCAGCCTGAGCTGTTCGGGCGGCGAAGCGGCGCTGATCGCCGATTGCGCCGGCGATGCGGGCGTGCGGTTCGTGGAGCTGACCGCGGCGAGCCGGGCGGAGATTGCGGCGACGGTTCCCGCGGTGGTGAGCGTGACCAACCCGATGGATTACCAGACTTTTGCCTGGCGCGACCGGCCGGCGATGGCGGCGATTTTCGGGGCGATGATGCGGGCCGGCGCGGATATGACTCTGCTGATCCTGGATTTTCCGCGCGGCGATACGTGCGATCCGGCGGATTGGGCGGTGGCGGCGGCAGCGCTGGCGGATGCGCAGGACGCCACCGGGCAGCCCGCCGGACTGCTGGCGACGCTGCCGGAAGCGTTGCCGGAGGATGTGGCGGAGGGACTGGCGGCGCGGGGGATTGTGCCGCTGTTCGGCATGGGCGAGGCGCTGGCGGCGATTGCCGCGGCGGCGGATTGTGGGGAATTTGCCGGCGGTGGTGAGGCGCCGCTTCTGCTGGGCGGGGATCGGCTGGCGGATGCGGAAACGGCAGCTGAATGGGAGGGCAAGCGGCGATTGGCACGGTTTGGCGTGGTGGTGCCGGAGGGTGGGCGTGCCGCCAGTGTGGATGGGGCGGGCGAGATTGCGCGGCGGATCGGCTACCCGGTGGTGGTGAAGGCCAGCGGCGCGGCGCTGGCGCATAAGAGCGAGGTAGGCGGGGTGGCGCTGAACCTGTGCAACGACGCGGCGGTGGGTGTGGCCGCCGCGCGGCTGCTGGCGCTGACCGGCGAGGTGCTGGTGGAGCGGATGGTGACGGGCGCGGTTGCGGAGTTGATCGTGGGCGTGGCGCGCGATCCGGTGCTGGGGCTGTATCTGGTGCTGGGATCGGGCGGCGTGCTGGCGGAGCTGGTGGGCGATACGGCCACGCTGATGCTGCCGGCCGGACGGGATGAGGTGGCGGCGGCGCTGGACGGATTGCGCGTGGCGCGGCTGATGGCTGGGTTCCGGGGCGGGGTGGTGGGTGACCGGGCGGCGGCGATTGAGGCGGTGATGGCGATACAGGCGTTTGCCGTGGCCCATGACGGAGTGTTGGCGGAGTTGGATGTAAATCCGCTGATGGTGCGGGGGGCTGGGATGGGTGCGGTGGCGGCAGATGTGCTGCTGCGCATGGTGCGGGAGGTGGGCCATGGCTGATCCACGTGTGCATACGCGGGTGGATGGCGCGGTGCTGGAGGTGGTGCTGGACGTGCCGAAGGCGAACGCCATTTCGGCGGCCACGAGCCGCGTAATGGGTCAGGTATTTGCCGGGTTCCGTGATGATCCGGCTTTGCGCGTGGCCATTGTGACGGGTGCGGGGGAGAAGTTTTTTTCCGCCGGGTGGGATTTGAAGGGTGCGGCGGCCGGCGAGCCGCCGGATGCGGATTATGGCGTGGGCGGGTTTGCGGGGTTGCAGCAATTGCCGGGGTTGAACAAGCCAGTGATCGCGGCGGTGAACGGGATGGCGGTGGGTGGCGGTTTTGAGCTGGCGCTTTCCGCCGACATGATTTTGGCGGCGGATCATGCGCGGTTTGCGTTGCCGGAGATAAAGGCGGGCACGCTGGCGGATGCGGCCACCTTGAAACTTCCCAAGCGAATACCATTCCACGTGGCGATGGATCTGCTGCTGACGGGCCGCTGGATGGATGCGGCGGAGGCGGCGCGGTGGGGCCTGGTGAACGAGGTTTTACCGGCGGCGGAGTTGTTGCCACGCGCTTGGGCGCTGGCGCGGATGTTGGCGGATGGGCCGCCTTTGGTGTTTGCCGCAATCAAGGAAGTGGTTCGCGAGAGCGAGGGTGTGCCGTTTGGCGATGCGATAGCGCGGATTATGCGGCGCGGTTATCCGACTGTTTCCGTGTTGTACGCCAGCGAGGATCAGCTGGAAGGGGCGCGGGCGTTTGCCGAAAAGCGTGTTCCCGTCTGGAAGGGTCGCTAGGTTGGTTCTTGGTGCGCGCGCCATAGGTAAAAGTTTTTTGCTTCTTTTTTTTAAAAAAGAAGAGTCTTCTTTTCTGAAGAAAAGAAGCAAAAGACTTTTATTTATTTAGGTTTGGGATTGTCGGATGCAGCGGTTTTCGGGGTTGGCGGTGGCGTTACGGCGAGGGGCTTGGGGGCCGCAGTGGCGCGCGCCCGAGCCGCAGGCGGCGTATGATGCGGTGATTGTGGGTGGTGGCGGGCATGGGCTGGCCACCGCGTTTCATTTGGCGCGCGATCATGGGATGAGCCGCATTGCGGTACTGGAGAAGGGCTGGATCGGCGGCGGGAATACGGGCCGGAATACCACGATCATCCGCTCCAATTACTTGTTCGAGGAGAGTTCGCGGCTGTACGACCATGCGGTGAAGAAGTGGGAGGCGTTGTCGCAGACGCTGAACTACAATGTGATGTTTTCCCAGCGTGGCGTGCTGATGCTGGCGCATACGGTGCATGATGTGCAGGTGTTTCAGCGGCATGTGCATGCGAACCGGCTGAACGGTGTAGACAACGAATGGTTGTCCGCCGAGGAAGCGAAAGAGTTTTGTCCTCCCTTACGGATTTCCGCGGGCATGCGGTATCCGGTGCTGGGGGCCGCGTTGCAGCGGCGGGCCGGCACGGCGCGGCATGATGCGGTGGCGTGGGGCTATGCGCGGGCGGCCGATGCGTTGGGCGTGGACATCATCCAGAACTGCGCGGTGACGGGCATTGTGCGCGATGCCGCCGGCGCGGTGGAAGCGGTGGAGACGACGCGGGGAAAAATCCGGACGCCGAAAGTGGGTGTTGTGGCGGCGGGAAATACCAGCGTGGTGATGGCGATGGCGGGCGTGCGTATGCCGCTGGAGAGTTATCCGTTGCAGGCGCTGGTATCGGAGCCGATCAAGCCGGTATTTCCGTGCGTGGTGATGAGCAACACCATTCACGCGTATATCAGCCAGTCCGACAAAGGCGAGTTGGTGATCGGGGCGGGGACGGACGCGTATATTTCCTATAGTCAGCGCGGCGCATTGCATGTGAGCACGCACACGCTGGAGGCGATTTGCGAGTTGTTCCCCGATTTTAGGCGGATGCGGATGTTGCGGAATTGGGGTGGGATTGTGGATGTCACGCCGGATCGCTCGCCGATCATCGCCAAGGCGCCGGTGAAGGGGCTTTATGTGAATTGCGGTTGGGGCACGGGCGGGTTCAAGGCCACGCCGGGATCGGGGCATTTGTTCGCGTGGACGATGGCGAAGGACGAGCCGCATCCGATCAATGCGCCGTTCACGATCGAGCGGTTTCGCGATGGGCATTTGATCGACGAGGCGGCCGCGGCCGCCGTGGCGCATTGAGGCGCCTGCGATGCTGCTGATCCCTTGCCCGTATTGCGGCCCGCGGCCGGAACTGGAATTTGCCTATGGCGGTGAAGGCGGCATTGCCCGGCCAGCCGATCCGGCGGCGCTGGATGACGATGCGTGGGGCGCGTTCTTGTATCACCGCAGCAACCCGCGCGGGATGCATGTGGAGCGGTGGCGACATGTGCATGGCTGCGGCAGGTTTTTTAACGCCAGGCGGGATACGGTGACGGATCTGTTTGCGTGCAGCTGGAAAGTGGGCGAGGCGGCGCCATGAGCGGGGCTTTTCGCGTGGCCGAGGGCGGGCGTGTGGATCGCGCGCGGCCTGTGCGGTTTTCCTTCGATGGGCGCGCGTATACGGGGCTGGCGGGCGATACGCTGGCCTCCGCGCTGATCGCCAATGGTGTGCATCTGGTGGGGCGGTCGTTCAAATATCACCGGCCGCGCGGGTTTCTGGCGGCGGGATCGGAGGAGCCGAATGCGCTGGTGCGGGTGGGCGCGGGCACGGCACGCGCAACCCCCAACTTGCGGGCGACACAAGTAGAAGTTTACGAGGGGCTGGTGGCGGAGAGCCAGAACAGGAGCCCGTCGCTCGCGTTCGATCTTGGTGCAATCAACGATCTTGCCGCGCCGTTTCTTTCGGCCGGGTTTTACTACAAGACCTTCATGTGGCCCTCCTGGGGCTGGAAGCGGATCTATGAGCCGCTGATCCGCCGCGCAGCCGGGCTGGGGCGCGCGCCTGAGGCGCCTGATCCAGATTGCTATGCGCAACGCTACGTGCATTGCGATGTGCTGGTGGTGGGCGCGGGGCCGGCGGGGCTTTCCGCGGCGCTGGCGGCGGCGGAGGCGGGCGCGCGGGTGATCATTTGCGACGAGCAGGCGGAATTGGGCGGATCGCTGCTCGATGAGACGCCGGGGTCGGCGCATGCGGCGTGGCTGGCGCGCACGCTGGTGGCACTGGCGCAGGCCGGCGTGCGGATGCTGCCGCGCACCACCGCGTTCGGCATGTTCGCGCAGAATTTCGTGGCCCTGGCCGAACGCGTGACGGAGCATCTGGCGGCGCCCGATCCCCGCCAGCCGCGCGAACGGCTGTGGCAGGTGCGCGCGCGCCAGGTGGTTCTGGCAGCGGGTGCGATCGAAAGGCCACTGATTTTTCCCGGCAATGATCGGCCTGGCGTGATGCTGGCGGGTGCGGCGCGCACCTATTTGCGGCGCTATGGCGTGCGGCCGGGCGCGCGGGCGCTGGTGGTGACGAGCAGCGATGAGGGGTATCGCTCGGCCATCGATCTGGCGCAGGGCGGCGTGGATGTGGCGGCGATTGCCGATCTGCGCGCGCAGCCCGCGGCCGCGCTGGCGGATGCAGCGCGCGCGGCGGGTTTGACGGTGCTGCCGGGCAGCGAGATCGAGGGCACATCCGGACGGCTGCGGGTGCGCGGTGCGCGGGTGCGCCGCGCCACCGGCGGCAGCGCGGAGATTGCGTGCGATCTCGTGCTGATGGCGGGCGGCAGAACGCCGAGCGTGCACTTGTTCTCCCAGAGCGCCAGAAAACTTTCGTTCGATGAAGCCACGGGCGCGTTCGTGCCGGATGACGCGGGAGGCGCCATCCATCCGGCGGGGGCGTGCCGCGGGGTGATGGAGATCGATGCGGTTCTGCGCGATGGTGCGCAAGCAGGTGCGCTGGCGGCGCAGCGGGCGCATTTGCCGACCAGCGCCGAGGTGCTGCGCACAGTGGCCGCGACGGCGGAAGTGACGGCGGTGCCGGCGCGCAAGCCGCATGCGCGTGGCCGCGCCTTCGTGGATTTCCAGAATGATGTGACGACGAAGGATATCGCGCTGGCCGTGCGCGAGGGCTTTGTCTCCGTGGAGCACGTGAAGCGCTACACCACCGTTGGCATGGCGACGGATCAGGGCAAGACATCGAACATCAATGCGCTGGGGCTGATGGCCGAAGCGCGGGACACGGCAATTCCGCAGGTGGGGCATACGACGTTCCGGATGCCGTATACGCCGGTCTCGTTCGGCACGCTGGCGGGGGCGGCGCGCGGCAATCTGTTCGATCCGGTGCGGCAGACGCCGATCCACGCGTGGGCGGAGGCGCAGGGCGCGGTGTTCGAGGATGTGAGCCTGTGGAAGCGGGCGCGGTATTTTCCGGAAAGGTCGGAGACGATGCACCAGGCGGTGGCACGGGAGTGCCTGGGCGTGCGCGCGGGGGTGGGCGTGTTCGATGCCTCCACGCTGGGCAAGATCGAGGTGGTGGGGCCGGATGCCGCGGTGTTCCTGGAACGCATGTATGTGAATCCGTTCAGGAAGCTGGGCGTGGGGCGTACGCGCTATGGCGTGCTGCTGCGGGAGGATGGGTTTATCCTGGATGATGGCGTGATCGGGCGGATCGCGGCCGACCGGTTTCATGTGACCACCACCACCGGTGGTGCGCCGCGCGTGCTGGCGATGATGGAGGATTATCTGCAGACGGAGTTTTCCGATCTGCGCGTGTGGCTGACATCCACCACCGAGGAATGGGCGGTAATTGCGGTGCAGGGCCCCAAAGCGCGCGAGGTGATCGCGCCGCTGGTGGAGGGGATCGATATCTCGCCGGCGGCTCTTCCGCATATGAGCGTGCGGGAGGGGCGGATTTGCGGCGTGAAGGGGCGGCTGTTCCGGGTGAGTTTCACCGGCGAGCTGGGGTTCGAGCTGAACGTGCCGGCGGACGATGCGCAGATGGTATGGGATGCGGTGTGGGCGCGCGGGCAGGATGCGGGGATGGTGGCGTATGGCACCGAGACGATGCATGTGCTGCGCGCGGAAAAGGGTTTTATCATTGTGGGCCAGGAGACGGACGGCACGGTAACGCCGGACGATGTGGGTTTGGGCTGGGCGGTGGGCGCGGCGAAGCCGGATTTCGTGGGCAAGCGGTCGTTGGCGCGGGCGGCGATGAAGGATCCGGCGCGCAAGCAACTGGTGGGGCTGCTGACGCAGGCGCCGGCGAGGGTGCTGGAGGAAGGGGCGCAGATCGTGGCGGATGCCAGCGCTGGGCGCAGAAGCCTGGGGCACGTGACGTCGGCGTATTTCAGCGCGTGTTTGGGGCATTCGGTGGCGCTGGCAATGGTATCCGGCGGCCGCGCGCGAATGGGCGAGAGCCTGTTGGTGCCGATGCCGGGCGGCGATGTGACAGTGCGTGTGGTGGCACCGGTGTTTTATGATCCGGCTGGGGAGCGCGTGAATGGCTGACGCAATGCCGCTGGAGGCCGAAGAGGCCGAACTGCGCACGCTGCCCCGCATGGCGCAGTTCGTGTTCCGCGGTGGCGCGGAGGCCGTGCGGCTGGCCGGCGGGGCGCTCGGCTTGAACCTGCCGCAACAGGCTTGCCGGGCCGCCGAGGCGGGCTTGCGCGTGGGGCTGTGGCTGGGGCCGGATGAATGGCTGTTGCTGGCGCCGGCGGGGGAGGGCGAGGCGCTGGAGGCCGCGCTTGAAGCGGCCTTGGGTGATGAGCCACATGCACTGGTGGGCGTGGGGCACCGGGGTTTGGCCATCGAAGTGCGTGGCGCGCGGGCCGCGGACGTGCTGAATGCCGGCTGCCCGCTGGACCTGGATGAGGCGGCGTTCCCCGTGGGAATGTGCACCCGCACGGTGCTGTGCAAGGCGCAGATCGTGCTGTGGCGCACCGCACCGGATGTGTTCTGCCTGCATGTATGGCGTTCGTTCATGCCGTACGTGGTTACGTTCTTGACCGAAGCGCGGGCCAGGCTGTGAACACGCCCATGAGTAAGAGTTCTTTGCTTCTTTCTTTCAAGAAAGAAGATTCTTCTTTTTCTGAAGAAAAAGAAGCAAAAAGACTTTTCACTGGCCGGAGAGGTGGATGATGGGTGATGTACGGGCGCTGCCGGCGCGGCGGAAGGTGGGGTATACGCTGGAGGCGCCGTTTTATACGGATCCGGAGATCCTGAAGCTGGATCTGGATCTGATCTTTGGGCGCCACTGGATTTTTGTGGGCGTAGAGCCGGAGATCGCCGAGCCGGGCGATTGCCTGACAGTGGATATCGGGCCGCACGCGATCGTGGTGACGCGGGATGACGATATGGCGCTGAACGCCTTCCACAATGTATGCCGCCATCGCGGCGCGCGGCTGATCGAGGAACGGCACAGCAATGTCGGCCGCGTGGTGTGCCCATATCATCAATGGACGTATGGGCTGGATGGCGCGCTGCTGTTTGCCGGCCATATGCCGAAAGGATTCGACAAGTCCTGCCATGGCCTGAAGACGGTGCATGTGCGATCGCTGGCCGGGCTGATCTTCGTCTGCCTGGCAGACGAACCGCCCGCGGATTTCGCGGCGATGGAACAGGCCATGACGCCGTATCTCGCGCCGCACGACATCGCGCACTGCAAGGTGGCGCATAGCGAGGACATCATCGAGCCGGGCAACTGGAAACTCACGATGGAGAACAACCGGGAGTGCTACCATTGCAGCGGTGCACATCCGGAACTGACAAAATCGATCTTCGCTGAGGGATTTGGATTCAAGCCAGTGGGGGCGGCGGCGGAGGCGAGTGCCGCACGGTTCCATGCGCTGGTGGATACGTTGCATGGGGAATGGGAAAATATCGGCGTCGCTTCGCGCGAGATCGACCACCTGGCGGATTGCGTGACGGGCTATCGGACGGAGCGTCTGCCGCTGGAGGATGCAGGCGAGAGCGAGACGCTGGATACGCGCGTGGCGTGCCGCAAATTGCTGGGTGGGCTGACGCAGAAGCGGCTGGGCGCGCTATCCTTCTGGACCCAGCCGAATTCCTGGCACCATTTCATGAGCGATCATATTGTGACCTTCGCGGTGTTTCCGATCACGGCGGAGACGGCGCTGCTGCGCACCACGTGGCTGGTGCATCAGGATGCCGTGGAAGGGATCGATTACGAGAAGGATAATCTAATCGCCGTGTGGCACGCGACGAATGCCCAGGATTCATCGCTGGTCGGCAAAGCCAGTGATGGCGTGCGCACCAGCGGCTATCAGCCTGGGCCATATTCGCCGGATACCGAAGGCTTGGTCGAGAAATTCTGCGTGTGGTACGTGGACCGGCTGAAGGCGGGTCTGGCGGCGTGAGCGATGCGGCCATCTTCAGCGTCACGTTTTCCCTCAGCGGGCGGGTGGTATCCTGCGGCGCGGATGAGGTCGTGCTGGATGCGGCCTTGGCGGCGGGGATGAAAATCCCGTTCACCTGCCGGGAAGGGTTGTGCGGCACCTGCAAGTGCAAGCTGGTGTCGGGCGAAGTGGATATGAAGCACCAGGGCGGGATACGGCCGAAGGAAATCGCTGCGGGAAAATTCCTGCCCTGCTGCTCCAAGCCGCTGAGTGATCTGGTGATTGAGAAATGAATTTTCGGCGGTGGAGCAAACGATGAAATCCCATGCCCGGGTGGTGGTGATCGGCGGCGGCGTGGTGGGGGTGAGTACGCTGTATCACCTCGCGCGCAAGGGCTGGTCGGATTGCGTTCTGCTGGAACGCAAGGAACTGACCAGCGGATCGACCTGGCACGCGGCCGGGCTGCTGCCGCTGTTCAATCTGAGCTACTCGGTTGGGCAACTGCATAAATACTCCGTTAAGCTTTACAAGACTCTGGAGGAAGAAACCGGGCTGAACGTGGGCTTCAGCCAGGTGAGCAATATCCGGCTGGCCTGCACGCCGGACCGGATGGATGAATACCGGTATTATGCGGGGATCGCGCGCACGGTGGGCGTGGATGTGCGGTTTCTCTCGCCCGGCCAGGTAAAGGAGATCTGGCCGCTCTGCGAGACCGATGGGCTGCTCGGCGCGATTCAGCATCCGGATGATGGGTATATCCAGCCGGCCGATCTGACGCAGAGCCTGGCGCGGGGCGCGCGCATGCGCGGGGCAGAGATCCACCGCAACGTGACGGTGACGGCGATCACCCAACTGGCGAGCGGCGAGTGGCGGGTGAGCACGCCGGATGGCGACATCGTGTGCGAACATGTCGTTTCCGCCACGGGGAGTTTCGCCCGCCGCACGGGCGCCATGCTGGGGCTGGATATTCCGGTGATGCCGGTGGAGCACCAGTATCTGGTGACGGAACCCCATCCGGATATTCTGGCGCGCCGGAAGGCGGGCCTGCCGGAGATGGGCGTGCTGCGCGAATCCGACGCCAGCTACTATATGCGCGAGGAAAATGGCGGGCTGCTGCTGGGGCCATACGAGGTGGGCGCACCGGCCTGCTATGTGGATGGGCCGGACCCGGCGAGCGAATACGAGCTGTTCCAGCCGGATCTGGATCGGCTGATGCCGTATATCGAAGCGGCCATCAAGCGCGTGCCGGCGTTCGCCGAAGTTGGCATCAAGCGGGTGTATAATGGCGCGATCGCGTATACGCCCGATGGCAGCCCGATCGTGGGGCCGGCCTGGGACAAGCGCAATCTGTGGCTGAATGAGGGCCACAGTTTCGGCATCACNNGCGGGCTGGCAGTTGGCGGAATGGATCGTGGATGGCGAGCCGACGATCGACATGATGGGCGTGGACCCACGCCGGTTCGGTCCGTATGCGACAGCGGGGTATCTGAAGCAGAAGGCCGAGGAGGCCTATGCGAAAGTTTTCTCCATCCATTTTCCGGAAGAGGAACGGCCCGCTGCGCGGCCGCTGCGCCGGGCGCCGTGTTATGATCGCCTGGCGGCATTGGGCGCAGTGTTCGGCACGGTGTACGGGTGGGAACGCGCCGGCTGGTTCGCACCACCGAGCTATGCGCTGACCGATGAACAGCGTGCCGTGCCGGATGTGCTGCTGAATACGCCGTATGACACGCCGAAAGATGGATCGGCACCGCGCGAACGCTGGAGTTTCAGGCGCAACAATGCGTTTGCGTTTGTGGGCGGCGAATGCCGGCATGTGCGGGATGCGGCCGGCGTGCTGGATATGTCGCCCTTCGCGAAATATACCGTGTCCGGCCCTGGCGCGGAGGCATGGCTGAACAGCGTGTTTGCCAACCGCATGCCGCGCAAGGTGGGCGGAATCGCGCTGTGCCATATGCTGACGAAAGCGGGTGGCGTGCGGGCGGAAGCAACGATCTATCGTGAGCGCGAGCAGGATTTTTACCTGGTCATGGCCGGCGCGCAGGAGCGGCATGATTGGGATGTGCTGCAAAAGCTGGCGCCGACTGATGGCAGCGTGCACCTGCAAAAAGTCACCACGCAGATGGGCGTGCTGGTGCTGGCCGGGCCGCGTGCACGCGATATCCTGCAGCCCCTGACGAGCACGGATCTTTCGAATGCCGCGTTCCCGTGGCTGACAGGAAAACCCATCAGTGTGGGCCATGCGCAGGCCACCGCGCTGCGGGTGAATTTCGTGGGTGAACTGGGGTGGGAGCTGCATCACCCGATCGAGATGCAGACGGCCATCTTCGATCTGCTGATGGACTCTGGCCGGGCGCACGATCTGCGGCCGTTCGGCATCAAGGCGATGGACAGCATGCGGCTGGAAAAATCCTATCGCGTGGTCGGGCGCGAAATGTCGATCGAATATTCGGCGCTGGAGACGGGGCTGGATCGGTTCGTGCGCATGGAGAAGGACGATTTCATCGGCCGCGCGGCGCTGGCAGCGCGGAAAAGCGCGTATCGGTTCGTGACCATGGAGGTGCATGGGGTAACCGACGCGGATGCACGCGGATCGGAACCCATTTTGCGACATGGGGATCTGGTGGGGCGAACAACGTCTGGCGGTTATGGCTGGCGGGTGGAAAAATCGCTGGCCCTGGCGATGGTGCGGCCGGATCTGGGCGAGATCGGCACCGAACTGGACGTGGTGATCCTCGGCGAGACATATCGGGCAACCGTGATCGAGGAATCGCCGTGGGATGGGAAGAATGCGCGGCTGCGTGCGTGAGTCTTGAAAGTTTTTAGGGGCGGCAACGTCTTTCGGTGAGAACCGCCCTTACCCTTCCAGCCCTGAAGGGCTGGAAGGGTAAGGGGTCTTTGGGCGTGGATTAGCGGGGGGCGTTGGCGTCAGCGGCGGCGGCGTTGGCGGCGTGCGTGGCGTGAGCGGCCTTACGATAATTGCCGTGCCGCGCAGCACGGCGGGCTACCTTGCGATCGTGATGCGCAACCGCCGCGTTGGCGGCGGGCGGCGCCGCGGGGCCCTCAGGCGCTACCACCTGGGCGAAAGCCGGCAGCACAAGCACGCTGGCCAGCAGGGTGGCGAGCAGGGTCTTCTTCATAATAGCAATCCTTTGGTTGGTGGAGGCACTTTACATCGCCCCACAGCAAGGCAATTCCGAGGCGCCAACGTGACGCAACGTTGCGCATAAACGGGTTTGCCAAACTTGGTGCTCACAAGCCCGTGTTCACGACGACCGTTGTCATGTGGGATGTATTAAAAAAGAGGAAAGTCTTCTTTTTCTGAAGAAAAAGAAGCAAAAAGACTTTTGCTTGTTTAGAGCGCCTTTCACAACCTGGCATGGCGCGTCAGATGGCNNCAAAACCTGGCATGGCGAGTCAGATGGCGTTCGTTTTTGAGCACCGGAGCGCAAAAAACGGGCGCCAGATGGCCGCCAGGGCAGGTTTTGATAGGCGCTCTTAAGCTGCTTGTGGGGGTTGAGCATCCGTCTGCGGCACGTGAGTCGCGATGCAGGCCCAGCTTGGGGCCTTGCTGGTCCAGATGGTCAGGGCGGGCTGGGCGATCTCGGGATCGTCCAAAGTACCGGCACGCAGGATCACCAGATGCGGGCGGATTTCAGTGCGGCTGCTCACCGGCGTGCCGCATACCGGGCAGAAACCGCGATGCAGGATATTGCCGCTGTCGGCGGTGGCAACGTAATCAGCCAGTGTGCCGTCGATCGTGACGTCCTCACTGCGGAATACCACATTCACCGTCGCGTTGCCGGCGGCCAGATGCTGGCATAGCCGGCACCAGCACACGCGCGTGGTGATGGGCGCGGATCGCGCCTGATACCGCACCGCACCGCATAAACACCCACCGGTGATCATCCCTGGCCCCCCTGCCCCGCCGGCGCACGGCGCGCCGCCTGCGCCAGCGTATCCAAGGCGGAGAGGAATTTCGAGCGGTCCGCGCGGGTGAGCGGCGCCGGGCCGCCGGTGACCATGCCGAGCTCCCGCATGTGGGTGGAAACGGCGCGGCCGGCGAGCGCGCTGCCGATATTGTCTTCCGTCCAGATGCGGGAATTGGGTGCCACGGCCCGGGCCCCGCGGGTAATACAGCGGGCGGCGAGCGGGATGTCGGAGGTGACGCAGATATCGGCGGGGCCGATCCGCTCGGCGATCCAGTCATCGGCCACGTCCGGGCCATCAGCCACGGTGACCATGCGCACGAAGGGCACGCCAGGCGGGCGGATGGGGCGGGAGCCATTGGAGACGACGATCACCGCCAGGCCAAGACGGCCCGCGACACGGTAGACTTCGTCCCGGACCGGGCAGGCGTCGGCATCAACGTAGATCTCCGTCAACCGGCGGGCCTGCCGGGCTGCCGCGGCAGGGAGGTGAGATAGGTGATGATGTCCTGCCGGGAGGTGGGATCGGCCACCTGCATAGGCATCTGGCTGCCGGGGATGAAGTTTTGGGGGCCGGCGAGCCACTGGTTGAGCGTATCCGGCGTCCAGACGATGCGGGCGGCCTTCAGAGCGGCGGAATAGGGGTAGCCAGCCAGGCTGCCAGCGGCGCGGCCGACGACGCCGCGCAGGGCGGGGCCGATATGGATACGGTCCAGTTCGTGGCAGCCGGCGCATTGCGTGTTGAAGAGCTGGCCGCCGATTTCCGCGGCGGGGGCGCGGGCGTCGAAGCGGGAGAGGTCGATCGCATCTTCCGGGCGTTTGGACTGGAAGAAGGTGTAGCTGAGGGTGATTTCGTGCACCTCCTCCGTATTCGGATCGGTGGCAAGGCGCGGATCGACAAAGAAAGTGACGGGCATCTGCACATCCTGCCCGGCGGTCAGCTTCTCCTCGTTGAAGCAGAAGCATTGGATTTTCTTGAAGTAGAGACCGACTTTTTCGGGCGTGACGTTGAAAGTGGCGTGGCCGACGATATCGTGATCGGAGAGGTTTTTGGCTTCGAAGAAGGCCAGCGCCTCCTGCCCCAGATGCAGTTTTATCGAGCGCTGCACGGGCCGGAACTGCCAGGGCATGTTGGGGGCGACCGAGGTATCGAAGAACACGGTCACCACACGGTCGCTGACGGTGGCGCTGGGGCCGGTGGCGCGCTGTGTGGTGCCGTTGGCGCCGGTCACCTGGCAGAACAGCCGGTAGAGGGTGACGGAGTACGACGTGACGGTGCCCATGACCGCCAGCACCGCGACAAAGGCCGCCACCGTGACCCACGTGCTGGTAAGCTTCTGCATCGTGATCCTGATTAGGCCTGGCATCCGGCTGGGCCAAGACCCTGGCAAATAAAAGTTTTTTGCTTCNNTTACTCAGTTGCGTGCAGCGGCATTTGCCAGCAACGGCGCGAGCGCGCGGAACTCGGCGGCGCGCGGCGTTCGGGGCCGCCAGGCAAGGCCGATGGTGCGCCAGGCGCCGGTGCCGGAGAGGGGGCGCAGGGCGATGTCGGCGCCTTTGGTGACGCCGGCATCGATGGCCAGGCGGGGCAGCAACGTGGCGCCGAGGCCGCCGGCGACCATGTGAACCAGGGTGTGCAGACTGGTGGCGGCGAAGCCTTCACCGCCGGCGGCCCCGAGCTTGCCGCAGGCGGCCAGTGCGTGGTCTCGCAGGCAGTGGCCGTCTTCCAGCAGAAGCAGGCGATCGCCGGGGAAGCCTTCGGTGAACTGGGCCATAGATATGCGCTCGGCGCTGGCAAGCGGCGCGTTGGGCGGCAGGGCGGCGATGAATTCGTCCATGAATACGGGCAGGGTTTCCGCATCGCCAGCGTCGCATGGCAGGGCCAGGATCACCACGTCCAGCCGGTTGGTGGCGAGGCGATCCAGGCAGGCGGCGGTGGTATCCTCCCGCAGAAACAGGCGCAAATTGGGGAAGGTCTGGCGCAGCGCGGGCATCAGGCGCGGCAGCAGAAAGGGGCCGATCGTGGGGATAACGCCCACGCGCAATGGGCCGCTCATTGGGGCGCGGGCGGCGTCGGCCGCTTCGCACACGGCTTCCAGCGCGGCCAGCGCGGCACGGGCGCGGGCCACGATCTGCTGGCCCAGGGGCGTGAACACCACGCGTTTGCCCACGCTGCGGTCCAGGATGGCGGCGTCGATCTGGCGTTCCAGCGCGATGAGGCCGGCGGAGAGCGTGGATTGCGTGACGCGGCAGGCGGCGGCGGCGCGGCCGAAATGCTGGGCTTCGGCGAGGGCCACGACGTAGCGAAGCTGCTGCGGGCCAGGGAGGGCGGTCATCGGTCCAGTCGATCAATACCGTTGGAATTATTCATTAGATCATGGATGTCGGCTTGTGCATATTGCGGCGCAGCACATGTGTTGCACCGCGATACGTGACGTGCGCCGCAAAGGAGCCTGACTGATGTTGACGATTGGAGACCACTTCCCCGCGTTCGACCTGACTGCCGTGAAGGGTGGGCCGGAGGGGCTGAACCTGAAGAGCGCGTTCACCCAGATCACCGACAAGAGCGATGAAGGCAAGTGGAAGCTGTTCTTCTTCTGGCCGAAGGATTTTACNNTACGGCGCCTCCACCGACAGCGAGTTCGTGCACCTGAACTGGCGCATTCATCACGACGAACTGCGTGGCCTGACGATCCCGATGCTGGCGGATGTAAAGCGCGATCTGAGCGCGGCGCTGGGCATTCTGGACAAGAACGCCGGCGTGGCCCTGCGCGCCACCTTCCTTGTGGACCCCGATGGCGTGATCCAGTTCGCCAGCGTGAACGGTCTGGATGTGGGCCGCAACCCGCAGGAAGTGCTGCGCGTGCTGGATGCGCTGCAGAGCGACGAGCTATGCCCCTGCAACTGGAACAAAGGCGACGAATTCCTGCGCCCAGCGGCGTAGGCGCGGTCGCTCATCCGCCCTGGCGGTCATCCAGCGCGCGTTTCCTGCGGTCCGGTGCTCACGGGCATTAAGCCCGCTCCGCTCCGGTCCCCGGAAACACACGCTGGCTGAGTCATCAGGCCGAATTATCGGCCCATTCCTCCCCAACCATCGCACTGAGAATGAACGACGAGGGCCGGGGCGGTGCGCCGGCCTTTTTCTATGGAGACGAGGATGTCGATCGAGAGTTTGAAGGCGGCGTTGCCGGAGTATGCCAAGGATATCAGGCTGAATCTGGGGACGCTGGCGATGGATACGACGCTGAGCGTGCAGCAGCGGGCGGGCACGTTCGTGGCCTCCGCACTGGCCTCGCGCAATGCGGCGGTGACGCGGGCGATCGTGGCGGAGTTCGGGCCGGCGCTGTCGCCGGAGGCGCTGGCGGCGGCCAAGGC
>PKZM01000003.1 GCA_003133065.1 Acetobacteraceae bacterium
AGGCGAATGCGGATGTTCTGGTTGTCCATAATCTTCTTCTATTCTCTAGCGGGGCCGGGGTGCCCAATCAGTCCATGATCTTCGCAACGACGCCCGCACCGACGGTGCGGCCACCCTCGCGGATAGCGAAGCGCAAGCCCTCATCCATGGCGATCGGCTGGATCAGCTCGACATCCATCGACACGTTNNACATAGGCTTCCGCCTTGAACTTCTTGTGCGGCGTGATCGAGCCCGGTTTGGCCAGAACCTGGCCGCGCTCCACATCCTCCCGCTTGGTGCCGCGCAGCAGGGCACCGATATTGTCGCCGGCCTCGCCGCGATCCAGCAGCTTGCGGAACATCTCCACGCCGGTGACGATCGTCTTCACCGTGTTCTTGATGCCGACAATCTCGACTTCGTCGCCCACGTTCACGATGCCACGCTCGACGCGGCCGGTGACCACCGTGCCGCGGCCGGAGATGGAGAACACGTCTTCGATCGGCATCAGGAACGGGCGGTCGATCGCGCGCTCCGGCTGCGGGATGTAGCTATCCACCGCCGCCATCAGCTTCAGCACGGCCTCCTCACCGATCTCGGGTTGCTTGCCTTCGAGAGCGCACACCGCGGAGCCATGGATGATGGGGATATCGTCGCCGGGAAACTGGTAGCTGCTGAGCAGGTCGCGCACTTCCAGCTCGACAAGCTCGACCAGTTCCGGGTCGGCTAGGTCCATCTTGTTGAGGAACACCACCAGCGCGGGCACGCCGACCTGGCGAGCGAGCAGGATGTGCTCACGCGTCTGCGGCATCGGGCCGTCGGCAGCGGAGACCACCAGGATCGCGCCNNGTGATCATGTTCTTCACGTAGTCCGCGTGGCCGGGGCAATCCACGTGGGCATAGTGGCGGTTGGCGGTCTCATACTCCACGTGGGCGGTGGAGATGGTGATGCCACGGGCGCGTTCTTCGGGCGCCTTGTCGATCTGGTCGTATGCGGTGAAGGTGGCGCCACCGGTCTTGGCCAGCACCTTGGTGATCGCGGCCGTCAGCGACGTCTTGCCATGGTCCACGTGACCAATGGTGCCGATGTTGCAGTGCGGCTTGTTGCGCTCGAATTTCGCCTTTGCCATCGTCGTCTCTCCGTAACCCGTGTGGTTGGGTTGTGGTTGATTACCAGCGGTAGTGGCTGAATGCCTTGTTGGCTTCGGCCATCCGATGGGTGTCTTCGCGCTTCTTCACCGCAGACCCGCGGTTATTAACCGCATCTAGCAATTCATTCGAGAGGCGGTCTTCCATCGTGTGTTCACCGCGCTTGCGCGCGGCGTCGATCAGCCAGCGAATGGCCAGGGCCTGCCGGCGCTCCGTGCGCACTTCCACCGGCACCTGGTAGGTGGCACCACCAACGCGGCGGCTGCGCACTTCCACGGCGGGCTTCACGTTATCCAGCGCCTCATGGAACATGCGCACCGGATCGGCGGCGGCCCCGCCACGCTTCTTCATCACATCCAGCGCGCCATAGACGATGCCTTCGGCGGCGGATTTCTTCCCATCATACATCAGCGCATTCATGAAGCGCGTGATCACCACATCCCCGAACTTCGGATCGGGCAGGATCTCACGCTTTACGGCGCGGCGGCGGCGGCTCATGGCTTATCCCCTTACTTCGGACGCTTGGCGCCGTAGAGCGAACGGCGCTTGCGGCGCTTCGGCAGGCCTTGGGTATCCAGCACGCCACGCAGGATATGGTAGCGCACGCCCGGAAGGTCCTTCACGCGGCCGCCGCGGATCAGCACCACGCTATGCTCTTGCAGATTATGGCCCTCGCCGGGGATGTAGCTGACCACTTCATACCCGTTGGTCAGGCGCACCTTGGCGACCTTACGCAACGCGGAGTTCGGCTTCTTCGGCGTGGTTGTGTACACACGGGTGCACACGCCGCGCTTCTGTGGGCAGCCCTCAAGGGCGGGCACCTTATTTCGCTTCGCTGCAGGCTCGCGCCCTTTGGCGATCAACTGGTTAATCGTCGGCATCACTATTCCGATCTGCTCATCCGTCTGGCGTTTACGGTGGGGAAGTTCGCCGCTTGCAAACACGTAGCCCGCACGACGTGGGAATTCCCACCCGTACGGGTCCAGAGTCGTGTGCGCGGCCTTGGCACCCCCCTTGGGGATGCGGCGCCGCACACTCTGGTGCTCGCTTGCGGCGGCCAACCCACCGGGGCGGCCGAGAGGCGGGTAACTACGTGGGAGTGGGGGGTTAGTCAAGCCTGAAAGGAGGGGGTCTGGCACCATCGGTTGAAGGGGCGGTCCAGGGGCATCGCCCCTGGACGTACCTTATTAGTTATTACTCCGCAGCCCGCGTAATCTGGGCAGGAGCGTCCTTCAGCACGCCCCTCTGCTGATCCCGGCCGGCAGCAACCGCCTTCAGCCGGTTCATCACCGAGCCAGTGCCTGCCGGGATCAGGCGCCCGACAATCACGTTCTCCTTCAGCCCTGTCAGCTGGTCCACCTTGCCGGCCGTGGCCGCCTCGGTGAGCACCCGAGTCGTCTCCTGGAAGGAGGCGGCGCTGATGAAGCTATGGGTCTGCAGGCTGGCCTTCGTGATGCCCTGAAGCACCGGCATGGCGGTCGCAGGACGCTCATCGGCCTTGATCCGCTTGGCGTTTTCCGCATCGACCTCCATGCGGTCCACCTGCTCACCGGTAAGGTAGGTGGTGTCGCCAGGCTCCATGATCTCCACCTTCTGCAGCATCTGGCGGACGATCACTTCAATATGCTTGTCGTTNNTCGTTGATCTTCACGCCTTGCAGCCGGTACACATCCTGGATTTCATTGACGAGATAATCGGACAATGCCTCCACACCGAGCACTTTGAGGATGTCGTGCGGCACGCGCGGACCATCCACCAGCGGATCGCCACGCAGCACGAAATCGCCTTCCTGTACGGACACGTGCTTGCCCTTCGGCACCAGGTATTCGGTTTCCTCCGACGTATCGTCGTTCTTCACGATGATGCGGCGCTTGGCCTTGTAGTCCTTGCCGAATTCCACGCGGCCATCGTTTTCGGCGATGATCGCATGATCCTTCGGGCGGCGGGCCTCGAACAGTTCGGCCACGCGCGGTAGACCGCCGGTGATGTCACGCGTCTTGCTGCCCTCACGGGGGATACGGGCCAGCACATCACCCGCATGCAGGATGGCGCCATTCTCCACGGACAGAATGGAGTCCGGGGAGAGGAAGTAGCGCGCATCCGTGCCGTTCGGCAGTTTTATGACCTCGCCCGTGGCGCTCTTCAGCTGAAGTCGCGGGCGAAGATCCACACCCTTGGCCGTCTGCTTGTAATCCACCACTACTTTCGAGGTCAGACCGGTCACTTCGTCCATACGTTCGACGAGCGTGATGCCCTCGATGAGATCCAGATACTCCACCTGACCGGCGAGTTCGGTGAGGATCGGCAGCGTGTAGGGATCCCACTCCGCGAGCTTCTGGCTGCGGGTGACGGGCATGCCATCGTCAGCCAGCAAACGCGCGCCGTAGGGCACACGGAAGCGGGCACGCTCGCGCTGCTTATCGTCCATCAGGACGATTTCGCAGTTACGCGACATCACCACCGGCACGCCCTGGCTGTTCGTCACCACGTTGCGGTTACGCACGGTCACGGTGCCCTCGTGGCTGGCTTCCACGCTGGATTGCTCTGCACCACGCTGGGCGGCGCCACCGATGTGGAAGGTGCGCATGGTCAGCTGCGTACCCGGCTCACCGATGGACTGCGCGGCGATCACGCCGACAGCCTCACCGATATTCACAGGCGTGCCGCGGGCGAGATCGCGCCCATAGCAGCGGGCACATACGCCAATCTGGCTTTCGCACGTCAGCACCGAGCGGATTTTCATCACCTCGACGCCAGCCTTCTCGATCTGCTCGGCTTCCGTTTCCTCGACCAGCGTATTGCGCGGCACCAGAACCTTGTTGGTGGCCGGATCGAGCACGTCCTCCGACGTGGTGCGTCCGAGAATCCGCTCCGACAGCGAGGAGACGATATCGCCGCCATCCATCACCGGGCGCACGGTCAGGCCGCGTTCGGAGCCGCAATCCACCTCGACGATGATGCAATCCTGCGCCACGTCCACCAGACGGCGCGTCAGGTATCCCGAGTTGGCGGTCTTGAGCGCCGTATCCGCGAGGCCCTTGCGGGCGCCGTGGGTGGAATTGAAATACTCGAGAACCGAGAGGCCTTCCTTGAAGTTGGCGATAATCGGCTGCTC
>PKZM01000192.1 GCA_003133065.1 Acetobacteraceae bacterium
CATGAACACCGACCACACGCTCGAAGAGGTCTGCCAGCAGTTCAACGTGACGCGCGAGCGCATCCGTCAGATCGAAGCCAAGGCCCTGCGCAAACTGAAACACCCCAGCCGCAGCCGTAAACTCCGCAGCTTCCTCGACGACTAAAGTCATAAAAGTTCTTTGCTTCTTTCTTTCAAGAAAGAAGACTCTTTCTTGTTTGGCGGAGCGAGGTATGTGAGCGGCCCAACGACGCGTGTGGCGGTGACGGTGACCTTCCTGCGGCAGGACTCCCCGCCGCCTTCATCCCCCATCGGCCTGCCTGCCGACACCGTGCTGGTGCGCGCCACGCAGCCGAGCGTGCCCTTCTATCGCTATCTGTACGATACGGTGGGCGGTCCGTATGTATGGTGGCTGCGGCGCACGCTGCCGGATAGCGAAATCGCCCATTTGCTCGCATCGCCCGGTGTATCTCTGCATGTGCTGTATCGCCATAACGAACCGGCCGGCTTCTTCGAGTTGGATGCGCGCACGGCCGCCACAGTGAACCTCGCCTATTTTGGCCTGATGCCGCATGCGATCGGCCGTGGGCTGGGGATGGCGCTGCTGCGGGCGTGCATCGCCACGGCCTGGGCGCACAAGCCGCGGGCATTGACGGTGAATACCTGTACCGCCGATCATCCGCGCGCATTACCCAATTATCTGCGCGCCGGGTTCACGCAAATCCGCACGGCGCGCGAGATCTGGGATATTCCCAACCGGCTTGGCCTGCGTATCCCGGACCATCTGCGCATCTGACGATTCCGTTCCGAGGAAGGTTCGCCATGCCGCCTGATGCAACACGCATGACCGGAGGCTGCCATTGCGGCACGGTGCGTTTCGAGGTGACCCTGTCGGACGGGCTGAACACCGCGCGGCGCTGCACGTGCAGCTATTGCCGGATGCGCGGGGCGGTTGCGGTTTCTGCGGCGCTGGGCGGGATCACATTCCTGGCCGGCGAGGCTTCGCTGAGCTGCTACAGCTTCAATACCGGCACAGCGAAGCACTTCTTCTGTTCGCGCTGCGGCATCTATACGCACCACCAGCGCCGCTCGAACCCCCATCAATACGGCATCAACGCCGCGTGCCTGGACGGGATCAGCCCGTTCGATTTCGAACGGGTGGTGGTGTACGACGGGGTGAACCATCCGCGAGATCAGGGGGAGGGGGCGCCCGCGAAGGTGGCGGGGGTGCTGCGGTTTTTTCCGGAGTGAAGGAAGGTCTTCTTTTTTGAAAAAAAGAAGCAAAAAACTTTTGTCCCCTTGCGCGCGCTGCCGGCGAGTCGTGCGCCAGGTGTAAAAAGTTCTTTGGTTCGGCAGCACGCCAGAACGAAAGGCGTTTCTTC
Organism: Acetobacteraceae bacterium; assembly: GCA_003133065.1. GTDB lineage: Bacteria > Pseudomonadota > Alphaproteobacteria > Acetobacterales > Acetobacteraceae > BOG-908. The sequence continues at coordinate 1,362 of PKZM01000192.1, forward strand.
CTTGTGGGTATAGCGTAACAGACCGATGTTGCGCGCAATGAAGGACCGCGCCCGATGAACCATCTCACGCCCCGGCACCACAACGAAACGGCCCAGGCGCCGGTCTCCGAAAGCCTGTTCAAACGTGCGCAGCACGTGATGCCGGGCGGATATACGCGTGACCTGGTGGCCCTGCACCCGCACCCGAACTACGCCATCGCCGCGCAGGGAAGCTGGATCACCGATGCGGACGGACGCCGCAGGATCGACTGGGTGAATAATTTCGCCGCCCTGATCCACGGCCACGCCCACCCGGCGATTGTGGAGACGATCACCACCCAAGCGGCCCGGCTGCTCTCCGCCACCATGCCCACGGAATGGGACATCGCGCTGGCCGAGTTGCTGTGTGCGCGCATCCCTAGCCTGGAACGCGTGCGCTTCGCCAATTCCGGTTCCGAAGCCAATGCCATCGCTATCAAGGCCGCACGGGCTCTCACCGGAAAACCCAAGATCGCGAAGATGGAGGGGGGCTATCACGGCCAGTACGATCTGCTGGAGGCCAGTTTCCAGCCCAAGCCCGAGGCTTGGGGACCGGCGCACGCACCGCGGGCCGTGGCGTATAATCCCGGGACGCCGCAATCGCTGCTCGACGAAGTGGTGGTGCTGCCGCTGAACGATATCGAAGCCGCCCGCGCCATCATCCGCGCGCAGGCCGATCATTTGGCGGCCGTAATCCTGGATCCCTGGCGGTTGCAGCAGGCCATGATCGAGCCGGATCGGGATTTCGTGGCGATGCTGCGGGAGGAGACGGCGCGGTTGGGCATTGTGCTGATTTTCGACGAAGTCTGGTCGCTCCGCTCCGGCTATCACGGCACGCAGGGCGAGCTTGGGATCACGCCGGATATGACCACCATGGGCAAGATCATCGGCGGCGGCCTGCCCGTGGGCGGGGTGGGCGGGTCGGCGCGCATCATGGCGGTATTCGATTTTGCTGCCGGCGCGGGCAAGGTGAAGCACAGCGGCACGTTCACCGCCAATCCGCTGACGATGGCGGCGGGCTACACCTCCATGTCTCTGCTGACGCCTGCGGTGTTCGCCGATCTGCACGACCGGTGCGGCCGGCTGCGCGAGGGGCTGGAGCGGATCCGGGTTGATCTGCGGCTGGAGGCTACCGTGACGGGATCGGGGTCTCTGGCCGCATTGCTGCCCACCACGCTGCCTTTGCGGAACTACCGCGACCTGTATGCGGCGCAGGAAGCGGGGCTGGGCGCGCGGCTTGAGCGTCTGGCCGCCTATCTGCTGGATGAGGGGCTGTTGACCACGCGTGGTTCTTTTCTCGCTTCCACGGCGATGACGGATGCCGAGATCGATTTCACTCTGGAGGGCACGCGGGCCGCCTTCGTGCGGTTTCTGGCCAGCTAGCACCTGCCCCAGCGATGCGCCCGTCACTCCACCCCCTCAAAGGCAAAAGTTTTTTGGTTCTTTTTTTCAAAAAAGAACATCTTTCTTCCGTCCAATAAGGCATCGGATATGTTCGCCCACCTGATCGACCATACCATTCTGGCCGCCGACGCCACGCCGGAAATCGTGCGCCGCTTCTGCACCGAGGCGCGCATCCATGAATTTCAAGCGGTGTGCGTGAACGGCGGTTTCGTGGCGCTGGTGGCCGAGGCGTTGCGGGGCAGTGCCGTGCGGTGCTGCGCGGTGGTTGGGTTTCCGCTGGGTGCGGCGACGCCGGAGGCAAAGGCCTTTGAAGCCGCGCAGGCCGTGGCGCACGGCGCGCGGGAGATCGACATGGTGATGGCGATCGGCCAGATGAAAGCGGGCAACGCCGATTTCGTGAAGCGCGACATGGCGGCGGTGCGTGATGCGGCGGCCGGCGTGGTGTTGAAAGTGATTATCGAAGCCTGCCTGCTGAGCGATGAGGAAAAGCGCCTTGCGTGTCTGATGGCGCGCGAGGCCGGGGCGGATTTCGTGAAGACATCGACAGGGTTTTCGACGGGCGGGGCTACGATCGCCGATGTGGCGCTGATGCGCGAGACCGTGGGGCCGGCGATGGGGGTGAAGGCTTCCGGTGGGATACGCACGCGGGAGGCGGCGGAGGCGATGCTGGCGGCCGGCGCGACGCGGATTGGGGCTTCCGCCAGTGTGGCGCTGCTAGGTACGCATGTGGTGGTCTGAAGCCTACCCTACGCAGCGACGGTTCCGGCGGGTCCGCGACAGCCCACCCAAAAGTTTTGTGCTTCTTTTTTTCAANNTCTAGAAAAAGCGCTTCGTAATCTGTATGCCCGCTGTCAGCGGCCGCAGCGTATAGGACTCCGTCACGGAATTGATGATCGGCTGCTGCAGGATGGTTTTGTTATCGGTCAGGTTCTTCGCATAGATCGCGCATTGCCAACTGCCCATGTAGAAGCCCACGCTGGCATTCAGTACGCCGTAGGCGGGGTTGTGGTAGTTGGAGACGTAGGTTTGGAAGCTGCCGTTGGAGGCGCCGACCCAATCGTAATCCGCCTTGATGAAACCCTGCATGCGATCGTTGATCGGGAAGGCGTAATCGGTGAGGGCTGTCGCACTCCAGGCCGGGGTGAACAGCACGTTTTCGCCGACGGCCGCCGTTGAGGTGTTGGTGGTGCTCGTGATGGACGCGTGTTCGGCGCCGGCGTTCAGGCCGATGGCCAGGCCCTCGATGGCGGGTGGTTTGTAGCGTGCTTCCAGTTCGCCGCCATAGGCGACCGCGTCGCCCACATTGGCGTTGAAGGCGCCGCCGCAGATGGGGATGGTGATGGTCTGCTGGATCTGCGTCCAATCGATGTAATAGAAGGCTGCGTTGATCGAGAGGGTCTTGTCCAGCAGCAGGGCCTTGGTGCCGAGTTCGTAGCTCCACAGGTGATCCGGGCCGTAGGATTTCGGCGCGTTCTTGTCGCCGAGTTCGGCGAGGCCCTCGACGCAGGCGACATTGGTATTGGGCGTTGTGGCGCCGCCGAGGCGGAAGCCTTTGGCGGCGACGGCATAGATGGTCGCGTCGCTGGAGAGATCGTAGGTGAGCGAGGCTTTGGGCGTGGAGGCCTGGAAGCTTGCCGCCTGTTCGTAGGGCGTGCCCATGGTGCCGGCGTTACCGATTTCGAAGAAGCCGTTGCCGATTTCGGCGAAGGTTTCGTGCGCCCACACGTAGCGTTCGCCCACGCTGAGATGCAGATCGGGCAGGATATCGAAATCCGCCTGGCCGAAGCCGGCGATTTGCGTCACGTCGTTATGGTCGTAGATGTGCCAGACGACGTTGTTGGCCCACAAATTGGGGTTGCCGGGCTGGCTGAGCACGGATTGGGGCGAGTTGATGTTGAAGCCGTAGATTTGCTGGAATTCCTGGCTGAAATCGTCGATCGGCTCGTAATCGTCATGCGTCCAGGCCTGATCGGAATAGAAGGCGCCGACGACCCAGCGCAGGCGGCCGGGGTTGGAGGCGAGGCGGATTTCCTGGGTGAGGGTGTGGAAGCGATCGGTGAACAGCACCGGCGAGGGTGCGTTGGCCAGGATGGTGTTGTTCTGGGTGGTGTATTGGGGATAGGCGGGATCGAGAAAGAAATCGGCGACGGCGGCGCTGTTGAAATAGGTGCCGTCGGCCTGGCGATCGGTATCGCGCGTGAAGTAGCTGGTGACGGAGGTGGCTTCGGCGAGGCCGAACAGGCCCTTTTTGATCGTCAGGCTGGGGATATAGAGCGTATCGTTGATCCATTCGCGGACGAACTTGTCCTGCTTGTAGGTGCCGAGCGATTCGATGAAGGTGGGTGAATCGCCTTCATGTTCGTCCTGGTAGAAGAAGGCGGGGGTGATGGTGAAATCGGGATCGATCTGCACCTTCAGCGTGGCGCGGAATACGCCGCCGCGTTCGTAATTGGTGCCGTCTTTCTCCTTGGCGAACGTCAGCGGATTGAAGGTATCGATATAGCCGCTGGTATAATTGAAATCGCCCGCCATGCGCAGGGCGACCATGCCGGGCACGATGGGGATGTTGATGGCGGCCTGTTCCTCGGTATTCGGGCCGCCATGCACGGTGCCGGAATCGTCGGTGCGGATGTAGCCGCTGTAGTGATCCAGATCGGGCTGTGTGGTGATGAAGCGGATGGTGCCGCCTTCCGAGCTCGCGCCGTAGAGCGTGCCTTGCGGGCCGCGGAGTACCTCGATGCGGTCCAGATCGAACAGGCGTGGCTGGGATTGGCCTTCGAAGCCCTGAACGGTGATGATGGGCACTTCATCGATATAGACGCCCACGGTTGGGTTGCCGACGGTGGAGCTGACGCCGCGGATGGAGATATTGTCCTGGCCCGGCCCGTTATTGGCGGCAAAGGACACGCCGGGGACGGTGCGGGTGATATCTTCATAGTTTTCGATATGGTGGTCTATCAGCTCGGCGCCGCCGATCACGCCGATGCTGCCCGGGATTTTGCGGGCGTTCTCGCGGCGCTTTTGCGAGGTGACGACGATTTCCTCGAGCTTGCCCGAAACCTTGGGCGCCACGGGGCCGGTGGCGTTGGGCGCGGGGGCCGGCGTTTGTGCCAGTGCGGCCGCCGGCCATACGGCGATCATCAGTGCCAGACGCCAGCTTATGCCGGGACGCCGCATGCCAGTCTCCCCCCAAAATCGATGGCGCGCCGCTGCGCGTCATTGCGGGTGCAAATAGACCAAGCTTCCGGTTCTCATACAATAGAAAATGTTCGAAAGCCTATGGCCGCACCGCCTGTTCGGTGGTCAATATGCCTAAAAAGCGAGCGAAACATGGGTTTTCAACGGTTTTAGAACGGATGCTGGTGGCTTGCGTGCCCAAAAATCGCACCAAGTTTTTTCCGGCAGGCTTTCGGAGAATGCTGTCAGGGCAAATTCTGCTTTCCATGCGCTTTCGATCTGAAGCGGAACAATGCCGCGATCAGACACTCACACCGCAAAACCGGGATTGGCGGCAATGAAGGCCGCAATCCCCCCCGGGGTGGTGCAGAACAGGTGTTCCCGATGCGCCGCGATATGGCGCAGCGCGCGGGCAATCTGGCGGCGGCGGAAGGGCTGGCCGGAGATGAAGCTGTGCAGGATCACGTTCATCACCACCGGCTGCTGCGCGGAATCCGCCAGCAACTGATCGAATTGATCCACGATCATGTCGGCGAATTCGGCGGCACTGGCCATGCGGCCGATGATGGTTGAGGAATCATTGATCTCCTGCGAATAGGGCACGGCGAGAAGCCGCCCGTGCGCGGTTTTCAGCCAGGCGGGCTGGTCGTCCATGCACCAGTCCAGAACGTAGCTGTAGCCGTTTGCTTGCAGGGATTCCGGGGTGGTGGGCGTTTCCGCAATCCAGGGGCTGGCCCAGCCGCGCGGCGGCGCGCCTTCGGCACGCGCGATCGCGGCCGTGACACCGGCGATGTAGTCGCGCTCCTCGGCCTGGCTCATGCCGGCCATGGTGTCGGAATTGGAGCGGCCATGGGCGACAATCTCGCAGCCGCGGGCGCGGAAGCCGGCACAGAGCGCGGGACATTCCTGGTACAGCGCGCTGTTCAGCAGGATCGTCAGCGGCAGGCCAAGCTCGGCCATCATGTCCATCAGGCGCCACGCGCCCACGCGGTTGCCGTAATCCCGCCACGAGGCATTCAACACGTCATGCGCGGGGGCGGCGCCGGGGACCAAATTCTCCGTCATGCCCTCGCCAAACGCGTAGGCCTCCACGCCGAGGGCGACGTAGACGGCGAGGCGCGCGCCACCGGGCCAACTGAAATCCGGGCGCGATGCGATGGGGGATTCAGCGTAGCGGGCGTGAGAGCGGAGCATGGGACATCCGGAGAAAAGGCCAAGGAAAGAGAAAGTCTTCTTTTTTGAAAAAAAGAAGCAAAAAACTTTTGATTTCCGCATCAAGGCCCAGTCTATTGGGCGAGACTCGGATCGCATCGTGTCGTTGCGGGCGATTGGCGGGCGGATCGATTGAAAGAGATATATCCATCTTTATTCCTGATTTCGTCGCCTGGACGGGACTCAAAGGTCCGATTGACATACCTCATCAGGCGACCGGCAGGGAATATTCTGCTTGCGACCAAGGCGGACATGACCGACGCCGAGCCCGGTATCGCCGCTTCTGGCGGCCTGTCCTTTATCCTGCTGGGCGACAGGCATCACGCGACGCCCGACATCGTGACAATGGCCAAGCGGCTGGACGCGCGCATCATCGTGAGCAGCATCGAAGCGACCGCGCTGAAAAAACTCGGTATCGAAATCGACACGGCCTTGCCTTACCAACCCTGCCAGCTTGCGCCTGACCTGGAGATTATCCCCACTCCCGGCCATACGAAGGGTGCGTTCTCCTATCTATGGACAAGCGGCGAACGCAGGTTTCTGTTTATAGGAGACACGATCGTCCCGGTGGACGGGTCATGGCAATACTGGGTCAGTCCGCGTAGCCGCCCGCAGATGCGCAGGACCATCGAGAAGCTCGCGGCGTTGCGTTTCGATGTGATCCTGTCGAACTCCTTTGCCGCGACGCCAACCGGCTGGCTGGAAGCCCCACCGAAATACCGCAAGGCCATGTTCGCGGAGCTGAGCCGATCCTTAAGCCCGTAAGGCAANNGGTTTTGAAAGGCGCTCTTAGAGCATCATCCGACCACATGGGGTCACCTGTCGGATAAAGATGCTGGTCAAAACAAATAGCTAGATCATTTTCCGACCGGCTCACCTGAGTCAAAACGATCGGAAAATGCTCTAGCCACCCACAACGCGCGACATGCCAAGCTCAGTCCCCGCGGCACGCACATACATCGCCCGATAATACGGCAGCCAGGGTGCGGCCTCCCGCGCGGTTTGTTCCGCACCGGCCAGCTCCGCGGCCAAAGCACGCGCTTCCTGGCGCAAGGCACGCTCATCCACCGTCAGAACCGCACCATTGCGCGCCACGATCCGGCCAGCCACCATGGTCAGGCGCACCGAGGAGCCGTTCTCGCAATAGACCAGTTGGCGATCCAGGTCGTTCAGCGGCGTGAACGCCAGGGTATCGAGATCCAGCATGATCAGATCCGCCTGCATCCCAGGGGCCACCGCCCCGATGCGCGCGGAATGGCGCATGGCATGGGCGCCGCCGGTGATCAGGCAGTCCAGCACCTCGGCCGCGCGGGGCCACAGCGCGTAATCCGGTTCGGCAATATTATGGATCAGGCCGGCCATCTTGGCCACAGCCCACATGTTCACGCTGTCATCCGCGATGGCCTCATCAGTGCCCAGGCAAATGGGGATGCCACGGTCACGCAGCCGGCGGAACGGCATCACGCCACTGCCCAGGCGCAGATTGCTGATCGGATTATGGGCTACGCTGGCGCCGCAAGCAGCGATCAGATCGTAATCCGCATCATCCATCCAGATCGCGTGGATCACGTTGCAGCGCGCGCTCAGCGCGCCCCGGGCGTGAAAATCCTGCACCAGGGAGCGGCCCTTGTGCAGGCCCAGCACGCGCTGCGTGCGCGTCTCCAGCATATGCACATAGAAGGGCAGATCATGCGTCTTGGAGAGGTCCTCCAGCTCTGCCAGATACGCGTCGGATACGCGCTGTGGCGCGGAGCAGGAGATGGCGGCCATCAGCCTGCCATCCTCCGCGCCGTTCCAGCGCCCGATCAGGTGTGCATAGCAGGCGAGCAGCAGCTCAGCGTCCGCTTGCGGCGGCCGGGCGAGTTGCGCACGCAAATCGGGCGGCACGGAGTCCCCAAGGAAGGGCAGCTTGCCGATTTCCGGCAGATCGGACTGGTCCAGCGCCACGCGGGCACGGATGCCGCAATCGGCATAGGCTTGCAGCACGCCATCGATCACCTCCGGTGTCGGGGCGGGCACGAAGAACGCATCATCCTGCACGCTGGTCACGCCGGATTTCAGCATCTCCAGGGCGGCCAGCATGGTGCGCACATAGGCGAAGCGGGGCGATGGCTTCAGCCCGGCCAGGTTGGGGCTTTCGTACAGCATGAAGATTTCGAGCGGCAGGCTTTCCAGCGAGCCTTTCAAATGGTTCACCGGCGAATGGAAATGCGCGTTGATCAGGCCCGGCATGATCAGATGGCCGGCTGCGTCGATCACGGTGATCCCCGGGGCATCGGCAATCGTGCCGGCTGGTGCCACGGTTTGGATGGTGGTGCCGCTGATCAGGATATCGGCGTGTTCGATACGTGGGCGCCCGGGGGCGAAGCTGCGCAGCGTGGCGCGGCGGAACAGGGTGGTCATGCGGTTGCCTCCGTGCGCGGCGGCGCGGCGTAGGTGCAGGATTTGCTGGTGCGCAGGCCGGCGGCCACTAGCCCCTCCGCCATTTTCAGCGCCACCGTAACGCCCTCGATCACCGGCACGCCGAGCGACTGCGTCATGGGGCCTACCAGCCCGGATAGGCCCGCACAGCCCAGGATGATGGCCTCGGCGCGATCCTCGGTCATGGCGCGGCGGGCTTCGGCGAGCATGGCGTGCAACAGGGCGGGGTCCATCCCCACGCAATCATCCACCGCCACATCGATGGCGCGGATGCGGCAGCGATGGGCAAGGCCGGTGTGGCGCAGCACGCGATCGGCCTGCAGGATGGTGCGCGGCGGCAGGGTGATCACCGAGAAATACGGGGCGACCATGGCAGCAGCGAACAGGGCGGCCTCCGTCATGCCGATCACGGGGCCGGTGGCGATCTCGCGCGCGGCATCCAGGCCCGTATCCCCGAAGCAGGCGATCACGTAGGCGGCGGTGCCGAGCGCCTCCTCCTCGCGCACCAGCCGTAGCAGGCCGGGCAGGGCAGCGGCTTCATCGGCGTGACATTCGATGGAGGCGGGGCCGGATGCGGGCGAGCGGGCGATCACGGTGGTGCCGGGGGCGGCCAGCGCGCTGCCAAGTGCCCCCAGCCGGTCCGTGAAGGCGCGCGTGGTGTTGGGGTTGAGGATGGCGATACGCCAGCCGGGAGGGGTCATGCAGGCACCTCGTTGAGCCAGCAGGCGGCACGGCGGTGCGCGGCAATGTCGCGGAGCGGGGGCATGGACTCCGTGCAGATCGGCCGCGCGGCCGGGCAGCGGGGAACGAACGGGCAAGCATTCGGCGGCGCTGGCGTGGCGGCCGGCAAGGCGGCGGCCGTGGCCATGCGGGCGCGGGCCAGGGCGGGGTCCGGGATCGGTACGGCGGCCAGCAAAGCCTGGGTGTAGGGGTGGGCGGGGGTGGCAAATACCTCCGCGGGCGGTCCTTGCTCCACCATGCGGCCGCCGAGCATCACGGCCACGCGGCCGGCGATGTGGCGCACGACCGGCAGATCGTGGCTGATGAACACGTAGGTGAGATTCTGCGCGGCCTGCAGCGCGGCCAGCAGATCCAGGATCTGGCCCTGCACGGTGATGTCCAGCGCGGAGAGCGGTTCGTCGGCCACCACCAGATCCGGCCCCGCGATCACCGCGCGCGCGATGGCGATGCGCTGGCGCTGGCCACCGGAAAATTCATGCGGGTACCGGCTGGTCACGCCGGGATCCAGGCCGACGCGGGCGAGCATCTGCGCCACGCGCGGGCGGGCGGTGCGCCAGGTGGCCAGGCCATGCACCACCAGCGGTTCGGCGAGGGTTTCGCCGATCGTCATACGGGCGTTCAGCGAGGCATACGGGTCCTGAAACATCATCTGCATGAAGCGGCGGCGCTGGCGCAGCGCGCGCGCGGGCAGGGCGGTGAGATCCTCGCCACGGAAGCGTACGGTGCCGGAGGTGGGCGGCTGCAGCAGCAGAAGCGTTCGGCCGAGCGTACTCTTGCCGCAGCCGGATTCGCCGATGATGGCAACCGTCTCGCCGGCGGACACGGCGAAATCCACATCGGTCAGGGCTGCCACACCGCCATAGCGCACGCTGACCCCGGATGCTTCCGACAGGGCGGCCATCAGGCGGCGACCTCCGCGCCGGCCGGGGCGGCCAGCCAGCAGGCGACATGGGAGTCGCCGGCGGCGAACATGGGCGGGGCCTGCATGCAGCGCGGCATGCGGGCGCTACAGCGCGGCGCGAACACGCAACCGGATGTGGGCCGGGTGAGGTCAGGCGGCCCACCGGCCAGAACGCGGCCGCGGCCTTGATCCAGCCGGGGCAGGCTTTCCAGCAGGGCGATCGTGTAGGGGTGGCGAGGGTTGGCGTACAGCGCGGCGACGGGGCCGGATTCCATGACCCGTCCCGCGTACATGACCACCACGCGATCCACGATTCCGGCCATCAGCGCCAGATCATGCGTTACCCACAGAAGCCCCATGCCGCGCTGGCGCTGCAAGCCGGCGATCAGGCGCACCAGCTCCGCCTGCACGGTGACGTCCAGCGCCGTGGTCGGCTCGTCGGCGATCAGCAGAGCCGGGTCGCCGGCCAGTGCCGCGGCGATCATGGCGCGCTGGCGCATGCCGCCGGAGAATTCATGCGGATATTGGGCCAGGCGGCGCGCGGGGTCGGTAATGCCAACCTGAGTCAACAGCGCGGCGGCTTGCCTGCGGGCGTCGGCGGGGGAAAGGGCGCGGTGGCGCGTGAGTACTTCGGCGATCTGGGTGCCGATGGTCAGCAGCGGGTTCAGCGCGGTGAGCGGGTCCTGGAAGATCATGGCGGCGAAGCGGCCACGCAGGCGGCGGAGGGCGGGCTGCGGCAGGGTGAGCACATCATGGCCGCCCAGGGTGAGGTGGGTGGCGGAGATGCGGGCGTTGGGGGGATGCAGGCGCAGCGCGGCCAGGATGGTGGCGCTCTTGCCCGATCCGCTCTCCCCCACCAGGCCAACCGCCTCGCCCTTGCTCACGTGCAGGCAGGCGCCCGCCACGGCGGTGGTGGCGCCGAAACGCACATGCAGGTTGGCGATGTCCAGCAGCGTTTCCGTCATCGCGCGCGGGGATCCAGGCGGGTGCCAAGCCAGTCGCCCATCAGGTTGGCGCCCAGCACGGTCAGGGCGATGGCGATGCCGGGGAAGGTGGCCATCCACCACGCGGTTTGCAGGTAGTTGCGGCCCAGGTTCAGCATCGCGCCCCAACTGGGGATGGTGGGGTCTACGCCGACGCCGAGGAAGCTGAGCGCCGCCTCGGTGAGAATGGCTTGGGCGGCAGAAAAACTCGCCACGACCACAATGGAGGGCAGCACCGCGGGGAAAATGTAGCGGCGCAGAATGCGTGGCGCGCCGACGCCCACGGCATGCGCTGCCGTCACAAAATCCTGTGCGCGCAGGCTGAGTGTTTGGCTGCGCACGATGCGGGCGAAGTTCACCCAGGTGGCCAATGCCAGCACGCCCACCACGGGGAGAAAGCCGCCGCCGAACACGGCCAGCAGAAAGATGGCGAACAGCGTGAAGGGAAAGGCAAGCTGCACGTTGATCAGCCAGGAAATGGCGGCATCCACCGCGCCGCCGAAGAAACCGGCGCACAGGCCCAGCACGCTGCCGGCGACGGCGCCGAGCAGGGCAGCGGAGAGCCCGACCGCCAGGGAGATACGCGCGCCCCAGATGATGCGGGAGAGCATGTCCCGGCCGACATTGTCGGTGCCCAGCAGATGGGCGGGGCGGCCGGGCTGCGGCCAGGCGGGGGGGAGGAGGCGTTGGCGAAGGTCAATTCGGGTGGGGGGGTAGGGCGCCAAAAACGGCGCGCTGGCTGCGGAAAAAAAGGATAATCCGAGTAGAAGGCAGGCAAGGGAAGGAAGGATCTTCTTTTTTGAAAAAAAGAAGAATCTTCCTTCATACTTGCCTCATCCTCGGATCAATCCGCGCGCAAATCGCATCCGCCGCCAGGTTGATCAGCACAAACCCCAGCCCCGCCATGAACACCGTGCCTTGCAACAGCGGAAAATCCCGCTCGCCGAGCGCGGTTACGGCCAGCCGGCCGATGCCGGGCCAGGCAAACACGACTTCAACGACGACGGCCGAGGACAGCAGATCGCCCAGTTCCAGCCCCGCCATGGTAACGACGGGCACCAGAACGTTGCGCAGGGCGTGCACCCACACGATGCGGTGCTCCAGCAGGCCTTTGGCGCGGGCCGTGCGGATATAGTCGGCCCGCATCGCGCCTTGCATGCCGGAGGCTACGAGGCGGCTGAGGCGCGCGATGCTTTGCAGCGAGAGGGTGAGGGCGGGCAGGATAAGATGCGCGAGGCCGCCATAGCCATCCACCGGCAGCAGCCTTAGCCAGACCGCGACGAGCAGCACCAGCATCAGGCCGAGCCAGAACGAAGGGATGGCGAGGCCGGCCATGGAGAACAGGTTCAGCGTGGCCGACGCCCATCCGCCGCGTGTGGCCGCGACCACGCCGAGCGGAACGCCCACCGACAGGGCTATGGCGAATGCCGATCCTGCCAGAAGCAAGGTCGCCGGCAGCCGCGCCAGCACCAGCGAGGCGACGCTCTGCCGATAGATGAAGGATTGGCCGAAATCGCCTTGCACGGCGTGGCCCAGGAACAGCAGATATTGGGTGATCAGCGGTTGATCCAGGCCGAGATGGGCGCGCATCTGCATGCGTGTGGCCTCCGACGCGCTGGGGGAGAGCAGCAGCGTGACCGGGTCTCCCGTGGCATGGGCCACCGCGAAAGTGGCAATGCTGACGCCGATCAGCACGGCCAGCGCATGCAGGCAGCGCCGTAACAGCAGGGTTTGGCGCATTACCATGCCGGCGCTAATCTTGCTCTGTAGATCTCGACATATTCGTCCGGCCGCGGCGTGTAGGTGAGGCGCCGGGAGATGCCGGTGATTTCCGGCAGGTGCCACAGATAGAGCCAGGGGCAATCCTGCCATACCATGCGTTCGGCCTGTTTCAGCAAGGCGGTGCGGGCGGCGGCATCGGCAGTGACGGCGGCGGTTTTCACCAGGCGATCGAAGGTGGGGTTGGTGTATCCGCTGGCGTTATCCACCGCGTCGCTGGTGAAGATCACCAGTTCCACCAACGGTTCGATCAGCGCACCGAAGCCATAGAAATACAGGCCGGGAAAGGCGCGCGCGCGCAGGGTTTCGGTGAAATGCCCGCTTTCATAGGCGACAACATGGGCATCCAGCCCGACGGCATTGAGATAGGCGGCCACCACTTCGCAGGATTCCTGAGAATCGGCGTATTTCGAATCAAAGGCGATTTCCACGGCGAAGTTTTCGTGGCCGGCATCGTGCAGCAGGGCGGTGGCACGGGCGGGATCGTAGGGGAATTGCGGCAGATCGGTTGTGGCATTGGGCGGGTTGAGCACGGAGGTGAGCTGTGTACCCATGCCGCGCTGCAAGGTTTCGATCATGGTGGCGACATCCACCGCGTGGTTCAGCGCCTGGCGCACGCGGCGATCCTTCAGCGGTGCGATGCCGTTTTGTGAAAAACCCATATGCATCTTGCGCAGGCCGGGCACCTGCACGGCGGCGGAGAGGGATGATTTGGCGCTGGCCGCACTATCCGGATCCAGGCCCGGCACGAGATCCACGCTGCCGGATTTCAATTCGTTCAGCCGGCTGGATTGTTCGGGTACGGCGCGAAAGATCACGTCGCGGATGGGTGGTGGGCCGGCCCAGTGCATGTCGGATGCGGTGAGGCTGACATGGTCGCCCTGCTGCCATTCCACGAAGCGATAGGGGCCGGAGCCCATGGGTTTGGCGCCGATCTCACTTTGCGGGGTTTCGCGCAGATGGCGTGGGGCGCCGATGAAGGCTTCCTCCAGCCAGTAGAGCATGGTGACGGCGGGGCCATCGGTGGTGAGTTGCACGGTGGCGGGGTCGATGGCGGTGACGACGCGCAGATTGGTTTGTTGCCAGAGCTGGCTTTCGCCGTTGAAGGGTGGGCGGTTCATGCGGTTGAAATTTTCCACCACGGCTTGGGCATCGAGGTTTTCGCCGTTGTGGAACACCACACCGGGGCGGAGGTGGAACTGCCAGGTGGTGGGGGTTGGTTGCGCCCAGGCGAGCGCCAGGCGTGGTTCGTGCGTGCCATCCGGCCGGCGGCGCACCAGGCTATCGAAGATCGACCAGATGATGCTGCCGATCGGGTGATTGTTGCGTATCAAATGGGGATCGAGCGTCGTGACATCCTCGTCCGAGGCAATCACCACCGGGCCGCTTTGGCTTCGCGCCCGTGCGGCTGTGGCGGCCATGGCCAGCGCGCCGCCTGCCAGCGCGCGGCGGGTGAGCATGACGGGTTGAATGACCAAACTGCCCCCTGTTCCGCAATGCGGCAGAGGTTACCCGCTTTCGTTCCCTAAGCAACAGAAAGTTTTCGAAAGCCTGCGCCCACGACACCGCGGCACCAAACAGACAAAAGTCTTTTGCTTCTTTTCTTCAGAAAAGAAGACCTTTCTTTCTTATTCTTGACCTGCAAAGCTTGCGCTTACAAGGAGCAGGCAGATGACCGAACCCGAGATGCTGACAGGATGGACGGCAGCTGACATCCGCGGCGAGATATGGCAACGGCTAAAGCCCGTGGCCAAGCCGGATTCGCGCTTTCATCTCGATTTCGGCGAGGTGATCCCCGATTTCGAGGGCAGCGATGTGGCGACCAGCCATCTGCTGGCGCAGGGCTTCACCGAAGGCGCGAAATACGTTTTCATCACCCCCGATAATGGCCTGGTAGAGCTGCGCCGGCGCCTGTTGGAAGCCGGCGCGACGCTGGTTGTTTCAACCTACGGCATACGCCGCGGCTTTGTGCTGCTGCAGCCGGACCGCATTCCGGCCGGGTGCGCGCTGTATGCCGCGTGGCTGGATGGGCTGGAGCATTTCGGCCGTTCGATCTCGCTGGCGGAGATCAAGGCCCGCGGCCGGTTCGATTTCATGGTGACCGGCGCGTCCGCCGTCTCGCTGAACGGTGTACGGTTCGGCAAAGGCCATGGATATTTCGACATGGAATGGGGCATGTTCACCGATATCGGGGTGGTGGACGAAGCAACGCATGTGACCGCACTGGTGCACGACGTTCAGGTGGTGCAGGACAAGCTTCTACCTGGCCCTACGGATATCCTGGTGGACAGCATCGCGATGCCCAGCCGGTTCCTGCATGTCTCGCGCGCGGCACGGCCGTTTGGCATCAAGTGGGAGCTGCTGGGTGAAGAGACGATTGCGCTAACGCCGCCGCTGGGAGAGTTGCGTGAGATGCAAAAGGAAGGAAGAGGTCTTTTTTGAAAAAAATAGAACCAACATACATTTGACGCTTACCGCGCGGGCAGCGTGCGCAAGGGGATCAAAAATATCTCCCCTAACCCACCATCCTGGCCGCCCAAACACCGATCACCGATGCCGCGGCGCTCACGACACACCCCCACGCGATATCCGTCACCGCCAGATACAGGGTCCACGGCCGCAGCACCGCGTAATTGGTCAAATCGAACGTGGTGTAGGTGAAAAACCCATACAGCGCGCCAAACAGCGCCACGCGCCCCAAATCCCCGGCGCCCGGAACGCGCGGCACCACAAACACCATCATGCCGACGATCTGCAGCAGATAAAACACGATCGCCGGCGCCAGGCGGAACTGATCCAGCAGCACCGGGCCCAGGGTGCGCTTGTAGAGCGGCCCCGCCACCGTGCCGAGCCAAACCGCGTCGATCGCCCCGAAGGCCACCAGCGTTGCCACATACGTGATCGCATACCGCTTCATCATGTCCCCTCGGGCTGCCCAGCCCACTCTGGCCATTTGGCCCCGCCGTGCAACCCCTACCAGACGACACATCGCGGCGGCCTGGCCCCATACGGGCCAATCACACCTGGCCGTCATCAAAAATCAAAGGCAGGAAGGCTGTTCTTTTTTGAAAAAAAGAACCAAAAAACTTTTACCTTTGGCGCCCGACACACGGATCAGACACACGCATGAAAATCGCCGCAGTAGCGCTCGCCGTCCTGCTCGCAAGCACGGCACTCCAGGCCCAAACCACGCAAACCGAGAATGAAACCCCCAAAACCTTTACGCGATCAACAAAATCTTTCGATTACACCCGCCGCGACGTGATGATCCCCATGCGCGACGGCACCAAGCTGCACACCGTCATCCTGATCCCGCGCGGCGCCCACCACGCCCCCATCCTGCTGACGCGCACGCCCTACGACGCGACCGCGCTGACCACCTACAACCACGGCGCCCACCTGATCGCCGCCCTCGACGGCTACGATAACGCCGACGACATCATCGTCGCCGCCGGCTACATCCGCGTGGTTCAGGATGTGCGCGGCAAATACAAATCCGAAGGCGCCTACCTGATGAACCCGCCGGCCGACCACGGCCTCAACCCATCCGGCCTGGATGATGCCACCGACTGTTACGACACCATCGACTGGCTGACCAAAAACATCCCCGAAAGCAACGGCCGCGTCGGTACCATCGGCATCTCCTATGACGGCTTCACCACCCTGATGAGCCTGATCCATCCGCACCCGGCGCTGAAGGTGGCCGTGCCGATGAACCCGATGGTGGATGGCTGGATGGGCGACGACTGGTTCCACAACGGGGCCTTCCGCCAGCTCAACCTGAACTACATCTACGAACAGGAAGCCACCCGCGCCAACGACGAGCATTGGTGGACCGACCATTACGACGATTACGACGCCTTCCTGGAACTCGGCTCCGCCGGCGCCATGGCCGACAGCCACGGCGAATCCCAGGTCGGTTTCTGGCGCAAACTCGTCGCCCACCCCGCCTATGACGATTTCTGGCAACGCCAGGCCATGGACCGCATCCTCGCCGCCCAGCCCCTCACCGTGCCCACCATGCTCGTCCATAGCCTGTGGGACCAGGAGGACATCTACGGCGCCCCCGCGGTGTACAAAGCCCTCAAAGCGCGGAACGCGGACGGCTCAAAACTCTTCCTCGTCATGGGCCCCTGGCACCACGGCCAGGAAATCGACGCCGATACCAGCCTCGGCCCGATCGACTTCCACGCCGATAACGGCCTGTATTTCCGCCAGCACATCCTGCGCCCCTTTCTCGACCACTACCTGAAGGACGACGCACCGCCAGCCAATGTCGCCCCCGTGAACGCCTTCGAATCCGGCACCAACCGTTGGCTGCGCCTGAAAACCTGGCCCCAGGGCTGCGAATCCGGCGCCTGCGCCATCACCCCCCGCCCCATGCATCTGCTCCCCGGCGGCCATCTCTCCGCCACCGCGCCTACCGGCACACCCCAAACTTCCACCTACATCTCCGATCCCGCCCACCCCGTTCCGTTCATCCAGCGCCCCATCCACCTGCTGGACGATGGCGAGGCAATGTCCTGGCGCAACTGGCTCGCCAGCGACCAGCGCGAGGCCTCCACCCGCACGGACGTGCTGACCTTCACCACCCCCCGCCTCACAGCGCCCCTAAAAATCGCCGGCGCGCCGCTCGCCCACCTGATCGCCACCACTACGGGCACGGACGGCGATTTCGTCGTCAAACTGATCGACGTCTACCCCGATCAGGTCGCCGGTGAACCCGCCCTCGGCGGCTACCAGCTCATGATCTCCGCCGACATCATCCGCGGCCGCTACCGCAACGCCCCGGCCTATCCCACACCCATCCCCGCCAACCAGCCGCAAACCTACACGTTACCGCTCCCCCCCGCCGACCACGTGTTCCTCCCGGGCCACCGGCTGATGGTGCAGATCCAATCCACCTGGTTCCCGCTTTACGACCGCAATCCCCAGACCTTCGTGCCGAACATCTTTCTCGCCAAGCCAGGCGACTACCACCCGGCCACGATCACCATCTCCGCCGCGAGCACGGTGGAACTGCCGGTTGTTGAACCCGCACATTAATCGCCCGTGGCCGGAAGCCGGGGGTGTCGTTTTACGTTACCGAGGGGGCGGCTCGGCCCGGCTGCAAACTTATCCGGACGAACCCCACCCTATGATCAACGGCCGAACGAACTGGCCGGCCATTGCAGAAGGACATTTGTCGTGTCACGCATATCGTTAATCGCTTTCTCTCTCGGGGTGATCCTGAGTGGCGCCGCCGCAGCCCAACCGGCGCCCTACCCGGTACCCCCGCCCTACGGCTATCCGCCACCGCCAGGCGCGCCCTATGCGGGGCCCGCGGTTCCTCCAGGTCAGCCCTATGTCGGGCCGGACGGCCTGACCTATGTCAACGGCGTCCCCGTCTATTACGCGTATGGGTCCTACCTGCCGCTGGTGTTCGTCGCCGGGATTGGCTGGGGATACTATGGGCCGGGCCATGTCTGGTTCGGCGCGCCATTCGGCCTGGTCGGGCGGCTGAACCGCTTCTATCCCGGCGGCCGCGGCTTTCCCGGCGGCTTCCATGGCCATCCGGGTGGCCGCGGGCCAGATTTCCACGACCACCGCTGAGGATCGACACGGCGTGTAAAACGGCTCTTGCCTGTATACGTCAATACAGTTCAGTACAGGCTGGGCGGCCGACCCAATTTGTTGCAAATGCGGGTACGGTGCGCACCCATCGTAGCCCGCATCGCTCTTGGGCGATGCGCGGCCTCACAGCCTATACCGCCGCAGCAACAAAAGGCTCGCCGCCGTCAAACACACCGGGAGCACCGAAAGGCTCAACACAATCCCCTCAACCGCGCTCGCGCTCTGAGCGCCCGCCCCACCTCGCGATTCCGCAAACCCCGCCAGGCTCAGTGCCGCCCCCGCGATCGCCGGCCCCACCGCAAACGCCACTTTTTCCAGCGCCGAAAACACGCCCGAAAAAATACCCTCACGCGAGATCCCGAACGCCGCGCGATCAAACGCAATGGTATCAGTCAGCATCGAAAATGCCATCAGAATGAACCCGGAATTGAAAACCCCGATCACAAGCCCCCGCAGCAATATCAGCGCGCCCTGCGTCGATACCGGCCCGATCACCGGCACAACCGCCAGCACATCGCTCCCGGGCCGCACCAGCATCCATGTGAGTGTCACCACGCACCAGGAAACGATGCACAGCACATATGTCGGTTTCTTGCCGAACCGGCGAGACACCGCCAGCCACAGCGGCTGGGAGGCCCCCGCCATCACGCTGATCAGCAAAATGAACGGCAGGATCAGCGGAATATCCCGCACCGCGTAAATGAAGAATAGCCCAAGCACGGTATACCCCGTGGCCGCGCCCACCATCTGCAAAAAATACGAACCCGCCACGATCCGGAACGGCTGGTTCTGCCACGCCAGCCGGAACTGTGCCAGAATCGGCAAGCTGCCTGGCTGCTCGCGCGTCACCCGCATCCCGCTTGTGCCGAAATACGAGGCCGCCATCGTCACCAGGCAGATCCCGCCCAGCACCGCGCCCATCGCCGCATAGCCACCCCGCCCGCCGCCGAACCACCCCACCATCGGCTGCGCCGCACCCGCCCCGATCACCAATCCCAGCGACGTAAACGCCAACCTATAGGACATGATCTTCGTGCGCAGATGCGTATCATCCGTCATTTCCGAGGCAATCGTGAGATACGGCACGGAAAACAGGCTGAACCCGGTGGAAGCGATCGCGAACATCAGTGTCTCATACGCGCTGGCCGCCGTCGCTGAGGCAAAAACCGGTGGCACGAACAGCAGAAAAAACGTCACCCCCGAAAGCACCCCGCCCGCGAGCAGAAACGGCCGCCGCCCCCAGCGCGCCTTCTTCCGATCCGAGAGCGTGCCGACCAGCGGATCGCAGAACACCACCCAAAGCTTGGGCAGCAGGATCGCCACCCCGGCCATCCACGGCGGCACACCCAGCATGGTGCTCAGAAAAATCGGCAGAAGCACGGCGGGCGTATCGCGGAAAATCTGCCCGCCCACCTGACCCACCCCATAGCCCAGCAGCAAACGTAGCGTCAGGGATGGCGAGCCTGACTGCCCCTTCGCGATCATGTCCGCCGGCATCCCCGATTGTCCCCCGTAAAGTACGGACCTATCGTACACACCTTACCCGACGTTCACCACCGGCAACCGCACCCCTTGCAGAACCGCAAACAACAGGCTCCACTCATTCACCCGCCCCCAGCACAGGCCCCCATGCCTCCTACCCCGGTCTCGCGCCGCAGCCTGCTCACCTCGCTGGGCGCCGCCGCCCTCACTGTTCCCCAAAGCGCCACGGCCACGATCCCCGCGCTGTCCAACCGAACAGCACAGCTTCGTGCCTTCATGATGATGCGGGGCGCCCTCAACGACCAACTGATCATCAGCTGCATCGCGTGTACTTACGCCGGCATCGTCAACGCTCAGCTCACGCCCTTCTACAATCTGGTCGCCGCCACCTTCTCCCGCTCCCGGCCTGCCGTTGGCGGCTTCTATGATGTCGTCAGCTTCGAAATTGAATATTTCCTCGATGCCGCCTCCGCAGATGTGCTCACCGCATGGCGCAACCCGTACACCGGCCAAACCGTGCAGGCCAAACACACCGATTCGGTGCCCCGCAGATACCGGATCGGCCCGGACTGCCAGATCAAACTGCCGGCTGCCCCGCTCATCCCCGGCACCAGCATCACCGCCGAAACCCTGCCGTTGCGCGTTATCGGCAACGATGTCTGGAGCACCGAAACAACCACGGCCGTGGTGCCAAACCCTGGCGGACAACCCATCCGTTACAACGAAAAAGTCATCAATCACGCCCGCCTGTCGGATATCGCCAACCCTGCCCTGATGCATGTCCCCACGGACGTCACCTATATCGGCATCAGCAGCTTCCGCCCGTGGCAGAACATGGGCGACCACCCGGGCGAAATGCTCGGCCTCGGCCACGGCGCCGTTGGCATTACCCTGGCACAGCTTCCCGCCACGTGGCTCGCTGCCACCCGCGCCCGCCATCCCGAAGCGCTGCGCAACCCCGCCGCCGCGCTCGATCCCCTCTGGCACACTCTCTCACCCTAGACGTCTGCGCAGAGCCACTCAGGCGTACGTTTCCGGCGACCCCGCGACAGCCATCCAAAAGTCTTTTGCTTCTTTTCTTCAGAAAAGAAGGCCTGTCTTTCTCTTTATCGCCGATGCCGGACCGGCGATTACTTTCCAGCCTTGCCGCCCGGCTTTTTCGCATCCACCGGCAGCTTCAGCCCCTGCGTTGCTGCCAGCGGTGCGGCCTTCTTGTTCGCCTTCGGCTTTTTGGCCTCGCGATTGCCGTGTTGCTTGTCGCCTTTTCCCATGATCATCCACCCTATGTTGGCCGCCTTCCCACCGGCCAACCCGGCGCCGCGGCCGCATAGCTAGGCGCCTCGCGCCGCCGCCACACAAGCCTGCCGCAACAGGGCCTGCAAAAAAACACCCGGCCACCACCCTAAAACCGATTGACCTGCAACAATCCGGGTCATAGAGGTGAACGGAGCAGCGATAATCCTATCCTGCGTCCAACCCGGCTTTCATTTTCAGGATAATCGCCCCCATGGACTACCTCCGGGACTTGGCTCTTTTCGTTGAACTCGCCAACACCCGCAGCTTCACCAAGGCGGCCGAGGCACTCGGCATGTCCATCTCCTCCCTCTCCCGCCGCATCACGGATCTGGAAGCTTCGCTCGGGGTGCAGCTTCTCAGCCGCACCACACGCCGCGTCGATCTCACCGAGGCCGGCGCGCTGTACCTCGCTCGTTGTGAGCGTATTGTGGATGCCGCCCGCGAGGCCCACGACCACATCCGCGGCCTGGTCGAAACCCCACAAGGCGTGCTGCGCATATCCGCCGAGGCCGAGCTCGCCCCGCTCCTGGTTGCCCCCGTCGTCGCCGAGTTCCTGCAACTCTATCCCAAGGTGCGCCTGGATCTCGATCTCGCGCCGCGCCGGGCCGATCTCTCCTCGGAAAATTTCGATCTCGCCATCCATTTGGGCGA
>PKZM01000197.1 GCA_003133065.1 Acetobacteraceae bacterium
GAGGCAGCTCACGCCGCGGCCCCGCATGCCGCCCGCCCCGCTCCGCACGAGGCTGCCGCCCGCCCCGCCCCGCACGCGGCCGCCGCACCGCGCCCTGCCGCCCGCCCGGCGCCACGGCCGGCTCCCCATCCCGCGGCGCGGCCCGCCGGCAAGGAGGAGCATCGCGGCTGATCTTCTGTCAGGGGGGGAGGCTTGCCTCCCCCTTTGGTATACCGGCCGTGATGGCCCGGAAGATGTTCAACTGGCCCTCAGTGGTCGCATCCCAGCTGAATTGCTCGGCATAGGCACGCGTGGCGTGCCGGTCCAGCTTCTCCGCCCACCAGCGCCTCACCGCATCGGCAATCCCGGCAGGNNACAACCTCCGGATTGCCGGGGATCGGGCTTGCGATCACGGGCGTGCCGCAAGCCATCGATTCCAGCAGCACATTGGCCCACCCCTCGCGTGAGGACGCGAGCACCGAAATATCCGCCGCGCTGTAAAGCGTGGCGAGCGCATGATGCGGCACGCTGCCGAGCAGACGGACGCGCGGGGCCACGCCGAGCCTGGTTGCCAGTGCCTCCAGCCGCGCGCGCTCAGGGCCTTCGCCGGCGATCAGCAATTGCCAGTCCGGCAATTCGGCGAGGCAGGCGATGGTGCGGTCGTGGCCCTTGCGAGCGATCAAAGCTCCCACCGAAACCATGATCCGGCGGGGTGAGGTGGCGGCGTCCAGACCCAGGGCACGGCGTGCCTCGGTTTGGCTCAGCGGCCGGAACACGGACGTGTCGACCCCGTTGCGCAGCACCGTGATCTTGTCCGTGCGTGCGCCGAGTGCCGTCAGCGCATCACGCAGGCCGGCGCTGACGGTGATCACGGCAGCAGCCTGCCGCACGGCATCGAGGATCAGGCGCCGGGCGAACGGATAGTCTGGGAACTGGGTCACATCCGAGCCGCGCGCGGTCAGCACGACCTGCAGGCCAAAGCGGCGGCCCAGCCAGATCGCTGCGACCCCATCGGGGTAGAGGTAATGCGCGTCGATCGCATCGAAGTGGCCGCCCGCTTCGATCAGCCGCCCAAGCGCGCGCATAGCGGCCATGTAGAGCAGCCAGGGCGCCGGGCGCATGCCGATGGCAGGGATGGAAAGCCAGCGCGGATGCAGCACGCGAATGCCATGGCGAGTCTCCTCCCGCGGCGCTGCCGGCAGGCGGCGGCCCGGGAACCAGGCAACCGGCGCCAGCACGGTGGCCTGCGCGCAGCCGGTGGCCACCAGGTGCCGGAGGCGGTTTTCCACGAACACCCCGTGATTGGGCTGGGCGGGGTTGGGGTAGAGCGTCGAGAAAGTGAGGAGGCGGAGCACCGGCGCACAATCAAAAAAGGAAGAATGTTCTTTTTTGAAAAAAAGAACCAAAAAACTTTTATCTGTTCAGGTACGCGGGTTTCCGGCGTGTCGGGACCTTGGGAAAGGCAAACTGGACAAAAGTTTCTTGCTTCTTTTTTTCAAAAAAGAAGACCTTCCTTCACTTCAGGGACGCCAGCAACGCCCGAGCCTTATCCCTGTCGGGAAACGCCGCCTTGCTGGCGACCGCGCGCGCAAGCTGGGTACGCGCGTCGTCCACGCGGCCGGCGGTGTTGAGCACGGATCCGTAATGGTATTCCGCGATGGCGCGCGCTGCCGGTGCCTGGGCGTTGATCGCCTGGGAGAGCAGCAGCAGCGCCTTGGCCGTATCGCCTTGCTGGGCCAGGATCCAACCCAGCGTATCGGCCACTTCGGGCAGCGGCGTTTCGAAATAGGCGCGCTCGCCGAGCGCCTTCGCGGTGGTGAGGTCGCCCTGCTGCTGTTTCACCCAAGCCAGGTTATTCAACGCCGACACGTCGTTGTGCCGGATGGCCAGCACGGCATCGAGCTGTTGCTCGGCATCCTGCACATTGTGAACCTGCAGATACAGGCTACTCAGCACGGCATGGGCTGGCAGGTCGTTGGGGTGGGCCGAAGCCCAGGACGCGAGCTCCGTGATGGCGGGTTCGACACGGCCGTCCGTGGTCAGGGCCTCGGCCGCCTTGACGGCGAGTTCGCTGCTGGGCGCGGTCTTCAACGCAGCCAGATAGGCCTCCGCGCCTTGCTTGGGATCACCGGCGCGAATCCAGGCATCTCCCGCCAGCGCGTTGGCGCCGGGCAGATTCTGCGGGTCGCTGCGCAACGTCGCCGCGGTCGCAAGCGCCGCCTTGATGCCGCCATCCTGCATCTCCACGGCCACCAGGGCTGTCAGCAGAGACTCGTTGCCGGGGCTCTGCTTGATGCCGTCCCGCAGCACCTCGCGTGCGTCGTCGTAGTTCTTGTCCCTGGTCAGCAGGGCGGCGAGGTCGGTGCGCGCGCGCACGTTGCCCGGTGCCTCCATGAGCGCCACCTTGAAGGCCTGCTCCGCGGGGGCGATCTTGCCGGCCGCCACCAGCACGTGAGCGCGCAGGATATCGAGCTCCGGGTTGGTGTTCGCACTCACCCGGTCGAGCAGTGCGACGGCACGCTCGGGCTGGTTGGCCCGGACATAGCAGCCTGCCAGCGCGGAGGTGATGCCGACATTGTCGGGCGCTGCCAGATGCGCGCGCTCAGCGAAGGCGATGGCCTCGTCGCCATGATGGTCCGCGAACAGGGTGGGCAGAAGCACCTCCAGCGCACCCTGATCATCGGGCCGCCGCTGTAGCAGGTTCTCGAGCAGTTTTTCCGCCGCGGCCTCGTCGCCGCGCAGGCCGTAGATACGCACCAGGTTCAGCGTGGCGGCCCGGCTGTCGGGAAAGCGGCTCAGCACGTCGCGCAGTTGGGCTTCGCCGGCTGCGATGTCGAGCCCGGCGATCCTCACCTGGGCGGCGAGCACGCCCACTTCCTCGATGTCGCCCACCCGGCTGCGCAACTGCTCCACATCGGCGATCGCGGCCGGGATATCGCCGCGCGCGAGGGCTGCCTGCACCAGCGCCTCACCGGCCAGCCTCTGGTTGGGCGACATTTTCAGCGATTGCTGCATGTTCGCCTCGGCCCCCTGGACGTCGCCCAGTTCCAGCTGCGCGGCGGCAAGGCGGTTGAGGATCTGTACGTTCTGCGGGCTGAGGGCGAACGCCTTGCTAAAATCCTGCCGCGCGCCGGCCACGTCACCCTGCATCGCGCGGGCGCGGCCCTCCAGATCGAGCGTGTCGGAATCGGGGTGCGCGGCCAGCGGATTGTCGTGCAGCAAGGCCAGCGTGCGGTCCGGGTGATGGCGCGCAAGGTCGATATAGGCCAGCAGTTTCAGCGCGCCCATGTCGTCGGGCGATTTGCTCAGGAACTTGGTGATCGCCTCCTCCGCCTGCGCGGGCTGGCCCATCCCAAGCTTGGTGACGGCCATGAAGTAGAAGCCACGCGGCAGATCACCGATGCTAAAGCTGATATTGGTCAGTTCGGTGTCCGCGGTCGCATAATCGCCCGCCTGGATTGCCAGCATGGCGCCCAGGAAGTTGGCGCCGATATTCTTCGGCGCGAGGCTGAGCAGCTTCTGCACGACAGTGCGCGCGCGGTCGCCCATGCCCATGCCGGCATAGGCCCGGGCTTCCAGCAGCAGGGCGTCCTGCCGATCCGGGTTTGCAGAGAGGACCGCTTGCGCATCGGCCAGGGCCGCTTTGGAATTGTTGCTCCTGATCCCGATCTCGCTCTTGAGCAGCAAGGCGTCTGCCTGCGTCTTGTCGATGGCCAGCAGTTTGTCGGCACGTTTTTCGGCACCCGCGATGTCATTGCGGGCCAGCGCGATGCGGGCCGCCGTCAACACGGTCTCCAGGTTGTTTGGTGTTTCGGCTTCGGCTTGCCGCGACGCTGCCTCCGATTCGTCGAACCGGCCGAGCGAGAGCAGGGCCGCGGCGCGTATCGTCAGCACATCCGCGCGGGCGCCGGGCGGCGCCTGATCCACCACGAAATCGCGCAGTGCCTCATCGAAGTGATGCTGCTGTAGATAGGACTGGCCGAGGGGCAGAATGATGGCGGCCCGGTTGTAGCCGCGATCCCTGGCACGGCGGAATTCCAGCTCGGCGCCGCTGGGATTGCCGATCGCCAGATCAACGCGGCCGAGCAGGAAGGCGACCTCCGGGCTCAGCGGGTGCTGGTGCAACGCCTCGCGCAGATACAGCTCCGCCCCCTTCATGTCGCCGTGCGCCATACGCAGCCGGGCGCTGGTGACCGGATCCCTGCCATGGGCCAGGAACAGTCCCGCCGCACCCGCGCCGGCAAGCAGCAGCAGCACAGGCAGACCGATGATCAACAGCTTACGCATGGCAATACCCAACTCCAAACACCCGACCGCCAGGAGGCGGCTGCGAGAAACCCAAACCGACGGCACGCAGCCGTCCAGATGCCGATCCGCCCCTATGGCGCCTGCATGCTTCGCCAGCCCCCTATCTGGAGAAACCCGCACGCGCTTGCAGCCGGGCTTTTAATCACCCGGCATGGTTGATGCGCATGCCTGGAGCTCTTAATATCCTGCCTGCCAGAGATCACGATCGCAGGTAGCCAAGCCACACCGTTGACGTTTCGTCCAGCCCTGCCGGGGCGTAGCTCAATAAAAACACTTGTGACTATTTTATTATCGTTTTAGACACAGCATGGATCATACTCATTGCCGCACTTCCGTACCTTGCGCCATCCTGGCAGCGAGGCACGGCGTATCGGCTGAAGGCGTTTAGCTCAGTGGCGGAGCACTGCTTCAATGCGGCAGGGGGCGGTGGTTCAGTCCCTTCTGCACCGAACAACCGGGGATTGCGGCAGGCTGCCCCGGTGCTGCGGGCCGTATGGTTTCTGCCCAGTCTTGCCGCGTGCGTGCTCATGGCCGGCTGCGATGCGTCCGCACCCTCCGCGGTACCCGCGCCGTCGGTGGAGCAGGGCCCGGTGGCGGAATATGTGATCGGGCCGGGCGACGTGCTTTCGATCTTCGTCTATGGCGCGGACAAGCTCTCGGTGGGTGAGCTGCCGGTGCGCCCGGATGGACGCATCTCCGTGCCGCTGGTTCCCGATGTGATGGCGGCCGGAAAGACCTCCACGGAGCTCAGCACCGAAATCGCGTCGCGGCTCAAGAAATATGTGAACGATCCGAACGTCACCGTCATGGTGAAGCAGTTTCAAGGTCCGGCGGACCGCCAGGTGCGGGTGATCGGCGAGGCAGCCGACCCGCAAGCGATCCCGTTCCGGCAGAACATGAGCATTCTGGACGTGATGATCGCCACCAAGGGGCTGACCAGGTTCGCGGCCGGCAATCGCGCCTTCATCCTGCGCCGCATGGGCGCGACCGAGAAGCGCATCCCGGTGCATCTGTCGGACCTGATCAAGGATGGCGACATCAGCCAGAATATCATGATGCGGCCCGGCGATACGCTGATCATCCCGCAGAGCTACTTTTGACGAGACATGATGCCATTCTATGCGCCCGAGCGGCCACCGGCGGCCGCCGGCGGACGGTTTGGACCGGCAGGCTGAGAGGCGCGTAGCAGACCATGGATTCCCTGCAGGACCTGATCAATCGGTATGGTGGGCTGGCATGGCGCCGGCGCTGGTGGGGTGTTGCCGCTTCCTGGGCGCTCTGCCTGGTCGGCTGGTTCGGTATCGCGATGATGCCCAACCAGTACGAGGCCAGCGCGCGGGTCTATATCGATGCGGACGCGGTTCTGACACCGCTGCTGCGCGGGATCGCCGCCGATAGCTCAATGAGCGACCAGATCGACCTGCTGCAGCACATGCTGCTCTCGCGCCCCAATATCGAGAAGATCATCGCCAAGACCGATCTGCAACTCGATACCAAAACCCCCACCGACCTCGAACAGATGGTCACGCGGCTGAGCAAGACCATCAAGGTGAACGCGCAGACGCGCAACATCTTCTCCATCGCCTTTCGCAATCCCGACCGGCAACTCGCCTATGATGTGGTGCAGGCCGTGCTGGCGAGCTACATCGAGAACCGCGCCGGCGACAACCGCGACGACATGGAGAAGGCCTCCGAATTCCTCGACGAGCAGATCGCCAGCTACGAGAAGCAGCTGCGTGACGCCGAAGCCAGGCGCGCCGAATTCCGATCGAAATACGTCGACCTGATCCCCGGTGATGGCGGCCTCAACCGGCTCGAGCAGGCGCGCATGCAGGTGACCGCGCTGACCGGCCAGTTGGCCGATGCCAAGGCGCGCCGGGTGCTGCTGGCCAAGGAACTCGATGGGACGCAGCAGGAATTGGTCACCGAGGCCGGTGGTGGCCCCGGTCCCGATACGCATGCGTCGCTGCGCGATGCAGAAGCCCGCTTACGCGAATTGCAGCAGACCTACACCGATGCCTACCCCGAAGTGATCGCCGCCAAGCGCGATATCGCGGCGCTGAAGAAGATGGATTCCGGGCCCGCCGCGGTGACCGGGGCGAAGTCGGAACCCAACCCGGTCTATGAGCAACTGAAGCTGCGCCTGGTGGAAACCGACGCCTTGATCGAGAGCCTGCAGCGCCAGATTGACGACGCGACCCACGAACGAGACCGGCTGGAAGCCATCGCCCATGGCGCGCCCAACCTGGAGGCACGCTACCTCAATCTCAACCGCGACTACGACGTGTTGCGCAAGAACTACGACGAGCTGCTGGGCCGCCGCGAGGGAATGCGGATCGCCACGGCCGCGCAGGTGCGCGCCAGCAACGTGAAGATGGTGATCATCGATCCGCCGCAGGTGCCGCAAGCGCCGGTGGCGCCGGAGCGCGTTCTGCTCGCGATCGGCGTTCTGTTTGCCGGGCTCGCGGCGGGGGTGGGTGTGGTGGGGGCGATGATGACGCTCGACCAGTCTTTCCACAGCGTCGTCGATCTGCGGACGATGGGGCGTCCGGTGATCGGCGCCATTTCGCTGGCTGCCTTGCCGCCCACGGTTGCCATGCGGCTGCGCCACGTCGCCGTATTCGGCTCATCACTCGGCTTGCTGCTGGTTGTGCTGGGTGGCGTATTATTGCATTTTACGCAGCGTATTTAAGAAATAATAAGCAATCGTTATGGATCTCCCCGCACCCGCCGGCCTCGATACCCCGCCGCCGCGCTCGCTGGCAGATATGGCACGGGCCGGCCTGATCATCGAGATGGAAGGACGCACCCGGCTGGGGGACGAATTCCGGATCGCCGCGGCACGGCTGCATACGGTGGTCAAGGCCTCGATCGCGGCCGGCGAGCGTTGCGGCAACATGATCCTCGTGACCAGCACGCGGCCAGCGGAGGGCAAGAGCTTCGCGGCGCTGAACATGGCAGCCTCCCTTGCGCGCACCGGGTCCAACTCCGTCCTGCTGGTCGATGCGGATGCGAAAGTGCGCTGCCTGAGCGAGCTGCTCGGCTTGAACGGAGCCCCCGGCCTGCTCGATCTGGCCGCGGACGATACCATCCAGCCAGAGCGCATGGTGGTATCAACCCCCGTGCCCGGCCTCTACATCCTGCCGCTGGGCGATCCGCTCGCGGGCCTGGAGCCGGGCGAGCGGAGCCAGCCGCTGCCGGCTGCCGCCGAACAGCTTTCCCGCCGGTTCGCCAGCTCCACCCTGGTGATCGACACCGGCCCATTGCTGGCCACCTCCGATCCCAGCGTGCTCGCGCCCACCGCATCGCAGATCATGCTGGTGGTGGAAGCCGGCCGCACCCAGCGCGGCGAGCTGGAAGCGGCGCTGGAAATGATCAAGGCCTGCCCGAAAGTGGTCCTGCTGCTGAACAAGCAATCGGGCCGCAATCGCTCCAGCTTCGGTGCGTATAGCTATACCGGCGAATATTATGCCAAGCCTAATCTGCCGCCGCCTGCACGGCCTTGAACAACACTCGGTTTTTGGGCTCTTTCTGCATGAAGCAAGAAAGATTCTTCTTTTTTGAAAAAAAGAAGCAAAAAACGTTTGGCTGTTTGGTGCCGCTCTTCATGGCCGGGCCTGCGCTGGCGCAGGCGGATCTGGGTGGGATGGCCAGTGTGCCGGCGCTGCCGGGGCCGGCCGATACGGTGCTGCCGCGCAGCGGCGTGGATGCCACAGCTTCGGATCTGCGCGAGCATCTGCTGAACGCCTTCGGGGATACCGCACAGCCTTCCGCCGGGGGGCCGTTGCCACCTGAGCTGCAGATCACCGGGCAGGTCGGGTTGTCGGAGGAATATACCGATAACGCCGGCGCCGCTTCGGGCTTCGGACGCAACGCGGGCGACGATGTCATCACCAGCCTGTCGCCCGTGATCAATGTGGTCGACACCTCGCAACGTCTGCAGGTCAACCTCACCTACCGTCCCATCGGACAGCTCTACGCGCGCAATTCGAACTACTCGCAGATCCAGGAGCAATTCTCCGGCAATGGCACGGCCACCGTTCTGCCGGGCTTTTTGTTTATGGATGCGCGCGCCGCGGTTTCCCAACAATCGGTGTATGGCGGGCTGGGCCCGACAGCCACGGTGACGCTGGCGCCGAACGATCGGCAAACCACCAGCAGCTTCTCGGTGTCACCCTATGTGAGCCGTACTCTGGGCGGCGCGGGTTCGGTGCAGGCCGGTCTGGGCTATACCTACAGCGCGACCCAGGCGCCTGGCCAAAGCGCGGCCGCGCTTCCGGCCAGCAGCCTGAACACCTATGGCAGTTCCTTTCTGGGCACTGAACGCGGCTTTGCCAGCTATACCACCGGCGAGGATCTGGGCCGGCTGCAGAACAAGGTCGGGACCGACGACAGTTTGTACAGTGGCTCCGGCGCGCTCGAGGGCGCGCGGCGCATCCTGCTGACCGACGATGTCAGCTACGCGGTCACACGTGTATTCACCGTGCTGGGCGAGGCCGGTTGGGAGGATTTGGATTATCCACATGGGGGCTACCGCTATAGCGGCGCCATCGGCTCCGGCGGCGTGCAGGTCACGCCGCTTGCGGGCAGCAAGGCGACGATCGAGTACCGGTATGTGGACGGGTTCGGGTCCGCCTACGTTCAGGGATCGGTGCAGGTAAGTCCGCGAATCCGCGTCTTCGGCGGGTATTCGGAAGGGATCTCCACCTTCCAGCAGGACGTGCAGAACACGCTGCTGGATGGCACCAACGATGTCACGGGTGCCGCCGCCTCCGGGCTGCAGGCCTCGCCGCTCTTGCAATCGAGCAACTTTTTCGGCGCCGATCAGAACCTGAACCGGTTGGACCGGCTGGACGCGAGCGCCAGCTATATCGGCAACTGGGACACGGTGACACTCAGCCTGCAACGCGAGACCACGCGGCCGGTCGGCCGGACCACCGGACAAACCGAACAGGCCAGCACGCCCTTGAGCACCAGCGGTATCTTCGGCAGCGTCAGCGAACGGCATGACCTGACGCCCACACTCAGCCTGTCGGTGTTTGTGCAATACGGCACCAATAGTACCGGGGTGGCCGAGCAGGGCAGTGGGCAGACGCTCAGTGTTTCCGCCAGCGTGGAAAAAGCGTTCAACGACCGGTTGAGCGGGTTTCTGCGGTTCGGCGGCAGTTACCTGGTGGGCGGGTCGGAGGAGGCGGCGTTGGGAACGCAGGGCTATCGGCCGGACCAGACCAACGTCACCGCCGGCGTTATCCGAAAGTTCTGAGCATGCGCCAGAGCGAGATCGCGAGTGCCGGCAGGGCGGTCGCCAACGCCATGACGGTGGATGTGGAGGACTGGTTCCAGGTGCAGGCCTTCGCCGGCACGCTCCCCCGCGACCAATGGGAAATTCTGCCGCGGCGGGTTGAAGCCAATACCGATGCGTTTCTGGAGATGTTCGCCCGGGCCGGCGTGCATGCCACGTTCTTCACGCTCGGTTGGGTGGCGGACCGGCATCCGGCCCTGGTGCGGCGGATCGTGGCCGCCGGCCATGAACTGGCCAGCCATGGCTACGCGCATCGCCTGGCGCATGAACAGACGCCTGCGGATTTTCGCGACGATGTGGGCCGTGCGCGGCGGATACTGGAGGATGTGGGCGGCGTGGCCGTGGCCGGCTACCGCGCGCCCACATTTTCCATCAATACGCGCAATCCGTGGGCATTCGATGTGCTGGCCGACGAGGGCTATACCTATAGCTCCAGCATCTTCCCGATCCGCCACGATCTGTATGGCATGCCGGATGCGCCGCGGGTGCCGCACCGGGTGGCCGGCGGGCGGCTGCTGGAAATACCGATGACCACCGTGCGGCTGGGGGGGCGCAACCTGCCGTGCGCGGGTGGGGGGTATTTCCGGCTGCTGCCCTATGCTCTGTTCCGCGCGGGCCTGAAGCGCGTCAATCGCAGCGAGGGCGCCTGCGGCATCTTTTACACGCATCCCTGGGAAATCGATCCCGGCCAACCGCGGGTGGAGGCGGCGCCGCGCATGGCGAAGTTCCGCCATTACCTCAATATCGGGCGAACGGCAGGGCGGATACGGCAGTTGTTGCGGGATTTTGCGTGGGATCGGGTGGATAAAGTGTTCTCAGATCAGATTAAGAAAGCGGTTCTTTTTTGAAAAAAAGAACCAAAAAACTTTTGTTCGTTTTCACCCGACACGTTGCCCCGACGCGTATCTGAACAGGCAAAAGTTTTTCGGTTCTTTTTTTCAAAAAAGAACATCTTCTCGGACCTCTCCGCATGATCAAGATCAACCCTCTAGGCATCCAAACCGCCGCCTGGGACAGTTTCGTTCACGCCCATCCTGACGGCACCTTCTTTCACTTGAGCGCCTGGCGTGAGGTGATCGCATCGGCGTTCGGCCACCATCCGTTTTACGTGGCCGCCGAGCAGGATGGCGCGATCGTGGGCGTGCTGCCGCTGGCGCAGGTGAAGACGCGCCTGTTCGGTCATACGCTGATCAGCAATCCGTTCTGCGTCTATGGCGGCCCGCTGGCGGTTACCGCGGAGGCCTCCCGCGCGCTGGCGGACCATGCGGCTGGGCTGCGGGAGAGCCTGGGCGCGGCTGCCTGCGAGTTTCGTTTTCTCTCACCACCGCCCGAAGATTATCTCGATAGCGCCTGGGCTCCGCGTGATGCGCTGTATGTCACGTTCCGCCGCGCGCTGGCTGCCGATGACGCCGCGATCCTGAAATCGATTCCGCGCAAGCAGCGCGCTGTGGTGCGAAAGGGGATCGAACGCGGGCTGACGGCGACCGCCAACAAGGATGTGGATGGTCTGCATGCGATCTACGCCGAGAGCGTGCGCAACCTGGGTACGCCGGTGTTCGCGCGCCGCTATTTTCGCGTGCTGGCGGAAGCGTTCGGCGAGGCCATGGACGTGGTTACCGTATGCGACGGCGCCACGCCCGTGGCCGCGGTGATGAATTTTTATTGGCGCGACGAGGTGATCCCCTATTACGGGGGCGGCACGGATCGGGCGCGTGCGTGCGGGGGGAACGATTTCATGTATTGGGAGGTGATGCGGCACGCGGCTGCGCGCGGCTGTCGCAGCTTCGATTTTGGCCGCAGCAAGCAGGGCACCGGCGCCTTCGCGTTCAAGAAGAACTGGGGATTTGTACCGGAGCCGCTGCATTACCGCGTGCTGGTGGCCCCCGGCCAGGCCTTGCCTGAAGTGAACCCCACCAACCCGAAATACCGGTTGATGATCGCCGCATGGAAGCGTCTGCCGTTGCCGGTGGCCAATCTGATCGGGCCGATGCTGGTGCGGGGCGTAGGATGAGCACGGCACGCGCCGCCGGTCTGCCGACCTTTCTGCGCTCGCCGGTCTGCGGTGCGGTCGCACTAGGGCTGGCCGTGATGGCGGCGGCCTATAGGCCGGAGATAACCGCGGCCGTGACGGTGTGGAGCACATCCACGGCGTATGGCCATTGCTGGTTGGTCTTGCCGATCGTGGCCTGGCTGCTGTGGGAGCGGCGGGCTGTGCTGCTGGCCTGGACGGCGCACCCGGCGATCTGGCCGGTGGTACTGACGCTGCCGCTGGCCGGTCTATGGCTTGCCTCCACCTGGCTGGGGGCGATGGAGGGCCGCCAGCTTGCGGTGGTGGGGTTTGCCGAAGTGCTGCTGATGGCGGCGCTGGGCTGGCGCTTGTGGTGGGCGCTGTCGGCAGCACTGCTGTATCTGCTGTTCCTGGTGCCGTTTGGTGCGTTCGTCACGCCGCAGCTTCAGCATTTCACCGCCTCGTTCATCGTGGGCGGGCTGCGGGTTCTGGGCGTGCCGTACGATGCGGATGCGTTCAGCATCACGATCCCGGAGGGCACGTTCTACGTGGCCGAAGCCTGCGCGGGATTGCGCTTCCTGATCGCCTCGATCGCCTTCGGGGTGCTTTATGCCGTGACGATGTTCCGCTCGCCCGGGCGGCGCGCGGCGTTCATCGCAGTTTCCTGTGTGGTGCCGGTGGTGGCCAATGGCGTGCGCGGCCTGGGCATCGTGCTGCTCGGCCATGCGCTTGGCAGTGCCGAGGCGGGGGCGGCGGACCATTTGATCTATGGGTGGATCTTCTTCTCGATCGTGATCGTGTTGCTGGCGCTGGCCGGCCTGCCGTTTCGCCAGGCGCCCGCGCCCTCGCGGCCGTCGGTGCCCGGCACGGCCGCATCGCCGCGGCGGCTGCTGCTGGCGTGCGCGCCGGTGGTGCTGGTGGCCATTGCCGGCCCGCTTTGTGCCAGCGTTCTGGCGGCGGCGGGCGCGGGGGCGGGGGCTGCGGTCTCCTGCGCGAAGGCAGACGTGCCGGTGAGAAGGGCTGCGGCAAGGATCGCCAGGATAGGGCGGAAACGCAGAAAGGGCCTCAAGATCGTTCCTCCGGGGATAAATTCGGTGTGGTGGAAGTGTAGACGATGTGGGGTGGCCGGAAGACGCAGATCGGCCGGGTGCGCG
The DNA here is from genome assembly GCA_003133065.1 of Acetobacteraceae bacterium. Lineage (GTDB taxonomy): Bacteria > Pseudomonadota > Alphaproteobacteria > Acetobacterales > Acetobacteraceae > BOG-908. The sequence continues at coordinate 12,752 of PKZM01000197.1, forward strand.
CAGACTTGTCAGGCCATGGACAGGACGTGTGGAGAGATGCAGGCGAAGGTTGTGCGAAGATAGTCGCAGCCTATGCCTGCCATGGCGACCACCGAGACCTTAGCCGAGCTGCTGCATCGCGTCTTTGGACACCGCGAGTTCCGCGCGCACCAGCGCGAGGTCTGCGAGGCCGCGACCGCCGGACGCGACGTGCTGCTGGTGATGCCCCCCGGTGCGGGCAAGAGCCTGTGCTATCAGCTTCCGGCGCTGGCGCGCGGCGGTGCCGGCAACCGCAGTACTGCGCTGGTGATCTCGCCGCTGATTGCGCTGATGGATGACCAGGCGGGCAAACTGTCCGCGTTGGGACTGCGCGTGGCGCGGGTGCACTCCGGCTTGTCGCGGGAGGACGCCCGCCAGGCCTGCCGCGACTATCTGGCGGGGGAGCTGGACTTCCTGTTCATCGCGCCGGAGCGGATGCGCGTGCCGGGCTTTCCGGAGATGCTGGCCAAGCGCAAGCCCGCGCTGGTGGCGATTGATGAGGCGCACTGCATCTCGGCGTGGGGGCATGACTTTCGGCCGGACTACCGCACGCTGGGGTCGTTCCTGCCCGCGCTGCGGCCTGCCCCCATCATCGCGCTCACGGCGACCGCCACGCCGACCGTGCAGCGGGACATCGCGGTGCAGCTCGACTTGAAGGATCCGGCAGTGTTCATCACGGGCTTTCGGCGAGAGAACCTGGCGGTGGAGGCGATGGAGCTGTCGAAGCCGCAACGAGCGGAGTTTACAGCGAAGCTGCTGGCGGACAAGTCCGCGCGGCCGGCGATTGTCTATGCGGCCTCGCGCAAGAGCGCGGAGGAGCTGGCCGAGCGGCTGAACCGCGACTTCCCTGCCCGCGCCTATCACGCCGGCCTGGACTCCGGCGTGCGAGAGCGGGTGCAGCGCGAGTTCCTGACCGGCAAGATTGATGTGGTCGTCGCGACCGTCGCCTTCGGCATGGGCGTGGACAAGGCCGACGTGCGCACGGTGGTGCATGTGGCGCTGCCGGGTTCGGTGGAGGCCTTCTACCAGGAGATTGGCCGCGCCGGTCGCGATGGTCTGCCCTCGCGCAC
>PKZM01000148.1 GCA_003133065.1 Acetobacteraceae bacterium
GGTTTTGAAAGGCGCTCTAAGTACTAAAAGTCTTTTGCTTCTTTTCTTCAGAAAAGAAGACTCTTCCTACCAGCCCCATTTACGGCGTTTGTAACCGAAGAAAGATTCGTCTTTTTTCAAAAAAAAGACGCAAAAAACGTTTGACTGTTCAGGCCGCGAGGCGGGCAACGAGGTGGCGCAGGGCTGAGGTTTCATGCTGGGTGAGGCCGCTATTGCCGGCCAGGGCGACAAGGCCGGTGGCGACCAGCCGGCCTTCCTGGGTCAGACGCAAGATCCCGTCCACCGTTTCCACCAGACCACGCTGCTCCAGCGCGGCCACCGATTCGGCTTCATCTGCCGCCGGCGGCGCGGCCGGAAACACCCCGCCGTAGCGTCCCTGATGATAGATGAGCGGCGCCCTTGGCGCCTGCTCGAACACCTCCACGGCGCCCAGGAAAATGGCATGGTCGCCGCCCTCGTACTCGAAGGCGGCCCGACACACGAAGCGGGCCGCAAACCCCTCCAGCAAGGGGATCCCGCCCGGACCCGTGGTATAGGTTACGCCCGCGAATTTTTGTGTGTCCTTGCGCGCGAACTGGTTGGAAAGCTCCTCCTGGCCCGCCGCGAGCACGTGCACTGCCCACCACTTGGCCTGCCGGAACGCATCCAGGCTCGTGCTGTCCAATGCCAGGCTCCACAGCACCATCGGCGGATCCAGCGAGACGGAATTGAAACTGTTCGCCGTCAGCCCGGCTGGCGCACCGGACTCGTCACAGGTTGTGATAATCGTCACCCCGGTGACGAACGCGCCCAGCGCGGCGCGAAAGGCGCGGCGATCGAATTCTGGGGCAGGGGGCTGGGCGCTCTCGGGCATGGCGTGCACTTGGTCCGTCAGCAGGTAAGTTTCACCTCCTAGCAAGCGCCCCGCTGCCGGGCCAGCGGGCAAAGCGAAGAAAGCCGGCGGGGAGAGGACCCCCTTGCTTGACACCGCCCGCCGGCCTCGCTCTGTCATGCCACGCCTCCAGGAGCCGCCGGCTTATGCCCACCGTCACATTCATCGCTCATAGCGGTCGAGAAACCATCGTCACCGCGCCCGCCGGCGTGACCGTGATGCGCGCCGCGGTCAACAATGGCGTGCCCGGTATCGATGCCGATTGCGGAGGCTGCTGCGCCTGCGCCACGTGCCATGTGATCGTCGATTCCGCCTGGTTCGCCCGCCTGCCACCGGCCACCGCCGACGAGTCCGATATGCTGGACTCTGTCTCCTCGCGTCAGCCCAGCTCGCGTCTTTGCTGCCAAATCACCCTGACCGATGCCCTGGACGGCCTGGTGGTCACCACCCCCGCCACCCAAGGCTGACGCTGGTTTGCAACCGGGCGCCGCTTGCGGTGTCTAGGTCAGCATGATCTCGCCATCGGCTGCCACGCGTCTGGCTTGCTGCGTCGTCCTCAGCCTGGGGCTGACGACGCCCGCGCTGCGGGCTGCCAACGCGCCGGCCCCGCCCGCCACCACCGCGCCCTCGCCCAAACCTCCCGCCAGCCCCGCCCCCGCCAAGATCGCCAAGGTTGACGCGAACGGCATCCTTGGCCGCGCGGTGCTCGGGCCGGATGGCCACGAGATCGGCCGCGTTGTGGATGTGCTGGTGGACAGTGGCGGGCATGTGCGTGCCGCCGTGATCGATTTCGGCGGTTTTCTCGGCGTCGGCACGCGCCGCGTCGCCGTGGATTGGGCCGACCTGACCTTCCCCACCTCCGGGAGCAGCGCCGACATCAGGCTCGATCTCACCGTCGACCAGATCAAGAACGCGCCCGTCTACAGCGACCAGACCAAGGCCGCCGCGGTCGCCGAACCTCCCGCCAAAACCCCGCCGGCCTCAGCATCCGCCTCGGCAGGCAACGATCACGTGCCCGACCAGCCGAAGAGCAAGTGACCCATGCCGACCCCGCGGGAGCGCCCAACGGCACCCGGTTTGACTGAGCCACGATCATCCGGCGCAGTTGTGCCGGATGGCCGCGCGGTGGATCGCCGTAGCGAAGCGGGGCTGGACTGGCTGAACTTTTTTACTGCCAATCTGCAAACCGCCTTCGGCCCCTTCGTCTCCGTGTATCTCACGCAGCGCGCCTGGACGCAGAGCGACATCGGGTTGATCCTCAGCGTGGGCTACGCCGCCAGCATGATCAGCCAGGTGCCGGCCGGCGCCCTGGTGGATGCCACACGGCGAAAAACCCGTGCGGCCGGCGTGGCGATCATGGCCATCATCGCCGGCGCGCTGATCCTGGCGTTCTTCCCCACGCTGCTGGCGGTGATGGCGGCGGAGATCAGCCACGGCTTTGCCAGTTGCATGCTCGGCCCCGCGATCGCCGCACTCAGCCTGACGCTCGCCGGGCGAGCAACAGGTGAAGCGGGGCTGCGTCTGGGCCGCAACGCCCGCTTCGCCTCGATCGGCAACGGGGTGGCTGCCGGCCTGATGGCCGTGGTTGGCAGCACGCTCGGCGCGCGCGCCGTGTTCATCCTGGGCGCCGTCATGGCGGTTCCGGGCTTGCTCGCCCTCCGCCTGATCCGCCCCGCCCCGCCATCGGACCGCCCCCGCGCGCTTGCCGGCACGCAAGCGCCGCCGCGCGAGGAGATTTTCAGGCTCCTCGCCGACCGCCGGCTGCTGTGGTTCGCGCTCTGCTGCGCCGCCTTCACCCTCTCGAACGCCTATATGCTGCCGCTCGCCGCAAGCGGGGCCACGGCCAGCCTCGGCAACGACGCCTCATTGCTGATCGGCGCCTGCATCGTGGGCCCCCAGATCATCGTGGCCCTGCTCTCACCGGCGGCTGGCCGGATTGCCGAGGAGCGGGGCAGGCGGCCCGTGCTGGTCGCCGGAATGATCGCGCTGCCGGTGCGTGGCCTGGCCCTGGCGGTCATCTCCGGCCACCCGGGCTGGGCCACCTGGGCGCTGATCCCGGTGCAACTGCTGGATGGCATCAGCGGTGCCGCCTTTGGCGTTCTGGTGCCGCTGGTCACCTCGGACATCACGCGCGGGACGGGACGTTTCAACCTGTGCATGGGCGTGATCGGCCTTGCCATGGGGGCGGCGGCGGCGGCGAGCACGTTCGCCGGGGGGCTGCTCGCTGACCAATCTGCGCCGGATGCCTTCCTCGCACTGTCCGGGATTGGGGGCATTGGCGTGGTGCTGGCGGCGATGATGCCGGAGACGCGGGCAATCGCATGAAGAAAACAGAACTTCTTTTCTGAAGAAAAGAAGCAAAAGACTTTTGACTGTGCTGTCGCGGGCTCGCCGGCAGCGCACGCCAGGGGCCAAAAGTTTTTTTTCAAAAAAGAACACTCTTTACTTTCGTATCGGCGCGGCGGGCCGGGCCAGCCATTCTGCCCGGATACGCCTTGACGTGGCGCCCTTGCCATCCGTTCTCCAGCCTGGCGGACCCAACAGCAGCAACGCCGCCTCCCTGACCGATCGTGCCGCCCGCAGGTCGCGGAATATGGCTGCCCATTCATGAAAGGCAATCTTGAATGGGTTGAACGACTCTATGTTCTTGACAAGGCCGTAGCGCACCGGTTCTTCGTCGGTCTCCTGCGCGAAGGTGCCGAACAGGCGGTCCCAAACCATCAATACACCGGCATAATTCCTGTCCAGGTAGCGGGGATTGGAGGCATGATGCACCCTGTGATGCGAAGGCGTATTGAAAAGATATTCGAACCAGTCCGGCATGCGGCGCACCGATTCGGTGTGGATCCAGAACTGGTAAGTCAGGTTGAAGGATTGCTGCAACAGGATCATGTCCGGCGGAAATCCCAAAAGCGCCAGCGGTATCCAGGGCGTCCAGGTGCCGGCGAACTCGCCCGTCCAGGTTTGCCGCAGCGCGGTGGAGAGATTGTAGGTCTGCGAGGAATGGTGGTTCACATGCGCCGCCCACCACAGCCGGCATTCATGGCTGATCCGATGGAACCAGTAGTAGGTGAAATCATCGAGGAAGAAGATCACAGCCCAGGCTTGTGGCGAGGCCGGCGAGATCGTGAACAGGCGGTGCCTGTAGGCGGCGCTCAAGCCAGCGAACACGATTCCCGCCATCAGCAGGTTCGTGACAAAATTGCCCACGCTCATGCCAAACGCAGCCAGCGTGTCGCGCGCCTGATATCGTGCTTTTACCAGCGCCAGGCGGGATGCGGCAAATTCCAGCGCGATGGCAACAAAATAGAAGGTAATGATAGCCACCGGCATCGTCTGCTTCCACCCCATCGGCTGACCCCCCGTCGCGCTGTCCTCATCGCGCACATTTTTTCTTCAGAAAATAAGACCTTTCTCTGTCAGCCCATACTCAAACCCTCTCCCCCACCCGCAGCTTGGCCACGATTCGTGTCGCGAGCGAATCCTGCGTATAGGGTTTTGGCATCACATCGGCCTGATCGGTCCATGCGTCCAGGATGGACGCATCGGCGAATCCCGTGGCGAACAGTACCGGCAGATCGCGGCGTTGCGCCCGGGCGGCAAACGCCAGGTCCACGCCGCTCATCGCGCCCGGCATCATCACATCGGTAAACATCAGTGCCACGTCTTCCGTGTTGAGCACGTGCATAGCCTGTTCCGCGTTCGCCGCTTCCGCCACTGTGAAGCCGCGCTCACGCAGGGCCTCGGCCATCGTCGCGCGCAGAAGATCGTCGTCCTCCACCAGCAGTATCCGCTGCCCATCGCCCCGCACGGCCGCCGGTGCCGGCATGGCGGCTTGTGAGGCAGGCGGGCTGGCTTGCGCGCGCGGCAGCAGCATTTCGATGCGTGTACCGCACCCCGGTGCGGTTTCGATCCGTACGCCGCCGCCGGACTGGGTCACAAACCCGTAGATCTGCGACAGGCCAAGTCCGGTGCCGGCCCCAGGCGGCTTGGTCGTAAAAAACGGCTCGAAGGCGCGCGCGCGGACATCTCCGCTCATCCCGCAGCCATCATCGATCACCGCCAGAACGCCATATTCGCCGGGCCGCAGCACATCCAGCCCGCTCGACTCCTGTTCGCAGCGCCGGTTGCCGATTTCGATGGTCACGTTGCCATCCGCCGGGATTGCGTCGCGCGCGTTGATCACAAGGTTCAGCAATGCCGCTTCCACCTGGTTGCGGTCTGCCAGGATCGGCCACGACTCGGCATCGGACCATACCGTCAGCCGGATCCGGTCGCCCAGCGTGCGGGCGAGCAGATCATGGATGCCCCCTACAACCTCCCCGGGTACCAGCGGCTCGGGCGAAAGCCGTTGCTGCCGTGAAAAGGTCAGCAATTGGCTCGTCAGCCGGGCGGCCTTGCGTGAGCCGTCCAGTGCGTTGTCCACAAGACGGCGGCTGCGCTCCTCCAGATTGGCGCGACGTTCCAGCAGCTCCAGCGAGCCCATGATCGTGGTCAGCAAATTGTTGAAGTCATGCGCGATGCCGCCGGTCAATTGGCCCACCGCCTCCATCTTCTGGGAATGTCGCAGACGCGCCTCGGTTGCCTGAAGGGCGGCTTCAGCCTCTCGCCGTCGAGTCACGTCGGTGACCACCACCATCACGCGCTGCACGCGGCCCGCACCATCGCGCTCCACGTCCGATAGCAGTTCCACATCGAGAATACGCCCATCGCTGCAGCGAACCTGGCGTTCGGCGAAAAATTGCCTCGCCCCGGCTTGCAGATCAACCATAAGCTCTCGCGCCTTCCGACAGCTCTCCGGCGTGTAGAACTCGGCGATGTTGTGGCCGATCACCTCGTCGCGCACGTAGCCCAGCAGCTCCAGCCAACGGTCGCTCACCGCGAGCAGCGTGCCCTCTGCGTCCGCCGCGTGCAGCGCCGCCGGCGTGCGTGCATAGAGCACCCGCAGCCGCGCCTCGCTGTCACGCAGCCGGGCGGTCGCGCGGGCGCTTACCTCCACCTGGTGCCCCAGCGCCTGGTTCACCCGGCGCAACTCCGTGGGCGAGGGCAGCGCCAGCGCCTTGGGCAGCAGCGGCCACAGCGTGGCTGCCGTCAGCACAGAGAGCACGGCCGTGATTGCCTTGGTGATGCCATCCTCCCAGTAGGCCGGCACCCATAGCGTCAGCGCACCGAACAGGTGCGTGGCGCCGCAGGCCATGATGAACGCCGCGAACAGGCCGAATATCGGCTTGAATGCCAGGTCGCGGCGCCGACGAAGGAAGACGACAAGTGCCGCCGGGATGGAGAAATACGCGAGCGCGATCAGCAGGTCTGAGCCACCCTCCAGCCAGATCAGACCAGGTTGCCATGCCAGGCAGAATCCGTGCGGCGTAAAACGGGAGAAATCCAGCAAGGTGTTCACAATAAAGGCCTGTCAGAAGGGCACCAGCAACGCAGGCACGAAACTTATTACGATAGCGTGTCTACTGAAGCCAGGGCGGTACGGGAAGAGATTTCGACCGGAGGAAAGCAGGGTTGAACAATTTGCTTTGGTAGCGCGCCCCGCCATCGCACAAAATCGTAGCGACCGTATGCCCCGGCCCCAGGCTGCGGGCCACGCGTATTGCCGCGGCCACATTGATTCCCGCCGACCCGCCGATCGAGAGCCCCTCATGGATCAACAGGTCGAACACCAGCGCCAGGGCCTCCGCATCGGGGATTCGTACAGCATCGTCGATGGCGGCACCTTGCAGATTGCCGGTGACACGCGATTGTCCAATTCCCTCGGTGATGGAACTGCCCGAAACCGCGAGATCGCCGCTTTTCACCCATCCGTACAGCCCGCTGCCCTCCGGATCGGCCAGCACGATTCGCACCCTTGGGTTGCGGGCCTTCAGCGCATCCGAAACGCCCGCGAGCGTGCCCCCCGTTCCGCAGGAGCAGGTGAACGCATCGATCTGGCCAGCGGTTTGCGCCCAAATCTCCGCGCCCGTGGTGTCGCGATGCCCCGCCCGGTTGGCCAGGTTATCGAATTGGTCGGCATAGAACGCGCCCATCTCCTCGGCCAGGCGCCGCGCCACATGCACATAATTGCCCGGGTCGCGGAAAGGCTTTGCCGGCACCAGCCGCAGATCCGCGCCGATCATGCGCAGAAAATCGATCTTCTCCGCGCTTTGCGTCTCCGGCATCACGATCACGCTGCGATACCCGCGCGCATTTGCCACCAGCGTGAGTCCAATGCCGGTATTGCCGGCCGTTCCCTCCACCAGCGTGCCGCCCGGCGTGATGGCCCCACGCCTTTCTGCTGCCTCGATGATCGCCAGTGCGGCCCGATCCTTCACCGACCCGCCCGGATTCATGAACTCCGCNNTTGCCCAGGATCGTGCATCCCGTTGCCTCCGATGCCCTGCGCAGCCGAATCAGCGGCGTATTCCCGATCGCCGATGCCAAGCCATCCGCTACACCGCCAGGCAGGTTTGTCGAAACGCTCATCCTGATGCACCCTCCTTAGCCTCATCAGCAGAACGCGAGCGCCCGAAATGGTCAACAACGTCTCACCCAAACAGACCTGGGACGCTCTGATCGCCGATCCTGACGCCCAGTTGATCGACGTGCGCACCGACGCCGAATGGCAATACGTGGGTCTGCCGGACCTGCGCCCCGCCGGCAAGCAGGCTGTTCTGGTGAGTTGGCAGTATTTTCCGAGCGGCAACATCAACCCGAATTTTGTTGAAGAGCTGCGCGACGCCGGCCTCGTGCCGACCCAGGCCCTGTTCTTTCTGTGCCGCAGCGGGGTACGCAGCCTCGCGGCCGCACAGGCCGCGCTTTCCGCGGGCTTCCCCACCTGCTTCAACGTGGCGGACGGTTTTGAGGGTGGCACCGATGCGAATGGCCACCGCGGCATCATCGCCGGATGGAAGGCCCTTGGCCTTCCGTGGCGCCAATAGGCAGGTTTGACAGCGTGCAGCGCGCGACGCGAGCTGAACCTGCATGTCGAGAAGTCTCCACACGCGAATCAAAGTAAAAGTTTTTTGCTTCTNNTCCCGTCAGCAGCCCCGCGGGGCTCACCGGTACATGCTTCATCGTCACCGCATCGTCCACATTCCCGCCTACCACCGTCAGCACCCCGGGGGTCACCTGCACCACCAGGTCGCAATGCGCGGGAAATGGGTCCACCGTCGGCAAATCCGCAAAACTCAGTCCGGCGGACTTGCCCCGCGCGAGGCACATCAAATCCCCGGCCATGGGCGCGTAAGCCTGCGGCGGATAGGCACGCAGCACCTTCGTCGTCCCGAGCACGGCCGCGTTGATGTAAGTGGAGTGGTTGGGCGAATACGGGAAATCAGCCCCGGCACCGGCAATCCGCATGACATAGGAAATGAACGCGGCCGACCACGCATAGGTCCCGTCGTCCTCCGCCGGAAAAACCACGCCGGCCTCGTCATGCTTGCCGGTCCATGAGACTTCGCGCTCGCCCGGATCCTGGCCAACCCACCAATACTCGCCCACGCGTTGCCATAGCCCAGGCTCACGCTCCGGCTTCAGCTCCGGGGGCGGGTGCGGCCGCGTGCCGGGCGGATCGTCGTCGACCGTCTGCCCAAACAGACGCCATTCCCGCATCGCTATGGCGATAGCATCCTCGCGGGCGAAGGGCTCCCACGGCACCAGCGCGAAGGGCGGCACGTGATCGTCCGCCACCATGGGGCCATGCACGATGCGGCCTTGGGTTTTGGGCGTGACACCGGGGCCTTTTGGGTGGGGGGTGGTACAACCGACCACAAGGAGAGAAAGAAAGACTTCTTTTTTGAAAAAAAGAAGCAAAAAACTTTTGACTGTTGGTGCGCGACTCGCCGGCAGCGTGTGCCCGGGGAATAAAGGCTTTTTGGTTCTTTTTTTCAAAAAAGAACGCTCTTCCTCAGCATCTGACCTTGTGGATTTTCGGGTCATACCCGGACAGCCCCGGCACTCCGTAGCCGGGCACCAGCAGGTTCTCCAGATCCTCCGCACCCGGCTCCCGCCCGAACCAGGCTTTCGACAAGCGCGCCACCGTGCCGTTCTGCTTCAAGCACCGTAACGCATCCTCCACCTCATCGCGTAATTCCACATCGGCTTTGCGCACCGCAGCACTCTCATGCGTGCGAGTCTCGGGTAATGACATGCCCGCCACGTAACCCGGATCATGGGCTGCCGCATATAACTGGATCGGGCTGCCGCTGAGGCTCACATCCGCCTCATGCCGCATCACTGCCTGCGTTGCCGCCAGTGCGCTGGGCGTGGGCGTTACCGTAAAGCCATAGCGTTGCGCGTTGCGAAGCGCCCAATCGGCATAGGCGCTCCCCTCCCGCACCGCCAGACGCCGTCCTTTCAGATCCCCGAACCCCCGCACCATCTCTCCGGCCCGCGACCCGAACTGGAACTCCGACCATACATATCCTTCCGTCAGCAGCATCCCGGCGGCGCGGTCCGGCGTCGCGTTGATCGGGCCAGGCAACAGATCGTAGGTGCCTTGCTCCAGCCGCTTGAACAGCGGCGGGGAGGGCGAGATCTCGAACACGATCGGCCGCTGCATCCGCGCCGCGATGGCCCGGAACAACTCCACCGTGAAGCCGGTCAACCGACCGCCTTGCTGCACCACGAACGGCTTCGCATCAGCGACCACCCCCGCCCGCAAGGGGGCTTCCCCCGCCCGCAGCGGCGTCGCTACCAGACACGCCATGAGCACGAGTGAGTGCCGACGCATGATCCCCTCGCACCTCCAGACACCCCATCAATGCAAACGCCTCGGCCGTTGGCAAGGCAAGCGCGCCAAAGGCGCAGACCTTGGCCCTCCCCGCTATCGGCAATCCGCTCCGGGGTCGACGCCCCCACGCCCCCAGAGTAAGTAACCCGGCATGTTCGACTTTTCCTTTCCCGAAATCGCGCTCATCGGCGTGGTGGCGCTGATTGCCATCGGGCCGAAAGACATGCCGGTGGCGATCAGGGCCATCAGCGACACGGTGAAAAAACTCCGCCGGATGGCCAGCGAGTTCCAAGGGCACGTGGACGAGATGATACGCGACGCCGATCTCGGCGAGGTGAAATCCACCTTTGACGAACTGCGCAGCATGAACCTGAAAAACACCATCAATCGCGCCATCGACCCCGATGGCATGGTCCGCACCGCTTTTGCCGATCCTTTCAAGGATCGCCGCGTGCCGGGTGTGGTGGCGCCGCTCGATCAACCTGCGATCGCCGCCGGCCGCCCCGTTCCGGCACTTCCCCTACCTGACGAGACGGACCTGCCGGAGCCACCCGCCTTCATTCCGCCCGGAGCGGCACCGCCGGTTGCCATGCTGCCCCCTATCCCGGCTCCGCCCGCCTTTATCCCCCCGCAAGTCGCCCCGCCCGAACCCATGCCCACCGACACCACGCAGGGCCACTGATCCATGCCTGCCGACGCCCAGGGCCCGGACCACGATCCCATCAACGACAAGCCGATGCCCCTGCTGGAGCATCTGATCGAGCTACGCCGCCGTCTGCTCTGGTGCGCCGTTGCGTTCGTGATCGCTTTCTTCGTCTGCTATCACTTTTCCGGTCCGATCTACTTCTTCCTGGCCCAGCCGCTGGCCGCCATCATGCGCCAGCGCGGCGAGCAGCCGCATCTGATCTACACCGCGCTCTACGAAGCCTTCTTCACCTACCTCAAGGTTGGATTTTTCGGCGCTACCTTCATCGCCTTCCCGGTGATCGCAAGCCAGGTGTGGCTGTTCGTCGCGCCAGGCCTGTATCGCAGTGAACGCCGCGCCTTCGCGCCCTTCCTCATTGCAACCCCGGTGCTGTTCGTCGCCGGCGCGGCCCTGGCCTATTATTTCGTGTTCCCTTTCGCTTGGCGCTTCTTCCTGAGTTTCCAGACAACGGGCGGCCAGGATGGGCTGCAGATCGAATTGCAGGCCAAGGTGAGTGAATACCTGGCCCTGGTGATGAAGCTGATCCTTGCGTTTGGCATTGCCTTCCAACTGCCCGTGCTGCTCACCCTGTGCGCCAAGGTCGGCCTGGTCTCCTCGCGCGGCCTGAAACGCTACCGTCGCTATGCCTATGTGGGCTGCTTCATCATTGCGGCCGTGCTCACCCCGCCCGATGTGATCACCCAGACCGGCCTCGCCGTGCCGCTGATCCTGCTCTACGAAGTCTCCATCTTCGCCGCCCGCCTGGTGGAACCCAAACCGGTCGACATCTGATGCATGATATCCGCGCCATCCGCGCAGACCCTGCCGCTTTCGAGGCGGCGATGGCCCGGCGCGGCCTTTATGATGTAGCCGCCCCCCTGCTCGACCTGGATGCGAGCCGCCGTGCTGCCCTGACCGTGGAGCAGGATTGGCAGGCCCGCAGTAACGCCACCGCCCGCGAATTTGGCCAGCGCAAGCGGGAGGGGGCTGAAACCGAAACGCTTCTGGCCGCCATCGAAAAGCTGAAGCGCGAGAAATCCGCCATCGAGCGGGTCGCCGCCGAGGCGGAGCAGGCGCTGCAGGAAGCGCTGGCAAAGCTGCCCAACGTGCTGGATGCGGACGTACCGGATGGCGCGGACGAAAAATCCAACATGGAGATGAAGCAATGGGGCATGCGGCCCAGCTTCGATTTTCCGGCGCGCCAGCATTTTGAACTTGGCGAGGCGCTGGGGCTGATGGATTTCGAGCGTGCGGCCAAGATCGCCGGCAGCCGCTTCACCGTGCTGCGCGGCCCGCTCGCGCGGCTGGAGCGTGCGCTCGGTCAGTTCATGCTGGACCTGCACACCGGCGAGCACGGGTATGAGGAGACGGTGGTGCCGTCGCTGGTAAACGATGCTGCCGCCTACGGCACCGGCCAACTGCCCAAATTCGCCGAGGATCTGTTTCATACCACCGATGGGCGGTGGCTGATCCCGACTGCCGAGCTGCCGCTCACCAACCTCGTTGCCGGCGAGATTCTCCCAGAGAAATCCTTCCCCATTCGCCGCACGGCGCTGACGGACTGTTTCCGCAGCGAGGCGGGTGCGGCGGGGCGTGATACGCGCGGCATGTTGCGCCAGCACCAGTTCCGCAAGGTGGAGCTGGTGACCATTGCCCATCCCGATCGTAGCCTGGTCGAGCATGAAGCCATGACGCGCTGTGCCGAACGCGTGCTGGAGCTGTTGGAGCTGCCGTATCGCCGCATGCTGCTGTGTACAGGGGATACCGGGTTCGGTGCGGCCCGCACCTATGATCTGGAGGTATGGCTGCCGGGGCAGGGGGCTTGGCGGGAGATCAGCTCCTGTTCCAACACCCGCGCCTTTCAGGCCCGGCGGATGAACGCCCGCTTCCGCAGCGAGGATGGCAAGACCATCGCGCATGTGCACACGCTGAACGGCTCGGGTGTTGCCGTTGGCCGCGCGCTGATTGCGGTGATGGAAAACTACCAGACCAGGGATGGCGCTATCCGCATCCCCCCCGCCTTGCGCCCCTACCTGGCCGGCCAGGACCTGATCCAGAAGGCGTAGCGGCGCCGGCATCGCGCCCAAACAGATCAAAGTTTTTTGCTTCTTTTTTTCAAAAAAGAAGTGTCTTTCTTTATTTCCGCTGCGCGGGGCCTTCTTTCTTGAAAGAAAGAAGCAAAGAACTTTTATCTGTTTGGGTGTGTGGTGGGGGAACGGTGGTGACAACATGGCGTGATTGGGCGTGCATCGTTGCGGCCGCGGCGGTGCTGGCGGGGTGCAACATGAGCGCGGTGCAAACCAGTTCGGGCTCGGATTATCTGGCGCGCACGCCCGCGATCGGTCTGCCGCCGGCCGCGGCTGGGGAGGCCACCACCAACCTGAACGAGGCCGTGCGCCGCGCCGCGGATGTGGAACCGACCCTGCAATTCCCTACCAAGATCTGCCTCGCGCGCATCGAGCGATTCGGGCTCACCGAGCCGCCGCCCGATGAACTCGCGCAGTGGGAGCAGCTCAGCGAAAAGCTCGGCCCTAGCGTGGGCGAATTCGCCGTGCTCAACCCCCTCGTCGCGTCGCTCGCCGCCACAACCTACACCCATCCGGCCAACGAAGCGCCGCTCGCCCGCATGGTCGCCGATATCCGCCTCGGCGCCGCCCGCGAGCATTGCGACACCGCCTTCATCTACGAACCGAGCGCCACCGGCAAAACCAGCAACACGCCGTTGCAACTGCTGGACTTGACGATCGTGGGCTACTTCATTGTTCCCTCCACCGGCGTGCAGGCCGATGGCACTGTGCAGGCGCTTTTGGTGGATGTGCGCAGCGGCTACCCCTATGCCCAGCTCACCGGGCAGAGCCACAACGAAACCTTCACCACCGGCAACACGCGCGGCAACGCCATGGTGAGCCACGAGGACATCGCCCGCCTTTCCGCTGTGGCTGACTTGATCAAGAAGATCCCGGACACGATCAGCACGCTGCGCACCCGGCTGTCTGATCGGAAAAGTAGCGAGAAATAGCCCTTTTGCGTTTGACAGCCGCCAGGGCAACGGCATTGAACGCCTGCTTCCGCAGCGAGGGTGGCAAGACCATCCCAAACAGATAAAAGTCTTTTGCTTCTTTTCTTCAGAAAAGAAGACTCTTTCTTCTTGCCCCTCCGTGGGTCTTTCTTCTTGCCGCTCTCCGGCGGGTCCATCAGGGCCGCGGTTGTAGGCGGGCGGCGTACGCTAAAATACGGTTGCAGGCCGGGGTGGGCTTCGTTACGCTGAGGTGTAATCTCGGGTCATGGAACCATGCCGCTGGGTCGTTGCGACATATGCGCGTCCAAGTTGCGGCTCGGCCGGGTCGTTTGCGATCGCTGCGGCGCGCGGAAGAGCCGCACCAAGGCGATCCTGGGCACGGTGGTGCTGCTCCAAGCCGTCACCATCGGCATATATATGTATGTCACCACGACGTTCGCTGATCCGATGAAGCATGTGGAGGGCGGCACGCGTGCCGTTATCCCCGTTGCCTTGAACTCGCCCATCCCGCCCGCCGGCTGGTTGTATTACGAAACGCGCGACGATCTGGTGGGGGATGTCACCCGGCACGCCCGTGTCCTCAGCCTGAGCGATCCGCAATCCGGCAAGCCGAGATCCCATGGCAGCACCGGCGTTCTGGAACTGCGGGCCAGCCTGATCTACGGCAACAGCGTGATCATCACCCTGCGCCGCCAGGCCTTCGATAACGTGGACGAAACCTGCGTTTTTCACGCGCAGTTCGATGCGGAGGATCCGGTCATTTTCAAGGCCGCCGGTGCGGCCGACACCGACACGGCCACCTTGATCGTTGTGGACACCAAACACTTCCTGCGTGCGCTGCTCGGCGCGCACACGCTCTCGGTCGATGCCCACCTTTCGCCCAACACCGAACGCATCGCGAGCTTCGACATCACCGGCCTGCGGTGGAATTGAGAGAGGCAGCACGTACAACATAATTCATCTTGGAGCTAACCCCGGTGGCAATCATTGATGTAACGACCCAAGGCGTGGTTGCGGGTTCCAGCCAGGAAGTACGCCTTCAAAAAATAGCATATATATCAATGTTGGTCTCGGTAATGGGGGAGATTCAGTATTTGGCCCTCCTGTAAAAACGTCAATTGTCATCGTAGGCTGCGGTTTTGCACCAGGTTCATCAAGTTACACGCCGTCGAGGTCTACGCCCTACGTGCAGATCGTCGAAGGAGGGGGTCTTTATCAGGTAACGCAGTGGGGCAACTCCTGGCATTCTGCACTTGAAATGCCATCCTTTCGGGGGCCGATTGCGGGGCCATACGCGCTCGCATCGTCACAGGTTGTGTTCAATGGCACCGGCTCTGTCGGCGGCTACTGCTCACTCAACGCCTCTTGTTTTAATGTTCAAAGCGTTTACAAGAATGCCGTCGGAAATTATACAATTAATTTTCAGAAGTCTCTTTCGGATAATGTTTACGCGGTTCTGGGCTCTTTCGCGGGTATTGGCTTCTTTTCAACCTGGGTCACACTCGAGACTGCTGTGACTGTGCAGCTTTTCAATTCATCTGGCAATGCAGCGGACATCAACTACATTTCTGTGGTTACGTTCGGGAGCAATGATTTGATAAGGGGTATGTAGTAAGAGGTGGGCTTATCTGATGATCGCTCGGCGATCTTTCAGATGCGTTCGATACAAAGCTATCATATCATAGAAGGCCCGCCACAGACCTACCAATATGACTGCCGTCAGCGCTATTATAACGGGCTCAATAGACAGACGAAAACGCATGTTCTCTCCGCCATCACCAATGCTGAATATCAGAAGCCCATAGAGGCTCGTTGGTATCAGAAAAATCACTCCACGGCTCAAGTAGTTTGATTTTCGGCGCCGGCGACGCAAACAGTCAACGACGACTAAAAGTGGTAGCAAAAAATGCAATGCAAGAATGCTTAAAGCATCTAGAGGAGCAAGGCTAAGTGTCCCAAGGTTTGCTTCGCGGCCAGGCTGTGCGCCCACGCCGAGTGGGTTTAGGGCAACTTGCTGTTTCTCGCTGAAGCCGCGACTCAACAATCCTGGGAACGGTCTATCAACGGGCTCCACGTATAGCAAGTTCCAAGCGAACAACGCAGAATGATCCGCTATACGCTGCCAAAGAAACTCGTACCCCTTCCGAAAGTGTTGAAGAAAGAGGAGGGGGTGAGCTTTCGTGAAGCGGACGACCGCTGTCCTCCACGCATCCGACTCGGCCGCTATTGAGGGCAAGTTCCAGGGAGCTTGGTAGCCAAGCCGATCCGTCATCTCCTCATCTTGCTTGACCAGGCTCGGGGGTAGAGACTGTCTCTTGCTTACCTCGAATGGAAAGGTATAATGATGACCAATGGCCTGGAACCACGGCGGATAGATGCCGCTCGGCGCGTCAGCGATATCTTTCAAGATCAAAAGATCCTGATTCGCCCAGAATACGCCTTTAGCCATGTTCATTCCGGTCCAGCTTGAATCCTCCATCGTAAACCTGTTCAATGCCACCCAATTTTTGGCAGCCCAACCGCCCTGCAACACAAGAATAGGTAATACAAGCGCAACTATGCTCCTTGTTCTCAGGAACATGACCGCACCTGGAAGTATCGCGAGCGGAAAGAAATTTAATGAGGACCTTGTAAGAGCTGTAAGGGCAGCCAATGTGCCGAGCACGCCAGAGTTGGTAATTGTGTCGGCATCGTTCCGTTGGGCTAATCTGCACGCCTGCCAACAACAGGCCAAGGTACCCAGCATGCCGAGGTCTTCATAAAACATTTGTCCATAGAAGGCATATTCAGTTACAAGGAGATCAGTGGATAGTAAGAACCACAGTGAAAACAGCAACGCGATAGCGTTGCTATTTACTAACCGCCTGATCAGGGAACAAAGAAGTACGCCGGCCAGCAATGATATTATCCCCTGCATCGCGCAGAGAATCTCTGCCGTTCGAAATGGCCAACCTCCAGCGGTGGATGACGGGATCGCGGTTATCATCGCGGCGGTGAAAGGAAAGGCAAAAGAAAGTGTTCTTTTTTGAAAAAAAGAAACAAAAAACTTTTATCCCTGCGCCGTCCCCCCGATCCGACACGTTGCCGCGGCGCGTGTCTGAACAGACAAAAGTCTTTTGGTTTCTTTTTTTTAAAAAAGAACATTTCTTTCTTATTCCCGATATTTCGCTGTCGCATCCGCCAGCGCATCCCTCAACGGCTCCAGCCAGGCCTCGAACCTCTTCCATTGTTCCAGCCCATCGCGAAAAATGGGCTGCCGTACCTGCTCGGAGCTCGGGGTGCGCACGCTGCGTGTGTTCTTGTGAAAATCGACGCATGCCGGCTCGAACGATAGCCCGCAATACGCCAGCATCCGCCTCACGCTTCCCTCAAGATCGTGCACCACATCCTCATGCTGCACGCGCAGCACCCGCCCGGGCAGCACCGCATCCCAATGCCGCATCAGGTCGAGATAGGTTCTATAATAGCGCGCGATATCCGCGATGCTGTAGGTAAATTCCTGCCCCTGCGCGAAAAGCTGTTTGAGGTTGGAAAAGCAGCAGGACATGGGATCGCGCCGCGCATCGATGATGCGCGCGCGCGGGAGCATGAGGTGGATCAGGCCGATATGCCGGAAATTATTCGGCATCTTGTCGATAAAGAACGGCTTGCCGGTCCGGTACACCCGTGTATCCGCCATATAGCGCTCACCGAGCCGCCGAAAATCCTCCGCATTCATGTCCCGCAGCGCGCCCGGATAGCGTGGATTGTCCAAATCCGGATCGCGTCCGGCAATCTCGATCACGATCCTTTGGATGTCGGATAATTCCTGTGTTCCCTCCACCTGCGAATGCGAGGCGAGTATCTGCTCCAGCAGGGTGGAACCGGCGCGTGGCAGGCCCAGGATGAAGATGGGGTCGGGGCTGTCGTCGCCCCATCCGGCACGCTGTGCGAAGAATCCGGTGGTGCATATCTCGATCTGCCGTGCGGTGTTGGTTTCAATGATCTCCGGCCGGTAGCGGCTTTCGGCACGCTTTAAGGCGTTGCCGCGTTCGTAATTCCGCCAGGCCTCATCAGCCTCGCCGCGATCCTCGAATGCCTTGCCCAGGGCGAAACACAGGTGAATGCGATCCGTGGCGCCTGTGGTGGACGCGGCTTCCTGGGCGCGCATGCGGGCGATCTCGTCGTCGGAGAAGCGGTAGAGCTTCAGGTTGGCCAAACTCCAGTAGGCGTCGCCGAAATCGGGCCGGGCCGCAATTGCCGCATGATAGGCCTCGATCGCCTCGGCCACCTGACCTACCGTTTTCAACGCATGTGCAATCCACAGCCGGAATTCCGGATCGTTTGGCCGGTCCGCGATCATGGCGCGGTACAGCGCGATCGCCGCGTCGTGGTCCCCGAGACCGACAAGGGCGGTTGCGGCCAAGGAGCGGTAATCCGAATTGTCGGGATCCACCTTCAGCAAAAGCCGGGCCTGCTCCAGCGCCTGGCTATGTTTGTGCCGCTGGATCAGCGTATGCGTATAGTCGTGCCGTGCCGCGTGGTACTCCGGCTGCAGCACCAGCACCGCCGCGAGCAGGGTTTCGGAGTCATCCAGCGCATCATTGGCGACCGCGATCTTCGCCAGCACGCGCATCGCCTCGGGGTGGTTGCCGTGGCGCAGCAGGAAGGCGCGGATGATCTGTTCGGCAGCCGCCGTCTCCCCATCCGAGAACAGTGAAATCCCCCTCACCACCTCGGCGGGCAGGCTCTTCAGGGTGGCCACCTGCCGGCCGGCCTCCGCCGCCGCCGCGCCGTCGCCTATCAGGCGATACAGGCCCGCCAGCATGTTCCAACTGGCCATCAAGGCTGGGTTGATCTGCACAGCCCGCACCAACGAGGCGATGGCAAGGGGCGCGTCCTTTCGTACCACATGGCACAGGCCGCGCTCCTGATGCAGCCGGCTGAACCCCGGCTTGCACGCCTCCAGCCGGTCCAGCGTCGCCATGGCCGCATCGATCCGCATCAGATGGCGCTGGGCGATGGCCGCGATCAGCAGCAGATCGCGATTTTCCGGCCAGGTCCGCAGGAGCTCCAGCGCCTTTGGCAATGCCTCGGCGTGCCGGCCTTCCTGCTGCAGGCTGCGCAGGCGCAGAACGTCGTGTTCCAGGGGGGATTGGGTGAGCATAAGGGAAGGAAGAAAGCACTTCTTTTTTGAAAAAAAGAAGCAAAAAACGTTTATCTGTTTGTCCCCATCACCATCGGCGCAAACGCATCACGCGCCGTGGTGGGAGCGAGCAGGTAAAAGTTTTTTGGTTCTTTTTTTCAAAAAAGAACAGTCTTCCTGTCTCTAAAACGCCGCGCTCACCTTGATCCCGATCACCCGCGGCCGCACCGGGATCTCCGCCTTGATGAACTCGGTGGAGGTTGTGTAGGTGCTGGCGCGCGAGTTGCCCAGATTGGTGCCGAACAGGGTCGCGGTGTACTTCTTGTATTCCACGCCAACCGAGGCATCGTAGGTCTCGTAGGCGGGCATCAGGTAGCGCAGGAGCGTGGTGCCCGGCACAACCACGCCCTCGCCCGAGGTATAGTTCGCAGGCTCGTTATACTGGTTGCCGATATAATTGGCGTCGGCCTGAACGAACATGTTGTACTTGTCGAACTCGGTCCACTCGTAACGGCCACGCAGCGTGCCTTCGAAGCGCGGCGCGAAGGCCGGTGTCGATCCCAGCGTGCCGAACGGATTGACAAACGCCTTGCCCTTCACCTCCACGATGCAGCTTCCCAGATCCGGCGATCCCGGAACGTTGTCCGTCAGGCATGGAGAGGATGTCTGGCTGTTGTCGTTTGCCGAGAACGACCCGCCAACCGTCAGCCCCTCGATCGGCCGGCTGGTAATCTGACCTTCCAGGCCGCGAACCTCGTAGTTTGGCCCATTGAGAAGGAAGCTCGTGTTGCCAAGCCCGCCCGCGGGATCGAAGAACAGGAATTGCGTATTGTCCCACTGCATGTAGTAGGCCGAGAAATCCAGCACCAGCCGGTTCTGCAGCAGCGTGGTCTTCAGGCCGATTTCGTTGTTGATCAAGCTATCGGGCGCATATCCGTTGGGCTTGTTGAACTGATCGTTTTTCTTGTCCGCGAATTCCGGCGCCACCAGGCCCTGGGCGCGATTGAAACCGCCGGGACGGAAGCCTTCCGAATAGGTGTAGTAGGCGATTGTGCGCGGGTCGACGTGCCAGGTGATATTAAATCGGTTCTTGAATCCGTGATACACCTTCTTGTCGTGGTGTTCGTTGATGTTCTTGTCGTCGGCGATGCAGGTGCCGTCGGGCACATCGGCGCAGGCCGTGTCGGTACCGTATTGTGAGCCGACCTCGAATTCGGAGTATTGGAAGTACCGCGTGCCTGCCGTGATCGTGAGCACATTCGGAATGATATCGTAATCCACCGACCCGAAGAACGCAATCTGGTCGTAGCCGCGCTGAACATCTTCACCGAACGCGGTACTGTTGCCGCGTGGCCCAGGATCGTTGGCCGTGGAGTTCGGCGCGGTGGCCACGTTGCCGATGCAGGTAGGGCCGCCCGCCAGGGCTGCCGCGAGATTGGCAGGGCTGCAATCGGGGATGGTCTTGTAGTTGAAGTTCATGTTGTCATAGATACGGAACTGTTCCTGAAACACGCCGCCGATGGCGCGCAGGCGCCAGTCATCCGGTGTGCTCAGGCGGATTTCGTTGCTGAGATGCGTATTGCGCACCGTGTCCTGCCAATAGCTGTTGGGCGAATAGCAGTAGGGCTTGCCCTTCCAGCCCGTGGAGCCGCCGACGCATTGGTAATACATGCCACCGGAGGTGCGCGAGTAGTTGATGTAGTCCACCTGCTGCGAGATATTACGCACCAGGTAGGACCCGGTATAGACCGCCTTCAGATCGTCGCCGATCTTGCCATTCACCGTCCAGGCGGTGTTTTCATACCTGTCATTGTCGTAGGAAGGATTGAACTGCGTCGTCTGCAGCGGCGCCAGGGTCTGCCCATTCGAGCCGATCGGATATTCGTCCGGCGAACCCTTGGCTTCCATATTCTGGAAGCTCTGAACGATCAGAACGTCCCAGTCTTCATCGATCTTGCCGAGTACGGAGCCACGAAAGCCGGTGAAGGTGGTCGGATTGAAATCTTTCTTGGCGATCGCGTAATTGTTGATTGGCCCGGAGTTCGGCGGCGAGCACAGCCCCGATCCGGCGGGCTTGCCATTCGGGCACAGCCCCGCCGCATTGGGCGTGATTCCGAAATAGCCATTGCCGGAGTCATAATTCTGCCGGCTGAATTGGCTGGGCACGTTGTCGATATAGCCGCCTTCATAGTCATCATACCCAACCAGGCGCACGGCCAGCTTGCCCGGCACGATCGGCAGGTTCGCCATGGCGCTGCCGCTCTCGATCCCTGCGCCATGATCCTGAAACCCATACTCGCCCTCCACTTTGCCTTCATAGACATCGAGCTTGGGCTTGTTGGTGATGTAGCGCAGCGCACCGGCCTCCGCACCGCCGCCGAACAGCGTGCCCTGCGGGCCTTCCAGCACCTCCACCCGGTTCATATCCGCGAAATACACATCCGCGTTGCGCCCGGGAAACTGCATCGACTGGTCATCGAGATAAACCGCGACGTTGGGAAAATTGCCGATCGTGGCGCTGGACTGGTTGCCCTGCGACCCGGCGCTCAAGCCGCGCATAAAGATGTTGCCCTGGCCGGGGCCGTTATTGTTGAACGTCACGTTCGGCGTGTATTTCAACAGGTCATCAAACGTCTGGACGTTCAACCTCTCCAGCGTGGCGCCGGTAAAGGCCTGGATGGTCATCGGCACTTTCTGCACGGTTTCGTTGCGGCGCTGCGCCGTTACGATCACCTGTTCCAGCCCGCCGGCCGTCGTGCCTGGGGCAGGGGGGGGCGTGGTGGAACCGGCCGTATCGGCGGCATGCAGCGCGCCGCCGGATCCGCTCAGGATCGCCGCGACCGCGCAGGAAAGCATATAAGAACGTCTCAAAAAACCATCCCCCCGATACCGCCGCAAACGACACGACGGACCCAGCCAAATGACGGCCCTTCCGAAACCCAAATCTGGGCTTGGATCGCGCGCGACAGGCAAGCCACATTTATGTCTACGGACGAAATAGCAACGAGCAGAGGATAGCGGCCAGCCCCCACCTGCGCAATCGTAGCGTCTTCTCAACGGTTTCCTAATGATTACAATGGGCTCGGCTCATAGAGGCATTGGACGACGTGTGGGTCTTTCCGTGTCCGCTTCCAGCCAAATTCGGAAACGTTTCACATTTTCAAAGCAAACAATCGTAGCGGCCTGACCAGATATCGGCTGCGGAAGGTTTCACAGGTGCCTCAAACCCCGGCGCATTGTCATGATCTCTTAACGGTTGCGATGGTGCAGTAATGCAACAGTCCATCGACGCTTGTGCTGGCCTGACCACTGTAAGTGCTGCCGCCGGCCAGCAAGCCCGGAGAATATTACAGTCTCAAGACGGTATGATGACGGCACGGTGACGGTCCAGCGCCACGGTCGCATCACCGCCGTCGCCGGGCCGGCCGCATTGCCACGCTCTGCGCCGGCGTCTATTTTTATGACCGCAGTGCCGCGCACCGTGCGGAGGTCGCGCTGACGTAAGGAAGGGTGTTCTTTTTTGAAAAAAAGAACCAAAAAACTTTTACGCCTTCAGGGATGCGGTCCCCCGCCGCCCCGGGCCAAAAAGTCAAAAGTTTTTTGCGTCTTTTTTTCAAAAAAGAAGACTCGTTCTTCCTCTCGACTGGACACCCCCCATGTCACCCCTCCAGCTCCTCGACGCAGGCGCCGCCCTGCAAGTCACCCTGGCCGGCGAGGTGCACCGCTTCCACGCCATCTGGCTGCGTGACAACGCGCAGGATGCGCAAACTCGCGGCCCCGGCCATGGCCAGCGCCTGATCACGCTGCGCGATATCCCGCCGGAAACCCACATTGCGGAGGCCGCGTGGTCGGAGGCGGGCCTGCATCTGCGCTTCGAACCCGAAGGCAAGCGCGTCACCTTCGATCCGGCGTGGCTGCTCGCCCGCGCCTACGACGCGCCGTCGCCGCAAACCCCTGGCTGGACGGCCGAGGCGATCACGCGCTGGGATTCGCGCCTGGCCGACCACCTGCCCGTGGAGGATTTCCACGCCGTCGCTCAGGATAAGGCTGCCCGCCGCCGTTGGCTGCGCGCCATCGCGCGCTATGGTTTCGCCCGCCTCACTGGCGTGCCCACAACCGATGGCGCGCCCACCGAGGTCGCCCGGCTGTTCGGCTATGTGCGGGAGACCAATTACGGCCGCGTGTTCGATGTCCGTGCCGAGGTGAACCCCAATAATCTCGCCTACACCAATCTCGGCCTTCAGGCCCACACGGACGATCCCTATCGCGACCAGGCGCCCGGCCTGCAGATGCTCGCCTGCCTGGCCAATACCGTGCAGGGGGGCGACTCCCTTCTCATCGATGGTTTTATGGTGGCCGAGCGGCTGCGCCAGCAATCGCCGCAGGGCTTCGCGCTGCTCGCCCGCCATTGCGCGCGGTTCGAATACACGGGGACCGCCGGCGTCCGGCTCCGCGCCAAGCGGCCGATGATCGAACTCGGCCCGGATGGCGAGCTGATCGCCATACGCTTCAACAACCGCGCCGCCGCCGCCTTCACCGACGTGCCCTATGAGGATATGGCCGCGTACTACGCCGCCTACCGCCAGATGGCCGAGCTGATCGAGGACCCGGCACTTGCGGTCACCTTCAAGCTGGAGCCCGGCGAGCTTTTCATCGTCGACAACCTGCGTGTGCTGCACGGCCGCCTGCCCATCACCAGCAGCGGGCAACGCTGGCTGCAAGGCTGCTACGCGGACCGCGACAGCCTGCTCTCCACCCTTGCCGCGCTGGAGGAGGAAGCCGCATGACCGCCACCAGCCCGAACCGTGGCGACATCATCGCGCTGATCGCCGATATCTTCGCGCGCCGCGGCGCGGAGGCTTATGCCGGGGAGGACCTGACCGTGGCCGAGCACATGCTGCAAACCGCTTGCCTGGCCCAGGCGGAAGGGGCGCCCGATACCCTGGTTGCCGCGGCGCTGCTGCACGATATCGGCCATTTCACCAGCGAATTCGGTGAATATTCGCCTCAGGATACCGAAGACAAGCATCACGATGAATCCGGCGCGCAGGTGCTCGACGGGTTTTTTCCGCCAGCGGTCACGCACTGCGTCCGCCTGCATGTGGCCGCCAAGCGGTACCTCTGTGCCACCGATGCAAGCTACCACGATCGGCTCTCCCCCGCATCGCGGCACAGTCTTCTGCTCCAGGGTGGGCCGATGACGGGGGTGGAAGTGGCCGCATTCCGCCAGCTTGCGTTCTATCAGCAGGCCGTGCGGCTGCGCCGTTGGGACGACAGCGGCAAGATCACCGGCATCCAGACCATGCCATTCGCGTCGTTCTCGCCGCTGCTGCAACGCGTTCTCGATGCGGCATAGCGTTTTTTCAAAAGGTCGCAATTGCCGCGCCTGCGGCCACCCCGCGGCATGAAGGTCCGCGGGCCTTGGCAGCTTCCCATGGCCAGACTAGGTTCTCTCCCCTGTGAACGAATGCCCAGGTAATGGTCCCCCTATCATGCGAGACAAGATCACCCAAGCGGCGCTTGCCGGCCTGTTGCTGTGCGTGAGCGGCTGCGGATCGGACACGATCGACGTCACCAGGGTAAGCCGCCTCTCCACCGGGGTGGGCAATGAGCGGTTCACCATCCTGCTGACCGAGCAGGAACAAAACGACACGCAATACCGGCGCTACGCGGTGGCGCTGTCCAAACAGATACAGGCCCATGGTTTCGTGCCGGTTGAAGATCCCCGCGACGCCCGCTACGCGGTGGTTCTGAACCTGGTTGAGCCGCAATTGCCCGAGGATTTCGTGCCCCCCGCCGCCGGCGCCAGCGACAGCACCACGGCCGGCCTATCGGCGCCCGATCATGCGCAACACGCTGCCGACCCCGCCACCGCCCCCGGGATCAGGCATACCGCCTCGGATTCGGGCGAGGGCCACGTGCTGATCGCCATGTACGATCTGACCAAGCCGCAGCAGCCCGACGAGAAAGTGCTCGGCGTGGATGTGACCGCGCCCGTCAAATCGGGGCATGAGCCGGCTTTTCTGCCGATGATCGCAGCGGCGTTCAAGGATTTTCCGGGCCAGGCGAAGGAGACGTATAGCGTGCCGTTGCCGGAGACAAAGGGCAAGAAAGGGAAGTAAGGAAGGTCTTCTTTTTTGAAAAAAAGAAGCAAAAAACTTTTTGACTTTCGGTACGCGTCTCCCCGGCAGCGTACCCCATGGGTAAAAGTTTTTTGCTTCTTTTTTTCAAAAAAGAACACTTCCTTCCTTCAATCAGGCGAAAACATGCTCCTCACTCATCCGGTCGCGCGCCACTTCGTCAACGCCGATGGGCGGCAGGCGCATCTGCGGCGCGCCGGCAGCGGGCCGGCCGTGGTGCTGCTCCACGATACGCCGCGCTCATCGGAATCCCTGCTGGATCTGATACAGGCCCTGGCACACGCGTGCACCGTCGTGGCACTCGATCTGCCCGGCTATGGCGGGTCGGAGGGCCTGGGCAAAACCGCCCCATCGATCAGCGATTATGCTGCCGCCACACTCACGGTGCTCGGTGCGCTGGGGATCACGCGCTGCGTTCTGTACGGTGAGGGTGTGGGCGGCTGCGTCGCCGCGGAAATCGCCGCGCGCGCACCGGATCTCGTCGCCGCCGTGGTGGTGTGCGGTGCCCGCGCGCGTGCCACCCCGTGCAGTGAGGCGGACTTCGCCCGCCACAACCCACCCCTTGTCCCCGCCTATGACGGCACGCATCTCGTGCGCCATTGGGCCGCGCTGCGCGATGCGTATATCTTTTCCCCCTGGTGGGATCGCCGGCCGCAGACGCGGGTTTACGGTGACGTGCCGGATGCGGATGCGCTGAACCGCATGCTGCTGGACGTGCTGCGCGCCGGCCCCGCCTACGCCGACGGCATGCGGGCGGCCGGCGGTTACGACATCGCGGGCAGGCTCGCACAGCTTGGCTCGCGTGCCCATGAGGTGGACCAAGGCGCCACCGCCCGGCACGCGGCCATCCTTGCAACGCTCGCCCGCGACATACCGCCCCCGCCGCCCGTGCCGGCGCGGCAAGACCGGCCCGGCCGCCTCAGCCGGGCCTATGTCGATACGCCCTACGGCCAAACGCTGATGCGCTTCCGGGAGGAGGCGCCAGGCCGCCCGGTGATCCTGCTGCATGCCTCGCCGATCTCCGGCTTCACGCTCGAGGGTCTGCTGGACGGCATGGCCGCATCGCGCCCCGTCTACGCCCTGGATACCATCGCCAACGGCGAATCCGACAAGCCGGATCTCGCCGTGCACCCGCACTGGGCCCACCCCTCGCTTACCCACTTCGCCGATTGGCTGATCGCGGTGATCGACGAACTGGGCTTCGACCAGGTGGATCTGTTCGGCTCGCATACCGGCGCGATGATCGCCCTGGAGGCCGCCATCCGCGCGCCGCACCGCGTCGCATCGCTGGTTCTCGATGGCGTTGTCATGAACACCGATGCAGAAAATGCGGACATCCTCGCCGGCTATTTTCCGGATATCCGGCCGCGATGGGACGGTGCGCATCTTCTCACCTGCTGGCTGCAGCAACAGGATGTGACCTTGTGGAATCCCTGGATGAGCCGGGATGCCGCGCATGTCTCGACATTTCCGATCATTCTTGCCTCCCAGATCCATGAGCACGTCACGGAAATGCTCAAGCGCGGGGAATGGCATGAACGCTGCTATCGCCCGGTGTTTGAATATCCCACGGCGGAAAACCTGCCCAGGCTGACAACGCGCACTTTGTTCGCAACGCCGCAGGACGATTATCTGGAAAAATTCAGTGCTGCCGCCGCTGCCCTGGCACGCAACGCACGCAGCGGCAGCGCGCCGCGCAGCACAACCTTCTCCGATCGCTATTACGCGCCGTTCGTTCCCGATGCGGCCATCGCGGAATTCTATCTTGGCTTTTTCAACGAAGATGCGGGATAGGCCAGAAAGCAAGAAAGAGATTCTTCTTTCTTGAAAGAAGGAAGCAAAGAACTTTTATCGGATTGGGGGGAAACAAAAGCCATCTGTGCCGGTCCGCATCGCGGCCGTGATGGCACGGCCGAGCGCGATCTCGGTAAACGGCTTTAGAAGCAGCGGCGCATGACGCAATCCCTCCACGTGGCTTCCGCTCATGAACACGTGTGGTATCTTCCCGCTGCGTTCGATCTCGGCCATCGCATCCACGCCGCTATCGCATCCCAGCCGCGCGTCAACCAGCATCCAATCCGGCTTCAGCTTCAAGGCGGCGTCCACCGCCTCACGATGCGTCCGCGCAATGCCGCAGACCCGGAAACCCATGTTTTCGAGCAGTTCGCCCAGCAGGGTTGCAATCATCGGATCGTCTTCCGCCACCAGAACATCAACCATGTCGGGCACGCCTTGGCGACGCAGGCAGAGTTACGCACAGCAATCGTTCAGGTCTCATGACGGTGCGCGCCTGTAATTCCCGACACATATTGTCAACCCGCAATCTGCGCATCTTCCGGTGCGATCGGGTAGATTCGGAATCTACTCATGATGCCGGCGTGCAGCTTCGGGTCGGGTAAATCACCGCACGGCGACACGTGGCATTGGCGTCGGCTCCGCGAACGTGCTAATCTGATCACGGCCCTCGCCGCGACGGCCGATCATTTCGGTAGGTTAGTGCCATGCCGAAGCAAAATCAGGCCATTCCAGTGGCTTCATCAGCAGTGGCGCGTTCCGGTGCGCAACCGGCCCGCGAGCCGCACGATACTGCCGATGCGATTGCCGTCGTGGGCGTCGGTGCGTCCGCCGGCGGGCTGGAGGCGTGCACTACCCTGTTCGGCAGCGTACCCCCGGGCACTGGCATGGCGTTTATCCTGGTGCAGCACCTCGATCCAACGCATGACAGCATGCTCGTGGATCTGATCTCCGCCCGCTGCGTGTTGCGCGTGGTGCAAGCCGCCGATGGCATGGCTCTGCTGCCCGACCATCTCTACATTATTCCGCCCGCGTCGCATTTGTCCGTCACCCCCGGCAGGCTGCACGTCACGCGCCTGCCTGCGCGCCAAGGTGCCAGATTGCCCTTTGATTTTCTGCTGGCCTCCCTGGCGGAAGCCTATGGCAGCCGCGCCATCTGCGTGGTGATGTCGGGCACCGGCGGCGATGGCACGCTGGGCCTGCACGCCATCAAGGCGCAAGGCGGCCTGGTGGTGGCGCAGTTGCCGCAGGATGCGACGTATGGCGGCATGCCGCTCAGCGCCCTGGCAACGGGCGAGGTGGATCTTGTGCTCCCCGCACGTCAGATCGCTGCCGCGCTCGTGGAGCACGCCCACGTGCTTGAACATGAGCCGCAGACGGGCCACCCCGCCGATATGCCGGCGCCTGCCGATCATCTGGCGGAAATCATCGGGCTTTTGCGCGACCGAACCCCGCATGATTTCACGCTCTACAAGCCGGGCACACTGCAGCGCCGCGTGGAACGGCGCATGGCCATGGCCGAAATTTCCCCCGATCGGATGGATCAATATCTGCAGGTGCTGCGGCGAGATGCCGCGGAAACCGACCTGCTGGCACAGGACCTGCTGATCAACGTGACCGGCTTCTTCCGCGACGCGGGTGTCTTTGAGGTGATCGGCGACAGGATCATCCCCGATTTGATCCGAACGCGAAAGCTGGATCGCCCTTTGCGCATCTGGATTGCCGGCTGCAGCACCGGCGAGGAAAGCTATTCCCTGGCGATCCTGTTCCACGAGCACCTCGCGGCCGCATCGCGTGAGATCAAGCTGCAGATGTTCGCCTCCGACATCGATGCGGAAGCCGTGGCCACGGCGCGCGAGGGGTTCTTCCCCGATGCCGCGCTCGCCGGCGTCTCACAGTCGCGCCTCGCGCGTTTCTTCATCCGCGAGGAGAACGGCTATCGCGTGTCCCAGGATCTGCGGGCAAGCGTGGTATTTACCGTGCACGATGTTCTGAATGATCCACCGTTTTCCCGCCTGGATCTGGTATCCTGCCGCAATCTGCTGATCTATCTTCAGCCCGAGGCACAGGCCAAGGTGATCGCCGCCTTCCATTTCGCCCTGCGCGAGGATGGCATCTTGGTTCTCGGCAGCGCGGAAACCGTGGGCAGTGGCGCGAACCACTTCGAAGTCATATCGAAGTCACAACGGATATATCGCCATATCGGCCGAAGCAGGCCGGGCGAGCATGATTTTCTCTCCTCGGGGGGTGACTGGTCGCGGCCGCGAACCGCGCTCGGCCAACCGGCCGGCCCGCCAAGGCAGGCCGACCTGGCGGAGATAAGCCGCAGGCTGGTACTGGAATGTTTTGCACCGGCCGCCGTGCTGATCAACCAGAAGCATCACTGCCTGTTCTCCATCGGCCCCACGGACCGTTATCTGCGCATCTCCCCAGGCCATGCGAGCCTGGATCTACTGGCCATGGCACGCACCGGTTTGCGCACCAAACTGAGCCTGGCAATCCAGAAGGCCAACGCGGAAAAATCGCGCATCCGCGTCGGCGGCCTGCGCGTGGTGGAAGACAAGACCGGCGAGGTGGTCGATCTGGATATCCAGCCCGTCAGCAGCGGCGGCGAGACCTTTCTGCTGATCTGCTTCGTGCCAGCACCGCGTATCGCCGCCGCCGCGCGCCCCGGTCAGGCGCGTGCTGCCACTGCGCCGCGCATCGCCGAGCTGGAGCAGGAACTGGAGGCGGTGGCGACCGAGCTGAAGGGCGCGATCCGTGATCTGGATGCCTCCACAGAGCAGCAGAAGGCGTTCAACGAGGAAGCCCTTTCGGTCAACGAGGAGTATCAATCCACCAACGAGGAACTGCTCACCTCGAAGGAGGAGCTGCAGTCCCTCAACGAGGAACTCACCGCCCTGAACGCCCAGTTGCAGGAAACACTGGAACGCCAGCGCAGAACGGCAACCGACCTGCAAAACGTTCTCAACAGCACCGATATCGCCACCCTCTTCCTGGATAGCGAGTTGCGGATCCGCTTCTTCACACCCGCCACCGCATCGATCTTCAGTGTCATTGCCAGTGACATCGGCCGGCCGCTGGCCGATTTGCACGCGCTGGTGCCCGATGACCGTTTTGTCGAAGATGCCCAGCTTGTGCTCCGCAGCGGTGGTCCCATCGACCGCGAACTCGTGGCACCTGCGCTGAGAGACGGGGGCGCCAGCTGGTTCATCCGCCGCATCCTGCCCTACCGCACCGACAAGAGCGGTGTGGAAGGTGTCGTCATCACCTTCACCGATATCACGGACCGCAAACAGGCGGCGCGGGTGCTGCAGTCCGCCCAGGAAAGTTCGGATATGGCAAACGCGGCGAAATCCCGCTTCCTGGCCGCGGCCAGCCACGATCTGCGCCAGCCCCTGCAAACGCTGACGCTGCTGCAAGCCTTGATGGCTAAGAATGCCGGCAGCGGGCCGCAGCAAAAACTGGTGGTACGCCTCGGTGAAACGGTTGAAGCGATGTCCGGCATGCTCAATACGCTGCTGGACATCAATCAGATCGATGCCGGCGTCATCCGTCCGGAATTCTCCACATTCTGCCTCAATCACCTGTTCGATCGGCTGCGTGACGAACTCACTGTGCAGGCGGAAGCGGAGCATCTGCGCTTTCGTGTGGTGCCGTGCAGCCTGTTCATCCGCAGCGACAAGCGCCTGCTGGCGCAAATGATTCGCAACCTGATTTCCAACGCTTTCAAATACACCACTGATGGCAAGGTGCTGGTCGGCTGCCGGCGGCGGAGCGGAAAACTGATCATCGAGGTGCACGATACCGGAATCGGCATTTCCGCCACGGATATCAACGCGATCTTTGAGGAATACCGCCAGTTGCACAATGCGGCGCGCGAGCGCAGCCTGGGCCTCGGCCTGGGCCTGCCGATCGTACGGCGCCTGGGGGATCTGCTCGGCCATGCCGTCACGGTTCGCTCCTATCCCGGCCGCGGATCGGTGTTCGGGATCGAAATCGCCTGCGCGCCCGATTCCTCTGTCATCCCGATGCCCACCCCCCCGGAGCCGCCCGCGCAAGCGCCCCAGGGCACCGCGGAACGCGCCGCCACCATACTGGTGGTGGAAGATGATCCCGCCATCGCCGAGCTGCTGGACATGTTCCTGCGCAGCCAGGGCCATCGCGTGACAACCGAGAAGGACGGCCCCGGTGCTCTAGCCCATATCGGCCGCGCCGCCCTCCAGCCGGATCTGATTCTCACCGACTACAATCTGCCGAACCGCATCAACGGGCTGGAACTCGCTTTGGCGATCCGGCGTATGCTGCGCCGGGAAGTGCCGGTCATCATCCTCACCGGCGATGTCTCCACGCAAACCCTGCGTAGCGTGGCCGGCCAGAATTGCCTGCATCTCGGCAAACCGGTCGAGCTTGCGGCGCTCTCGTCTGCCATTCAGGACATGATCCCGCCCGTGCCATGGTTGCCTGCCATCCAGGACCGCCGCGCCGGCGCTGCCGCGGATACCAGCGTGCCGGTCTTCATCGTCGATGATGATGCCGGCGTGCGCGAAGCGCTGTGCTCCGCGATCCGGGATGCCGGCCGTATTGCCCGCGCCTTTCCCGATGCGGAAACCTTCCTGCAAGCCTATCAGCACGGCCAGGCTGGCTGCCTGGTGCTGGATGCGACACTGCCCGGCATGGATGGCCTGGGCCTGCTGCGCCATTTGCGCGAGGCCGGCGACACGCTGGCCTGCGTAATGATCACCGGCAACAGCGATGTGCCGATGGCGGTGCAGGCGATGAAGGCTGGCGCCACCGACTTTATCGAAAAACCGGTCGGCTATGCGGAGCTTCTCAGCTCGATCGAAGCAGCCATCGACCTGACGCGCGATTCCACCAAGCGCGCCGCCTGGCGGGAGGTTGCCGCCGGCCACATCGCGGATCTCACCCCGCGCCAGCGCCAGATCCTGAACATGGTTCTCGCCGGGCACCCCAGCAAGAACATCGCCGCCGATCTCGGCATCAGCCAGCGGACCGTGGAGAACCACCGCGCCTCCATCATGAAGCGCACCGGATCCCATTCCCTCCCCGCCCTCGCGCGCCTCGCCGTCACGGCGCAGTTGAACCAGGAGTAATCACCGCGCCGCCGCACCCACCCCAAAAGTGCAAAAGTTCTTTGCTTCTTTCTTTCAAGAAAGAAGACTCTTTCTTCCTGATCCGCGTAGATCGGCAAAAAGAAAGAGTCTTCTTTTTCTGAAGAAAAAGAAGCAAAAAGACTTTTATTCCTTTGGGCCCGTGGCCCCGCGGCGTTGAGGTACATCTTGAAGATCGGCTTTATCGGGCTGGGTAATGTCGGCGGCAAACTTGCCGGCAGTCTGATCCGCAACAAACACGACGTGACGGTGCTGGATCTGAACCGCACCCTCGTGGACCACTTCGTCACCCGCGGTGCCCGCGCCGCCGCAACGCCGCTGGAGCTGGGGCAGGGGGTTGATCTCATCATCACCTGCCTGCCATCGCCCGCCGCCAGCGCCGCCGTGGTGGAGGGCGAGAACGGCTTCCTGCCCGCGCTGGGCCCCGGCAAGATCTGGCTGGAAATGAGCACCACCGACCATGCGGACATCATCCGCCTCGGCGCCCTGGTGGAAGCAACCGGCGCGATGGTCATGGACTGCCCCGTCTCCGGCGGCTGCCACAGGGCGGATACGGGCAACATCTCCATCTTCGCCGGCGGGCGGCGTGAAGCCTTCGAGGCCGTGCTCCCGGTGCTGAAATCCCTCGGCCGCCGGATCCTGCACACCGGGGCCTTGGGCTCGGCGTCCGAAATCAAGGTCGTCACCAACTACCTCTGCACCGTGCATCTGGCGGCCCTGGCCGAGGCCCTGACCGTGTGCAAGGTGGCCGGCATGGACATGAACACCGCCTACGAGGCGATCCGCATCTCCTCGGGCAATTCCTTCGTGCACGAAACCGAATCCCAGGTGATCCTGAACGGCAGCCGCGACATCAGCTTCACCATGGATCTGGTGATCAAGGATGTCGGCCTCTTCGACCAACTTGCCCAGGACCTTCACGTCCCCCTGGAAATCTCACCCCTGGTGCTCGGCATCTTCAAGGACGGCCAGGCCAAATACGGCCCGCGCGAACACTCCCCCAACATCATCCGCCGCATCGAGGAACAATGCGGCGTGAAAGTGCTGGGCACGGGCTTCCCCGCCGAAATGACCGACGACGAACCCGAAGAACCCGGCTACGAAGTCATTCCTAAACGCTGACGCTGTCGGTCAAGGATGCAACAGACAAGGAAGACTCTTCTTTTTTGAAAAAAAGAAGCAAAAAACTTTTATCCGGCTGTCGCGGACTCATCGGAAACACCCGTCATTTCCAATCCTGCCTGATCATATCGGCGCCTTTTTCGGCCACCATCACCGTTGGCGCATTGGTATTCCCCGAGGTGATCGTGGGGAACACCGAGGCATCGATCACCCGCAACCCCGAAACCCCATGCACACGCAGCCGCGAATCCACAACGGCACCGCGCGCATCCGGCCCCATCGCGCATGTCCCTACCGGATGATACACCGTATCCGCCCGCGCCCGGAAATCGGCCAGAAGATCCTCGTCCGTCTTCACGTCAAAGCCCGGCAAGATTTCATCCGTAATGATATCCGCCAGCGGCCGCGTGCCCGCCAACCGCCGCAACAGCCGCGCTCCCGTCACCGCATCGGCCACATCCTGTGCGGTCGCGAGATAATTCGGCCTGATGCGCGGCGCCCGCCGCGGATCGGGCGACACAATCGCCATATCCCCCCGGCTCGTCGGCCTGCACGCGTTGAAGGAGAGCAGAAACGCCGAAAACGGATCAGGATTCAGCAGCTTGCGCGCCGCAAGCGGCGTCTGCGTATAACTCACCGGGCTGAAATAGAGCTGCATATCCGGCCGCCCCAGCCCCGCGCCCGACCGCACGAACCCGCCCCCCTGATTCACGCTCATGGCGAGCGGCCCGCCGCGGTCCCACAAGTACCGCAGCCCCGCGCGGACCTTCCCCCAAAGCGGCCGCAACTCATCGTTCAGCGTCGGCGTGCGGGAGCGATAAAAATACGAAACGGCCAGATGGTCGGCCAGGTTCTTCCCCACCGCCGGCAGGCCATGCCGCACCGCCACCCCGGCCGCAGCCAGATCCGCCGGATCGCCAATACCCGAAAGCTGCAAAAGCTGCGGCGAGTTGATCGCGCCCCCACACAGGATCACCTCCCGCCGTGCTGCAACGCTCACCTCCCGCCCGTGCCGCGTATACGCAACCCCCGTGGCGCGCCCACCCTCGATCAAAACCCGCGTCGCCAGCGCCCGCGTCTCCAGCTTCACATTCCGCCGGTTCAGCGCCGGCCTGAGAAACGCATTCGCCGTCGAAGCCCGCACCCCTGCGCGCGTGTTGATCTGATAAACCCCCACGCCCTCGCCCTCCGGCCCGTTGAAATCCGCGGTCGCCGCAAATCCCAACTGCCGCGCCGCCTCCACGAACGTGGCACAGAGAGGATGCACCCGGCCGGAAATATCCGTCACATGCATCGGGCCGCCGGCCGCATGAAACGCGCTGTCGCCCCAATCATGATCCTCGGATTTGCGGAAATAGGGCAGCACATCGGCAAACCCCCACCCCGGATTGCCCAAAGCCCGCCAATCGTCGAAATCCTCAGGCCGCCCGCGCACATACACCATGGCGTTGATCGACCCGGACCCCCCGACCACCCGCCCGCGCGGCCAGTAGCTGGACCTGAAGTTCAGCCCCGGAACCAGATCGGTATCGTACATCCAGTTGATCTTGCGATCGAAGAAGGTCCGCCCATACCCGATCGGCAATTGGATCCAGAGCGTGCGATCCGATCCCCCCGCCTCCAGCAGCAGCACGCGCGCGCCTGGCTCCTCCGACAGCCGGCTCGCCACCACACACCCCGCGGTGCCGGCGCCGACGACCACATAGTCAAAACGTTCCATCGGCCGGCTGGTATCACGTCATGGCCGAGTCTGGCGGCTACTCCGCCCGGATGATCAGCGGATGGTCCACCAGCGTGACAACAATCTGGGATGCCCCGGTTGCGGTCTGCACCGGGTTGATCCCCTTCGTCGGGTCGTACACCCACACCTTGGTGTAGGTGCGGCCCAGGCTGATGGTGACGCTCGCGCTGCTCGGTTGCACTTGCGTGCCGCTGCCTTGGTTCCACAGTGTGGGTTCGGCCCAGACCACGAAATCGCCGCTGCTGCCATCGCGCCTGCCCAGCGCCAGGCTGGTGCCGGAGGCCGGCATCCCGGCTGTCTGGAACGCCGGCACTTTGATGCCCCTGGTGCCCGTATCGGCCATGATGGCTTGCAGATTATGCAGGCCGATCGCCAGCGGCTTCGGGTTGCCCAGATAATCGAACAGCCCGTAGGAATCATCGCCCTGCGGCGAGCCAGGCGCGTAGGCATCCAGCAAATCGTACCAGTACGTGCGCGTAACCCCGTAGAATGCGGCATCGAAAAACAGATCCAGCCCATACATGCACTGCACATACTGGCTGACGGCGCCATTCGTGCCGCCGCCGCTGCTATAGCCGGTTTCGGTATACACTTCCGGCGCGGTATTGCCGGCAATGGTATTCGCCGGATTGATCGAGGGGTTCGGGGCCGCGCCATTGGGCGGATACGGATGCTGATTGTCGAAATCCGCATACCCCTTCACAACACCCACATTCGGATGATCCGGCAGGGAACAGGAATCCGCCCCCAGATAGGCATTGGCCCCCGTCAGCATCACAACTTTGACGTTTTTCCACGCCGGGTTGGTGTGCACCGCCTTGTACAACGCCTTTTGCAGTTCCAGCGCGTCGGCCAGTTCCTCCGCGCAGGTGGCATCCGGCGCGCCGTTCCAGGTAACCGGCTGATTGTTGATTTCGTTCGGCCCTTCCAGCGCCACCACGCTGCCGGGTGTGGCCGCTTCCACCTGCTGCATCAGATTGAGCTGCCCGGTGAGCGCCGTGCTGGTGACCGGCCCGCCTGCGAACGTCAGAAAATTGAACTTCACCCCCGCCTGCGCCATGGTCAGATACGTGGAGAGCTGTGCCGAACCGTTCCATTGCCCCGATAGGGGATCGTACCCGTTGCTGATGCCGTCACGCACCGCGGTAATCCCGACATATTGCAGGCTCTGAAGCACCTGCGGCACATTGGCATATTCACCATCCGTATATGCCATATGCGTGACCACCCCGATGGTGGCCAGAAACGCGTTCGACGATGCAGGTGGCGCGGCGGCCGCGAGGCGCGGCGCAAGTATTGCCGTCAACAGCAGCATCCCGCGCAACATCTGTACATCTCCCGGCCCGTTGTCATATCTTGGCCGGAAGAAGTGCTATAATCAAGTTACCACGATGGTACGGGAATTCCTGTGCGCACGCCGCTCGCCTGGTCCGCGACAGACAGTCAAAAGTCTTTTGCTTCTTTTCTTCAGAAAAGAAGGCCTTCCTATCCTTGTATTCAGATGACCGGCAGCTGCGTCATCTCCAAATGCAGCTCATCCCCCTCATACGGATGCGCCCGCGCCACCGCCTCGTTCAACTCCACCCCAAGCCCCGGCGTATCCGGCGGGATCACATACCCATCCTCCCAGCGGATCGGCGTCACCAAAATTTCCGCATGGAACCCGCCCCATCTCTCGATCCCCTCCAGGATCAGGAAATTCGGGCTGCACGCCGCCAACTGAATATTCGCCGCCCCCACCACCGGCCCGCAATACAGATGCGGCGCAATCTGCACATGATGCACCTCCGCCATCCCGGCGATCTTCTTGCCCTCCAGCAACCCGCCCACGCGACCCAAATTCATCTGCAAAATTGCCGCGGCCCCCGCCGCCAGAACACGCGCGAAATCATACTTCGTCGCCAGCCGCTCCCCCGCCGCCACGGGGATCGATGTCGCACGCGCCACCTTGCCCATCTCCTCCGGCGCATCGGGCGGCACCGGCTCTTCCAGCCACAGCGGATCGTAGGGCTCCAGCCGCCGCGCCAGCCGTATGGCCGAAGCGGCCGTCATCTGCCCGTGCGTGCCGAACAGCAGATCAGCCTTGTCCCCCACCGCTTCCCGCAGGCGCCGCGCGAATCTCTCGCTCAGCGCCAGCGACGCCAGCGACAATTGCCGCCCATCAAACGCCGAATACGGCCCCACCGGATCGAATTTTACCGCCGTGAACCCTTGGGCCACATAATCGGCGGCATATTCCGCCGCCAGCTCCGGATCCTGATACACATCCGTCCGGTCGCCCGGCCGCGGATAGATATACGTGTAGCTCCGCAAACGCTCATGCACCCGCCCGCCCAGCAGACGATGCACGGGCTGACCCGCCGCCTTGCCCACAATGTCCCAGCACGCCATCTCCAGCGCGCTCAACACCCCCATCAGCGTCAAATCCGGGTGCTGCGTGAAGCCGGAGGAGTACACACGCCGCCACAACGCCTCGATATCGTGCGGATCGCGCCCGCGCGCGTAACGATCGAACACGTCTTCGATCATCCTGGCAACCAGATGCGGCGAGAACGGCACGCAATAGGCCTCGCCGAGGCCGCTTATGCCGTCATCTGTGAGAAGCTTGACGAATACGAAGTAACGGCCGCCGAAATGGGGCGGGGGGTTGCCGACGACGAAGGTCTCAGCGCCCCGAAGTATCAAGAAGAAAAATCTTCTTTTTTGAAAAAAAGAAGCAAAAAACTTTTACCTATTGCACCCGACACCGTGGGCCAACGCGCACCTGAATGAGTAAAAGTTTTTTGGTTCTTTTTTTCAAAAAAGAACACTTGCTTACACATACCCGATAGCCGCCTTCTGATCCGCAATCACCGTCTTGCACGCCGCCCAATAATGCCACGCCGCCCAAAACCCCGTCGGCGCCAGGATCAGCAGCGCCAGCCGCAACGATGCCGCATCAGGCCCCGCCGGCCCCGCCGTCATGTCACTGATCAGCGCCACGCCTTGCGGCGCCACGATCAGATTGAAAACATTCGGCACGAACAGGGAAACGGCAATGAACGTCGCGCGCATCTTCGTCGGCGCCAGGTTCTGCACCAGCGCCATCGTCGGCCCGATATAGAAATAGATCGCCGGGATGAAGATCCAGAACATCACCCGCGCCAGCAGCAGAGAATGGGTCTGGTAGGCGATGAAGGAAGGTATCGTCGCCAGACCCACCCCGCCGCCCAGCAGCCACAGCACCCGCCGCGGATCAACAAACTTGCGCTTGGCTAGCACCCACGCCGTGGCAACCGATGCCAGCGAGCCGCCGATCAGATGGATCGGCCCCACCACCGCGCCGGCCTCACCGACGCTGAGATGATACGTCCGCTGCAGAAACGTCGGCGTGAACCACATCAATCCCCAGCCCCACAGCGCCGCCACGCCGCCGGCCATCACCACATGCACGGCCGCCTTGTGCTGCCAAAGAAACGTCATGGATTGTGCAAAACTGGGCTTCCCCGGGGCCTGCGCCGCATCCAGCCGCCCACGCAGCGGCTCGCGTATCGTCATAAGCACCACCAGCCCCAGGATCAGCCCAGGAATACCCAGGCCCAGGAACGCGGCGCGCCAGCCATACGCATTGGCCACCCACCCCGCCATATCCGCGCCCATATACGCGCCCAGCGGCGCCCCCAGGGCAAAGATCGCCATTGCCATCGGCCGCCGCCCGGCCGGAAAATAATCCGCGATGATGGAATTCGCCGGCGGCGTTCCACCGGCCTCGCCCACGCCCACGCCCACGCGCGCCAACAGGAACTGGCCGTAATTGCGCGACAATCCGCATAACGCGCTCATCCCGGACCACGCAATCAGCGCAGCGGAAAGAATATTCCGCCTATTGGCATTGTCCGCGAGCCAAGCGATGGGGATGCCGAGCGTCACATAGAACAGCGCCAAGGGCGGCCCGGTCAGAAACGCCACGCCGCTGTCGCTCAGGTGCAGATCGAGCCGCATCGGCTCCATCACCGTGGTCACCACATACCGGTCCGCGATATTGATCGCGTAGCCCAGGCACATGATGAACAGCACGTACCATCGCAAGGTTATCGACGATGTTTGGGTCTGGATAAGACTATCCGCGCTGATATCCGTTACGTCCTGTCCCCAACCCATATTGCCTCATTCTCGCCCCGACCCCCACCACTACCGCACGCCGCTCTGCCAACCGTCAAGCCGCGCGCCGGGCCGGCAGCGCCCCCCAACAAACAAAAGTTTTTTGGTTCTTTTTTTCAAAAAAGAACACTTCCCTTCCCCGCCACTCCGCGGGAAGCCTGTCCTTCGTGGGCGACCTTATCCGCTTGCCCGGCCCGGCCCGGCCCGGCCAACCTGGTCCCGGCCGCCTTTCTTGGCCAAATACAGCGCCTGGTCAGCGGCCTGCAGCAGGGATTGTGCCGCCGCATTTTCCTTGGCAACCGCAATCCCCGCGCTGATGGTCACCACCCCGCCCTCGCGCCCGGCTTGGGGCAAGGCGAGGCGGTGCACGGCCAGGCGCAGCTTTTCGGCGATCTGCAAGGCGGCCGGCTCGCCGGTATCGGGCAGGACCACCGCGAATTCCTCGCCGCCATAGCGCATCACCTGGTCGTCACGGCGAACGAGTCCGGCGCGCAGGGCCTCGGCGATGGCGCGCAGGCATGTGTCGCCCGCCACATGACCGTGGCGATCGTTGTACATCTTGAAGAAATCGACATCGATCATGATCAGGGCGACGCAGCTGCCCGCCCGCCTGGCCCGCCGCAGCGCCTCGTCCAGATACTCGTCCAGCCGCCTACGGTTGCCCAGGCCGGTCAGGGCATCGATCAGGGCTGCCTGGCGATACCGCAGTTCGGCCGGTTCGCGCACCAGCGCGATGATGCCGAAACTGAGCAGCATCGTTGCGGCCACCGTCAGCACCATCAGGTAGCTGAAGCCCGGGCTGGCAGTGAGCGCGGCCGAGGCGGGGTAGTGCGACCAGAGCGGCAGATTGAGCACCGCCCAGCCGAATTGGGAGGCCCATTGCAGCAGCAGCAATCCCGAGACCCAAAGATTGGCAAAGCGGCTGCCACCCTGGGTGCGCCGCAACTCCAGGAACGACAGCCCGAGCAGGCTGGAGGACAGCATATTGAAGGCGATCAGGCGGACATGGATATCGCCGCTGAAGCCGGGCAGCCGCGTTTCGGCCAGCCAGAGTCCCGCGCAGACCGGCATGGTCCACAGCCAGGCCTGCCGCCCGGCAATCACACGGCATGCCATCCACTGCGCGGCTAGGCCCGCCATGATGACGGCATTGCCGATGAGCACCGCCTGGGCCTGTGGCAGGCTGAGGCGCAGCGCGTAGCCCAGGGCCGGCAGTGCCGTACCCCCAACCATCCAGAGCAGCGCGGCCTGGCTGCGATCCTGCACCCAGAACAGCAGATAGCCCGCGCTGATGAGGAACAGCACGAGGGGCAACAATACCAGCGAGGTCCATGCGTCTAAATGCACACGCGGGTATCCGCATATATACGGGCGCCTGTCCAGGCGCTTCGATCGCGGGGGGCACGCCGTTCCGGCAGGCTGCAACGCCGCCGGAACTGATCTACGGGTGGCGACCCCATCTTCGTGATGAAGGCGATAATCATCTTGTGGAACTGGCGATCGCCGGGGGCGCCGAGGCGATCGTGACGCCATCGTAGGACAGGCGGTTGCTGAGGGGCGTGGAGTAGGTTGGCGGGCCACGACCGACGATGATGAGCACTATGTCTACGCCATAGCACTCTGATGGCCGGATAAGGGCCTGTCGTCCGTCGCTTCAGGGTCCGACGTTGCTTATAGTTGGGTCATCTTACTACGATCAGCCATTGACACTTGGCCACGTGGCCTGGTGGGGGCCGCTCGTTCGGCAAGCGGGATTCGGGCAGGAATGGGATGGTTTCCAAGAAAGTGACTGTGGGGCCGGCGGGGCGCCCCTATTTCGCCGGGGACTTCTATTCCTTCCAGACGACCCCGGAGATGGAGTGTGGTCCCAAAGAAACCGGAAGATTTGCCGCAATAAAGGTCTTTGGCTTTGAAGGTGAAGCTATCGGCGTGGCTCTTCTCGATTGTATTTTTGAAAACCATCCCACGCTGGAACA
This sequence comes from Acetobacteraceae bacterium, assembly GCA_003133065.1. Taxonomy (GTDB): domain Bacteria; phylum Pseudomonadota; class Alphaproteobacteria; order Acetobacterales; family Acetobacteraceae; genus BOG-908. Next base: position 40,465 of record PKZM01000148.1, read on the forward strand.
GGTCAAAAACCTACCGGTAATGAGGCAGAGACGTTTCAATTTTCAAGGTACGCTGGCCGTCTGCTTTGTCGGGATCGACTACGAGAATGACCTGGAAGATTTCAAATACCTCGGCACCTGTCCTACTTCGCCGGCAGATATCGCGTTGCTCACCATCTGCCGTTCATACTCTGCCTGGACATGGGCTAGCTTTAATGCGGAAGGTGAGTGGCTATGGAAGCATGATCGACCTGCAT